>JAJRQN010000206.1 GCA_024280235.1 Bacteroidota bacterium | reverse complement strand
TATTTCAATCAAAGGGGGTATTTTTATGCCTATGGCATATTTCTTTCCCTTTATTGAATATTTATTCAATTCATTAAAATTTGGTTCCGGTGGAAATCAGCAGGGTGATTTGGGCTCTGTTGAATTTCTTTTGCAAAAAAATAAAAAAAAATGAGAAAACAAAATTTTGTTTGAAATTTAACATATCCCACGCCTCATTTCCTACCCAAACCCAAAGCGCTTTTTCCCTACCTTTGCCCTCCATGAAAGTGCAGCAACCAAAACCGGGACCATTACTGGCAGCTATTGATACGCCCGGCGATTTAAAAAAACTGACAGAGGAGCAATTGCCTTTGCTGGCACAAGAGTTGCGTAACTTTATCCTTGATGTGGTTTCGGTACATCCCGGCCATTTGGGTTCGAGCCTCGGTGTAATCGAACTTTCCATTGCCTTACATTATATTTTCAATACCCCTTACGACCGCGTCATTTGGGATGTGGGCCATCAGGCTTATGCCCATAAAATCCTCACGGGCCGCCGCGATGTTTTTCATACACTCAGGCAATACAAAGGCATCAGCGGCTTCCCCTCGCGCAGCGAAAGCGAATACGATACTTTTGGAACGGGACACGCTTCCACCGCTATTTCAGCAGCACTCGGCATGGCCGTGGCTTCCGGACTTAACGGCGAAAAAAATCGTCATCATATTGCCGTTGTAGGTGATGGTGCCATGACCGGCGGCATGGCCATCGAAGGATTAAACAATGCCGGTGCATCGCATGCCAACCTGTTGATTATCCTGAACGACAACGGAATAGCCATTGATAAAAATACCGGTGTCATGAAGGAAGCTTTTCTGCGCAACAGCCACCTGTTCGAGGCTTTTCAGTTCAGTTATTTTGGCCCGGTGGATGGCAATGACCTGCCAACACTGCTTTCCGCTTTGCGCGAAACAAAAAAAATAAAAGGGCCTAAGCTGTTACACATCATCACCACCAAAGGCAAAGGTTTTAAAGAAGCCGAAAAAAAACAGACCCTTTTTCATGCGCCGGGCCGTTTTGACCGGAAAACCGGTGCGTTGATTGCCGAAGACCCGGAAGACCGCATTACCTATCAGGAAGTTTACGGACGCACTTTGCTCGAACTGGCGGAAAAAGACAAAAAAATCGTTGCCATAACGCCGGCCATGCCTTCAGGCTCGGCCTTGACTTTTATGATGGAAAAATTTCCCGAACGTGTCTTTGATGTGGGTATTGCCGAACAGCATGCCGTTACCTTTTCGGCAGGACTGGCAGCTGCCGGTTTCCCTCCATTTTGTACGATTTACTCCACTTTTTTACAACGGGCTTACGATCAGGTAATTCATGATGTGGCCTTGCAAAAATTGCCGGTGGTTTTCGGCATCGACCGCGCCGGATTGGTAGGTGCCGATGGCGCTACCCATCACGGCGTTTTCGATATGGCTTTTCTCAACAGTATTCCCGGCATGGTGGTGGCTGCCCCCATGGACGAAACGGAACTACGGCAAATGATGTACACCGCTTCGCAATACAAAAAAGGGCCGTTCGCCATCCGCTATCCGCGCGGCTACGGATTTCTGAAAGCTTCCGGATGGCAGCAACCGTTCGAAAGAATGGAAATCGGAAAAGGAAAAATGCTGAAAGCAGGAGAAGACATCGCCATCATCACCCTCGGACAACCGGGGAACTTTGCGCTGGAAGCGGCACGACAATTGGAAAAAGAAAATCTCTTTCCGGCAGTTTTCGACCTGCGATTTCTGAAACCGTGGGATGAAGAACTGTTGCATCACATTGCCGGCCATTACAAGAATATTCTGACCGTTGAAGATGGTGTGATCCGTGGTGGTATGGGAAGTAATATTGCCGCTTTTACAGCTCTTCATCGTTATTCCAACAAAGTAATAAACCTCGGTGTTCCGGACCAGTTTATTGAACACGGTAAAAAATCAGAACTCTATCGCATGTGCAACATGGATGTGAAAGGCATCAAAAAAGCGGTAAAAAACATGCACTATCAATAGAAAAACTTATCATGAAAGACTTACTGTTTGCGCTTTTACCACAATTCGTGTAGCATCTTAATATTGTCGGTTACCGGGCATCTGCGTTCGGTTTCCACCAGCCAATAATTCATCTGAACTTGGGTTACACCAACAAATTCTGCATCTATTTTTACCTGAATATCCTGAAAGCCGGAACGTTCGTTCATCTGACTGCCCATAAAAACAGCCGGGTTCATTCGTCCCCTTATCGTTATATGCATCCCTTTCAAAATCAACCCCTACTGACGGGCAACATCATGTCCGGTGATATTGAGACAGCCTGCCAATGCCATCAGTAACACCTGCAAGGGAGCAGGGCCTTTATTTGTTCCCCCTATATTTTCGGGTTCGTCAATGGTTATTTGAAACTTTCCGGAGCAGATATTCATTTTGGCAGGACTCTCACTAAAGCCTTCAACACCAATTTCCAACATTTGTTTTTCCAGATTTTTTATATGTTTATAATTTTGTAATTAACTGTCATTTAACATTATATATTTATTATCCCCGCTTGCTGTTGTACCAACAGGCGGGACAGGCGGATTAAGTGGATTAAGCGGATTTTAGTTTTTAGTAAGCAAAAAACATCCCTGCCTCGCCGTCAGGCAGGCGTTGAATCTGTTGAATCCGTTTAATCCGATGACTATTTTTTGGGATAATCATCTGCTTGCCCGTGTCGCAGAGACGGGTTTGCCCGCTTTACAGACGAGTGTGTCGGATTTACCCACCATGGGTGTTTCATGTGTTTATTTGTTAAATGCTGAAACAACATAACTAGCAGATTTTGAATAGGATGAAGTTTTTGTCTTTTCGTATAGATACATAACCTCCCCTTCCCATTGAATATGGAATGTCAATTTGAAAGATAAAACAG
>JAJRQN010000205.1 GCA_024280235.1 Bacteroidota bacterium | reverse complement strand
GTTCTTCAATTGGTTAATAGAAAAGACTGATTTTCAAAGAGCAAGTAAGGTCAGGTCAACTAAAGGCCTCATGGTTCACGTATTTGGTAAAATTGCTGCTGCTTTTATTAGCCTAATATTTTAACCCTTGATTCGCATTACAAATAAGATTTCAATATTTTACTCCGAGAAGTCTGTTTCAGACGGCGAATAGCTTTTTCTTTGATTTGACGAACACGCTCGCGCGTCAGATCAAATTTTTCACCGATTTCTTCAAGTGTCATAGGATGACCGCCGTTCAGACCAAAATACAAACGGACCACATCGGCTTCACGCTGGGTAAGTGTCGAAATAGCACGGTCAATTTCCTTGCGCAACGATTCGTACAATAAGCCTGTCTCCGGCGTTATTGACTCCTCACTTTTCAGGATGTCGTACATGTTGTTGTCTTCGTCCTGAATCAGAGGAGCATCCATTGAGACGTGTCTTCCGGCATTTCTCTTGGATTCTTTCACCTCATTAACCGTCATATCCAGTATTCCGGCAATCTCTTTGTAGTCGGGTTCGCGTTCGTATTTCTGCTCCAGCTTTGCCGTAGCTTTGTTAATCTTGTTGATGGAGCCGATCTTATTCAATGGCAGGCGGACAATACGCGATTGCTCGGCCAATGCCTGAAGAATAGACTGACGAATCCACCACACGGCGTACGAAATGAATTTGAAACCACGGGTTTCATCAAAACGTTGTGCCGCTTTGATAAGTCCGAGATTCCCTTCATTAATGAGGTCGGGAAGGCTTAAACCCTGATTTTGGTACTGTTTTGAAACAGAAACCACAAATCTCAGGTTGGCTTTTGTCAACTCTTCCAAGGCCTTTTTATCACCCTGTTTTATCCTTCTGGCCAGTTCAACTTCTTGTTCTGCTGTAATCAAATCAACTTTCCCGATTTCCTGCAAGTATTTGTCTAACGATGCGGTTTCACGGTTGGTTACCTGCTTGGTGATTTTAAGCTGCCTCATGCTTATCTTCCTTCTGTTTTTGGTTTATTGACTACGTTTATTGTAATGAAAAGTTTCGTTCCCGAAAATTAATTTCTTTCGGGTCTTTTAATCAGTGCTTTACGCGAAAGTTTCATTTTGCCGTTACGCTCATCTACACCGATAAGTTTCACTTTTACCTTTTCACCTTCGTGCAGAACGCTTTCAACTTTTTCAATGCGATGCCAGTCGATTTCGGAAATGTGGAGCAACCCTTCCTTGCCGGGAAGAATTTCTACAAAGGCGCCAAAAGGAACAATGCTTTTGATGGTTCCTTCGTAAACTTCGCCTACTTCCGGAATGGCCACAATGCCTTTGATTCGTGCTTTGGCTGCTTCAATGGAGGCTTTGTCAGGAGAGACAATGTCGATAACGCCATTATTTCCAACTTCTTCGATGACAATAGTAGCGCCTGTCTCACGTTGCATTTCCTGAATGACTTTTCCGCCGGGGCCAATCACAGCACCGATAAATTCTTTGGCAATTAACATGCGTTCTATGCGCGGGACATTTTCTTTGTAGTCCGAACGCGGTTCTGTGATGGTCTTGGCCATTTCGCCCAAGATGTGCAGACGACCCTGACGGGCTTGTTCCAGCGCTTCTTCTAATACTTCGTAAGGTAAGCCATCTACTTTGATGTCCATCTGGCAGGCGGTAATACCGTCTTTCGTTCCGGTTACTTTGAAATCCATGTCGCCGAAGTGGTCTTCATCGCCGAGGATATCGGAAAGGATGGCATATTTTTTTGTTTCCGTATCGGTAATCAGCCCCATGGCGATACCTGCAACGGGTTTTTGAATTTTTACGCCTGCATCCATAAGCGCTAATGTCCCGCCACAAACCGTTGCCATGGAAGAGGAGCCATTGGATTCTAGAATGTTAGAGACGATACGGATGGTGTAGGGATTGTCATCACCTTCGGGGAGGACAAATTTCAGTGCACGCATAGCGAGGTTACCATGGCCTATTTCGCGCCGTCCCGGACTGCCGAAACGCCGAACTTCGCCGGTGGAAAATCCCGGAAAGTTATAATGCAAGATGAACTTGGATGTACCATCAAAAACTGCGCCATCGATCATCTGTTCGTTCATTTTGTTACCTAAAGTACAAGTTACCAATGCCTGTGTTTCGCCACGTGTAAAGATAGATGATCCATGTGCAGAAGGCAGATAGTTCACTTCGCTCCAAATGGGGCGGATTTCATTTAACTTCCGGCCATCCATGCGGGTTCTACTGTTCAGAAGAGCCTGACGGAGAGCTTCTTTTTCCACATCGTGAAAATAGCGTTTCACCATGTCTGTCTTCGCGGTTTTTTCTTCTTCCGTGAGGCTCTCGATAAATTCATTACGAACAGCTTTAAAAGCTTCCGAACGGGCGTTTTTGTCAGGGTTTCCCTGCAAGGCTATGTCGTAGCATTTTTGGAAAGTGGCCTCTTTGACCTGTTTTTGCAACGTTTCATCATTAGTCTCATGGCAATACTCACGTTTGGGTTGTGATTTTTCAACCATGGCAGCCAGCTCATTCTGTGCACGGCATTGAATTTTGATAGCTTCATGTGCTGCTTTAATTGCCTCCAACATGAGGGATTCGGAGACTTCTTTCATCTCGCCTTCCACCATCATTATGTTGTCTTCGCTGGCAGCAACCATAAGTTCAAGATTAGCTTCTTCCATTTGACTGATGCTCGGATTGATAACAAATTTATCATCGATAAAAGCAACTCTGACCTCAGAGATAGGTCCGTGAAAAGGGATGTCAGAAACGGCGAGTGCGGAAGAAGCAGCGAGTGCGGCAAGCGCATCAGGGGCTACATCATCACCACCCGAAATAAGTTGAATGATAACCTGAGTTTCGGCATGGAAATTTGCCGGAAACAGAGGTCGTAAGGCGCGGTCCACCAGCCGGGAGATAAGAATTTCATATTCCGAAGGACGACCTTCGCGTTTGAAAAAGCCGCCGGGGAATTTTCCGGTAGCCGAATATTGTTCTTTATAATCTACAGAAAGTGGCATAAAATCCACATTTTCCTTTGCTTCCTGAGCGGCAACTACGGTAGCGAGAAGCATGGTATTTCCCATCTTTACTACTGCTGATCCGTCAGCTTGTTTGGCAAGTCTGCCGGTTTCGATGGAGATGGTTGTGCCATCTGCCATTTGAAATGTTTTTGTGATAGCTTGTGCTGACATAAATATTTTTTTAATGTTTTTATTTCGTTTTAATTATTGCAGGCCGTATAAGCTACTGTTTCTAAGATTGTTATACTGAATACCCCGTAACTTGTACCGGAAAAACTATTTTAGGAAAGTCGGAGGGTAGTTGTAGCCTGCATAAACACAAAAAAAGGCAATCGAATAATTGCCTTTTTTTGTGAAATAGGGCATATCTACTTTCTTAGCCCTAGTTGTTTGATAATGGCACGGTATCTTTCGATATCCTTTTCTTTGAGATATTCCAGCAGTTTCCTGCGCTTTCCAACCATGCGAACGAGCGACCGTTGCGTAAACACGTCTTTTTTGTTTCGCTTCAGATGCTCTGTAAGATGTTTAATACGGTAGGTAAACAGTGCGATCTGGCCTTCTGCCGATCCGGTATCCTGATCATCCTTACCGTACTTTGCAAAAATTTCTTTCTTCTCTTCTACGGATAAATACATAGTAAATTTATTTCTTGAATTTGGGGTGCAAAAATAGTAACATTCTTTGAACTGACCAATATTTTTTTATTTTTATTTTTTTGTGCTAATAAATGGCGCAAGTATCCGCTTGTGTCTTCCTTATTTCGCCAACTTCTCAAAATAATCATAGAGGACAAACTGTGAACGTATGGCTTTTTCAGCAGATGCAGGTAGCTTATATTGATTGATAGGCTCGCTGTTGATGTATCTTGCCTTGACATTATCAGAAAGCTGCGTTTTCAACATATGCATCAACTCTTCCTGAATTTTGTTATCGTATATTGGGCAGGCCACTTCAAAGCGATGGTCAAAATTACGAATCATCCAGTCTGCAGACGAGATATAGTAAAGCGGATGACCGCCGTTACCAAAAACCATAAGACGCGAATGCTCCAGAAATTTGTCCACAACACCCACCACATCAATATTCTCGCTAAATCCCGGTATTCCCGGAACCAACACACATATTCCGCGACAAATAATTTTAATCTTTACGCCGGCGTTGGAAGCCTGACTTAACTTTCGCACCAGTTTTCTGTCCACAAGGCTGTTCATCTTAATGATTATCCAAGCTTCGCGACCGGCTTTTGCATTCTTCATTTCACTATTTAACAGCCGGAGGATATTCCGTCGCATATAGTATGGGGCAACAAGGAGATGTTTGAACAGTGGTGGCGTATAAGGTGATTCCAGCAAATGAAACAGCATGTTGACTTCTTTACCAATCTCCTTGTTGGCGGTGAAAAGCCCGTCATCGGCATAAATTCGTGCAGTAGATTCGTTGAAATTACCCGTACTGATGTGGGCATAATATATGTTCTCACCATCTTCTTTTCGTCTTATCAGCATCAGCTTGGCATGGACTTTATAGCCTGGTAGATTTTTAATAATTTTCACGCCTTCCTCTTTCAGCCTGCCAGCCCAATAGATGTTGGCTTTTTCATCAAAACGTGCCTGAATTTCAAGAAATACAGTAACTTTTTTTCCATTTCGGGCTGCATTTATCAGTGCGTTGATAACATTGGAATCACGGGCAGCACGGTAAAAAGTCATCTTTATGGCTCTTACCTTTGGATCGATGGAGGCCTCACGAAGCAGGTCCACAAGATACTGAAATGACTGATATGGATAATGTAACATTATGTCCTGATGCCTTATTACTTTCAGAATGTTAGTATTTTCTTTCAGCAACGGGTGTGGCAAAGGCTTCATTTTAGGATAAACCAGGCTGCGGTCGCCGAGATTGGGAAATCCGATAAAATCGCGAAAGTTGTGATAACGACCGCCGCCGCGAAGACTGTCATCCTCCGAAATTTTTAACCTTTTCAGCAGCCGCTTTAAAAGAACCGGAGGTATTTCATTGTCGTAAACAAAACGAACGGGCAGCCCTCTTTTTCGCTGTTCCAGGCTTTCGCTCATTAGTTCATAGAAACTTTTTGAAAAGTCGTTGTCGATGTCAAGTTCGGCATCACGGGTACACTTAATGGTGTAGGCGGCAAAGGTGTCAAAGTCGAAAGCTTTAAAAACCTCCTTCAGCCCAAAACGAATCACATCGTCCAGCATCATAATATACTTTTTTCCCTGATAATCAGGAAGAAGCAGAAATCTTGAAAAATGGTGAGTGGGAACCATAATAAGTGCATAATCATCCTCTTCTCTCCCCTTTGAATCGTGCAGAACAACAGCAAGGTAGATAAATTTGTCGCGGAGCAAACCGGGACTCTTCAGGTTCTTAAGCATAATGGGAAACAAAAACGGACGAAGATGTTCTGTAAAAAACTGCCGTACAAAATGTCCTTGTTCAGCAATCAGTTCTGTTTCATCCACAAAATAAATCTGGTTTTCTCTCAGCTGATTTTTGATGGCAAGAAAAGTTTCGTTGTACTTCTTTTCCTGAACAGCCACAAGATCCGTGGCTTCTTTCAGGATTCTTTTAGGAGCAAACCCAAGATTCTGATCACGGGTTTTTTCCATCTCTATCAGCCGCCGAAGTGTGGCAATGCGAACCCTGAAAAACTCATCGCGGTTGTTGGAGAAAATCCCGAGAAAACGCAACCGTTCAATCAATGGATTGTGAGTATCCATGGCTTCTTGTAAAACTCTGCCGTTGAAGTGAAGCCAGGAAATTTCACGATTGATGGTTTTTTTCGCTTTTACCATAATCTGTTATTATTGAAGTTGTTTAAAGATAAATCGTGAAAAATATCGTTACAAAGTTAGTGTAATTTCACAAAATAATATCTGGACATGAAACTTTCCTGTAAAGGGTTTTATAAAACACAGTCGGCTGTATCTCTCCATCGTAAAAAAATGACACAAAGTACACCTTGCCGGCCTATAAATCCACGACTTCCACAGCGTCTTCGTGAATGTAGATCAGTTTTTTCTCAATATTTTTGAACCCGAGGCGGGCATATACTTCGCCGTATCCGTTTACCTGCTTTCGGTATTTCTTTTCTATCTTATCTTCTCTTACACCAGTTTTGTAGTCGAGGATAGTCAGCGTGTTTCCGGCAAGCACCACCCTGTCAGGACGCAAAAGCCGGCCTTTATCTGCATCATAAAGCTCTGTTTCGGTTTTTATTACCACTCCTTTATTATAATAACGTTTTAAATCGGGATGAGCAAAAACTTTTTTTAGAAGCAGGTTGAAATGGTGAGCCTCTGCTTCATCCAATATCCCTGAATAGCGATAGGCTTCCACCTGTTGCTCTGCTTCTTCAGCATATTTTATTTTTGACAAAATGGCGTGTAGCAACTTGCCGAATGTACGCTGCACTCCTTGTCCCAACGCTTCCCAATAGATTTCATCCACCGGTGCGATGTCGAGGTATTTGTGCCACGATGTGGAGAAATTGCGGGACAAAGCAACAGTTTTCTCTTCTTTGGCCTCTTCACCGGCATCTACTGATTTTGGAAACTTACCCCATTCATAATGCAGTTTTTCCTCTTTCCACAAGGCTTTACTCTTGAGAAAACCAACAAGATAACTGGAGAAATAATCTTTGCTTCTGCTTTGTAAAACACTACCTATCAGGAATAGAGTGTCCACAGAACGGGTAAAGGACACATAAATCTTATTAAGGAAATCTAAATCTGTTTTTGCTCTTTCGTGCTCATAGACTGCTTTTCTGCTGACTATTTCCAAATCATCTTTACTGATGTTGAGCAGGACAGAGGCAACATTTCCCAACTCCGGAAGTTGAAGGTCTTCCCAATACTGCTCGTGTGTAAGCGGGTTTCGCATGGCATGCAGGTCAGCAATCACGACTCCGAATTTCAGCCCTTTGGCTTTGTGGGCAGTCATCACCTGAACGGCTTCCATTCCTTCCGGCAAAACGATGCTCTCTTTAGCCTTCTTCTCTTCCCAAAGCTGAATAAATGCAGGCAGTGAATTGTTGTAAATCAACTCTTTATCAAAAATAAAATCCATAAAAAATTGTAGAAAAATATCCGGAATACTCGTGTCTGTCATACTTCTGATAACCTCTCCGGCTATCTCATAAACGCTGCGTGTCCTTAAAATTTCGACCGGAGAGAGCGTTATTCCGAATTTATCTAAAACAAATGTCAGCGGATGCACCTGCCCGATAGCTTCATTGTAAAGGGTATGAAACTTTTTGTCTGACCGAAAAACCAAAAGTAAGTTGATGAGAAATTCAGCAAAGAAAAGCCTGTTGTTACTTTCAGTAAGCAGCTTCATTAAAGCCACCGTAAGCCGCACTTTCGGCGAAGTGGTCAGCAACATCGATTCGGAAGAAACCACCGGAATACGATGTTGCAACAAATAAGTCGTAATCTCCGCTACCGAATTGTTATCCAGTGTCAGGATACAAATCTCTTTCAGCGGATAATTTTTCCCGACAGCTTCTCTAACAAATTCCCCAATCTTGCTTAATCTCTTTTCTTTAAAATCGGCTGTATTTTCGGAAGGAATGAACTCCATTGATACGTACCCGCCCGTCTTTTTCTTTACAGGAGGAACCTGCTGTGCAACATGGGTATAAACTTCGTTAAAACCTCCCGTGAGGTTCTTTCCTGCAAAACTGAAAAAATCATTATTAAACCGGATAATCTCTTCCCGGGAACGGTAATTTATTTTCAGATCTTTTTCACTAAAGTTTCGCATCAAAGTCTGCTCGCGCTGGATATTTACCTGATTCATCTCTAGCCCGTAAAGCCTGGGAAGGTGGGTAAAAAGTTCCACTTCACCACTACGAAAACGGTAAATGGCCTGCTTGGCATCACCTACTACCATGTTGAAATATCCGTTGGCAAGCGACTCCTACAACAATGGCAACAGATTGTTCCACTGCAATAGAGAGGTGTCCTGAAATTCGTCGATAAGAAAATAACGATATCGTCTTCCCAGCCGTTCATAAATAAACGGAACGGGTTGTCCTGCAATCTCCCGATGGATACGTTTGTTAAATTCAGAGATGTGCACCTTGCGTGTTCTCTCCGTAAAGCTGCCAAAAAGCTGTCTTATTTCGCCTATAAGGGCCATCTCGTAAATGTTGTTGTACACCAACTGTCGAATAGCATAAAACGAAATATTTTTTCGGATGGCCTCCAGACTGCTTTTCAGTTTTGGAGAGATACCATCAATACGGATTTTGATGTCGCTCTTCGTGGTTGCGGAATACCACACATCCTGCTCTATAGCTTTTACCACATAACTGTTGGGCAAAAGGCTTTTCAATGCTAAAGGCCATTCGGATAGCCTTTTGAAATAACCTCCAACGCCATTTTTCCCATAAAAAAAGTCGTTGACCAAAAGACCGGCTTCCTTAATGACCTCCAAACTTTGTCGGGCTTGTTTTTGGATAGCCGCCCGTGCCGAAAAAACGGACTTACGAAGCCTTTGTATGTTCTGAAGAAAATCGGCAGGCGAAAGGCTGTCAGGCACACTGGCTTGCTCTTCTCCCAACTGCTTTTTTATAAAAGCCGACAAGTCTTTGGTTAAATCGTAACTTTTCTCCTGCTCAACCTGCGACATAACAAAGCGGAGTAATATCTCTGTAAAAGCGTTGTCATGTCCCAACTTATCATAAATATCTTCAACGATAAACGGAATCAGGTCGGCTGTGTCAATAATCACCTCAAAACCGTGTGGAAGTTTCAGGTCAGCAGCAAAAGTTCGCACAATACGATGCACAAACGAGTCGATGGTACTCACGGCAAACTCATCATAATTGTGGATAATAAGCGACAGTAATTGGCCGGCACGGAAGGTCATTTGCTCCATCGAAAGTCCGGCCTCTTCCATTATTTCAGGATAGTTGCTCTTACTCAAATTTCCGGAAGAGATATCCTTCAGACTTTCCAATATCCTGGATTTCATCTCATTAGCAGCCTTATTGGTAAACGTTATAGCAAGAATATGCCTGAAACTTCCCGGGTTTTTCAGGGTGAGTTTCAGGTACTCTTTTACCAGCGTAGTAGTTTTTCCCGACCCTGCAGAAGATTTATAGACTACGAAATGCTCGTTCATAATTTCCGGTTTTTAGAAGTCTTCTTTTTTGCCTTTTTCTTTCTTTTATCATTACTTCTGCGGAAAAGATCCGAAAGGCTTGTAAATTCTTTTCGATATACAATACCGACCCCCTGTGTGTATGGTGAAACTTTATCGTAGTTATTGTAATTATACCACGAGCTGTCGTTTGAATGATTATAAGCTTTCAGCAGCCAACGCCCATCTTTGGTAATCTTGTAACGAATATCCACGTCCCCAACAAGGTTGTTGGCCGACTTGTTTTGTTTGTCGTAGGTCATACCAAAGTTTCCGTTTATCATAAGCCTGTCGTCGAATAATTGTGTTGAGAGAGCGACGTCAAATTCCTGTTTTGTGAGAGCATCGCCGGGCTTGTAATTGACACCAATGTCAAAATCTTTACTAATTTTTGACAGCATGCTGCTCAGCTGGTTGGAAAGTATGGTGTAGTATGAAGTATTCCATGAAATATTTGAAGCATTGCTAAAACTAAAAGAACCCAGTACGAGCAACGAAATCATCTGTTGATTCATAACGGCCGTGTTTGTAGTGTCAAGCTGTGCATAAACCATACGCTGCATATCGGGATCCAGATCAGGAAAATGAATCTGAAATTTGATGTCCGGATTAAACAAGTCATGTGACATAATGATGTAACAATTCACCTGTGTCCGGCTTTTGTAACTTGCACTGGAATCGACAACAATTCCCAGACTACTCAGGTTTGCTTTAAGTTTGTAAAGTCCTTTAATGTTAACAGTAGCCTGATAAGGGTTACCTGCCCAGGAGATACGCCCTCCTTTTACAAGTTCAAAATGTTTTTTAACAAAATTACCAAGGGAGAAATTAAACTCTCCTCTGTCCACAACATAATCACCTGATAGCGACATATTTCCTTCCGAGTTAACTTTTAAGTTCAGAATTCCGCTTCCTTTTGACTGGATGTCCCCCATATTTGAAGGTAAATATATCTTTAAATCGGCGCTGGGACGTATGTTCATATTCAGGGTGATGGCATACCTGCTTTTTTTCTCTTTCCTGAGTTTCAACACGGTTTCTTCCGGAACGAGTGTACTGCTGTCGGTGGGAGGCGGCTTGAAAATAATGTAATCTTTGTCGGCAATCTCCGTAGAATAATCCAGAGGCAACACAACAGAAGTTCCGGAAGCAGATGTTGCATCGATTACCATTTTAATATCATTGACAGGGCCTGTAATTCTCACCTCTCCCGATGCTATTGCCTTACCATAATAAACATTGTTCATATGACGAGTAGTATTGAAAAACAGTAGCTTATTTGTATTGATTGTGAGATTCATACGCATATCTCTGAAATAGTGATGGAGAATATCTCCTTTCAAAACAGCACTATTTCCCAGCGTATCGTACAACGTCATTTTGCCAAAATCAATTTTATCCTTATCAAAAAGTATTCGCTGATGAAAAGAGTATTTTGTATTCAGGTAATTCACCACCAAACTGGCTCGCTTAATATCCACGTAGCCCAAAATAAGTGGGTTGTCAGTGGCTCCTTTCAGACTTATTTTACCCTTTGCAACACCTTGCAAGTGGGAGATATATTCATTGAAAAAAGGATTGATAGCAGTTAATTTCAACCGGTTAAACTGTAGTGTAAGGTCAAGATTTGCAGAGTCGCGATAAGGATAGTAGAACCCTGTCAGATCGATGGTCTTGGCACGCCCGGCATCACCCCTCCTAATCACTTGCGTTTTTATAAAAGCCGAACTATTCACATTGTCCCATGTACTTAAGACTCTGGCATCGCCTAATAGAGTATGGTTTAGTGCAAGATGGTCAATATTGAGGTCTGCCACACGCGCATTCCGGCCGTTTTCATGTGTTATTTTTATTGTTCCGTTTACCATACCGTCAATGTCGAAACCAAGAAAATGCCACAGCAGATCCAAATTGGAGAGATTCCAGGAATGAAAGGATGCACTTAACGAATCGCCGTTATTTTTCGGAAATTCTCCCAACAGAGCAAATTGTGATAGTCCACCACGAATAATCAAATGATGAAAATGCCATGCGCCGTTGGAATAAACAATCTCATTTTTCGGATCCACCTGCCAAAGGGTGTCGTTTATATAAACTTTAGACTTGCTGATGGTCAGCTGCTGAAGATGGCGATTGTTAATGAATAACCCTTCCAGTAACCCTTTGTTTATCCATACGCTGTCAGCATTATGCCAATATATTTGGGAGGTAAGGCTGTCATTACTTGCTCCAAGCCGGAGCTGCAGGCTGTCTAATCCAAAAACAGTTTTGTCGGTTGCAGTACTGTCTTTTAGGATGAGATGACGAATATCGTAAACTAACTGAAGCCGGTGGCCGCTTGTCCTTATCTTCAGGTTGCTGTTCAAAGCTTCCGTATTATTGAAAATGATCTTTTTTACCATACCATCGGCTGTAAGTGTATGATTTTTCATGTCAAAAACAGCAGTCAACGGCGTGTCAGGACTAATGTTTAGCCCGTAAACAAAATGCTCTCCTATGAATTCAGGTTTTTTCAACAGCAGATTGATTTCTACCTTATCCGTGAAACCGGAACCGATCTTATTTTTTTCGGCAGTACAGGAAAATAGTGATTAAAAAACTGCCCCATTGCCAAACCAAGCGTTGCCAAATGATATTGACCTTTCATCCTAAAATCCAACAAATCAGACTGTAAATCAACACTTTGCAAACCGGAACTTTCTCCGCTCTTTTTGAGATCAATTTGTGCCACAGGATAACGGTCTTCACCAAAACCAACAATTGCATTTTTCATATGAATATGGCCAAAAAGCGAGTCAACATTTAGTCCGGTAAAATTAATTGTCGCTATTCCGCTGAGATGAAAGTCTTTTTGTTCCCACAAATTTAGCGGTTTAAAATCAGATCGGCTTAATTTCAACTGAAAATGAAAATGGGGTATCTTTTTTAAAACAGAATAGCCGGAAGTGTTTAAAATCAAATGCGGGTCATCTACTTTAAGCTTGCTGAACAATGTATCGCCACGGTAGTCTCCCTGATAGTCAATATTTCGAAAATGATACTTGTTGGCAAGAATGTGTTTTATTTTGACAGAAAACTTTGTATTCTGTTTCCCCAACGTGTCAAGAATGGCCAGATGAGCAGTGAAATCAGCATTTCCCACCATACTGTCCATAGTGATAAAATGGCTAAGAGGGAAATTAACAGCATCAAAATTTGCCGCCAAGCGCCGGAATTTTCCTGTATCAGCTTTTAAGTTCATATCCAGATTCATCTTTCCACGACTGCCTGTCATAATGTTTGCCCTGAAAAAGAAGTTGTAATACGAACCGTCAAACTGTCCGTTAAGTTTGAATTTCTCAGTAGGTGCAATAGACCCGGGGACAGGAATATTGGGGTCGTCCTGCGGGAGAACAAAAGTTTTCAGGTCAGCTACCGAAGTTTCAAATTTATTTATTCCGGCAACAATATAAGTGGAGTAAAAGTCAGGAAGTCCGGCCATACTGACATCTCCTTCAAAATGGGTCTCTTTTCCATATTTTATATCCAGCTTTTTTCCCACAAGCCGACTCAACGGCCCGTCCACTCTTCCGCCGAGAATTTTCACTCTGTCTTTCATTTTAAACATGACAGGAGTAAAATAGCCGATGTCGCTTAAACTTAACTCCGAAGGCCTGAAATTACCCTGCATTCTTACAGAATCCACAAAATCAGAATAGGCATCCCAGCCTTTTGCCCGCATGGAATAGTCGAGGTTGATACGGGAGTGGTTGGTTACCAGAAGAGTATTCCTGAAAGAGAACATTTTGCCGCTGATAATCACATCACTTCTCAACTTTTGGAGAAAAAGCCCTGATTTCTCGTGCGCCGAGAGATTGATCAAATGAAAACCGAGTGAATCGTTGACGATAAAAAAATTGCGGGCATCGATGGTAGCCTGAGTAACATCAATATCGCTGTAATTCATAGTATTTTGCGGAGCATTGAGATTTGTATCCTTTTCACTTCTGAGCTGGAAGTGAACGTGGTTCATCTTTAGTATTTTGATGTTAAGCTTAAAAGCAGAAGAAGAAGAAGAAGAAGTGTTGCTACCGGAAAAGAGTTTTTTGATAAAATTGATAAAGGAATAGTTGTTTTTATCTTTGTGTTCAACAAGTCTGAACTCAACACTATCAATAAGAAGAGAATGGATAAAAAACTTCCCTGACAAAAGCTCGAAAAAGGCAGGAGAGACATTCATCCTGTTAATACGCAACATGGGAGTACCGAGGGAATCGCGTAAGCCAAGTTGGCGTACTTCTATTCCCTTGAAGAAGTCAATATCCAGCAATCCAATGGTCAGGCTGTCGCCGGTCTTTTCAGAAACCCAACTTGCCACTTTTCTAACAGCCAGAGATTGTACCAAAGGTTGTTTGAGTAGAAAAGACAATACCAAAGGAAGCGACAAAATAGTAAGTATCCCGTAAAGCAATGCCCTGAGAACCCTTTTTTTAATACTTTTGCCCTGATTTTTTTCTTTCAAATGAGTATATATATTTTAGGTATTGAATCTTCCTGCGACGACACCTCTGCGGCGGTAATAAAAGACCGTCAAATTTTGTCGAACGTCATTGCTAACCAAGACATTCACAAAAGTTTTGGGGGTGTTGTTCCTGAACTTGCCTCGCGGGCACACCAGCAAAACATTATCCCCGTCGTGGAGGTGGCTCTGCGAAAAGCAAAAATACAGAAAAATCAGTTGGATGCCATTGCTTTTACAAGAGGTCCCGGATTACTGGGATCGTTGCTTGTAGGAACCTCTTTTGCCAAAGCTTTTGCACTGGGATTGAACATCCCTATTATCGAAGTGAATCATCTGAAAGCGCATATCCTGGCTCATTTTGTGGAAACTACTCCCGGAAGTGCGCATCCTGATTTTCCATTCTTGTGCCTGACTGTATCCGGAGGACACACACAGATAGTAAAGGTAAAAAGCCCTTCAGAAATGGAAATATTAGGAAAAACCATAGATGATGCTGCCGGAGAAGCCTTTGATAAAGCTGCAAAAATTATGGGCCTGCCTTATCCCGGCGGACCGGAAATAGACAAGATGGCAAAATCGGGTAACCCAAAAGCTTATCCGTTCCCTGAACCGAAAATTCAGGGACTAAATTTCAGTTTCAGCGGACTAAAGACAGCATTTCTTTACTTCCTGCGCGACCAGCTCAGACTGGATGGTGCATTTATAGAAAAGAACAAAGCCGATCTTGCGGCGTCTATTCAGGATACAATCATTCGGGTTCTTTTGAGTAAACTCAGGCGAGCCGTTCGCGAAACCGGAATTATAGAGGTCGCCATTGCCGGTGGCGTATCGGCTAACTCCGCCTTGCGAAAGCAACTTATGATAATGGCTGAAAAAGAGAGATGGAAAGTCTATCTTCCCGATTTGCAGTTCACTACCGATAATGCTGCCATGATTGCCATCACGGGATATTTCAAATACCTCAACAGAGAATTTGCTGCTCAGGATATTGCGCCGTATGCCAAAAGCGGTTTGTATTAATTTAAGACTATTATAAAATACCAATCTCATCGTTGAACTTATCTTCAAATCAGTCATTTACAAAAGTAAAATCCTGATTTTCAGATTGTTTTCCTATAGCTGCCGGGGCGAACTTGACATTTTCTGGTAAGCACTAATTAACCTGAAAAAAAAGCCCCGGTTTCCCGGGGCCTTTCTCTGATATTATTTTTTCTTTTATAACTCGTAACCCATTGTTACACCAATCATTTTGTTTCGAGATTGAGAATCAGCTTTGTCAAAATGAGAAAGCCCGATGCTAAGCCTGACATCCCAAAACAGAAAGTGCTTGCCAACGGGTTGTCTGAACCCGACACCAAGTAATGCGCCAACCTCGGCTTTGTGCGAGTCGCTCATCATATCAGTGGTTTGATTAGCACCATCAGTTTTTTCTGTTTTTTTTGCATTTACAAGAAAGGCAACATAAGGGCCGGCATTGAGATGAACACTCAATTTGGTATGATAAGTATGACCAAAAGAATAATCAAACAACACGGGAATACTCACATAATCGTATTTCGTATCAATATTAGTCGAATGACTCCCTTTTTGGTCGTAATCTAACTCTGCCTGAAGCATTATGTTGTCGTTAAAATGATAATTTCCAACCAGCCCTGCCGTCAGACCATACCGAATATTGGTATTGGAATAATACTCGGCAATTCCCGATTGAACTGCTCCATTGAGGCCGACCTTAATGCCATAATGAAATTTTTGTGCTGATGCCGGCATGGCAAATAACATAAATATTGCCAATGCTGCCAAACTTACCTGTAATTTTTTCATCTTTTAAATTTTTTGTGATTTGAAATATATTATTACTTGTTTTTAATTAATGACTTTAAATGTTTATTAGTCATATAATAAATAAAAAAATTAATTGTTCAAAGAGGGGGCTTTCAAAAATAATGCCGCTTGAATTTTCAGGTCCCCAACTGCCATGCCTTCCGATTATTCCCTGCTATATTGTCCTAAATATGTTCGTACCCGCTTTTTTTTCTGCCAAATTGACTATTCTTGTTTATTTGTGCAAATATAATTATAAATTCAAATCAAAAAGTAAAACACAAGCCATTTTCCAAAAAAAACAGGGACAGACTGAGGCAAATAGATCCGGCACACAACTTTTCAGGTTTCAAACAGGGGAAAAATAATAAAACGCTTTTGCGATTGTGGCGTAAATTTATTTTTGCGATCTCGAATGAAACAGAAACATTTTGTAAACAGACGAAACCATCTCATAGGATTCGGGGAAGCAGACAACCACAATCGTTGACCTTAATAAAAGAGTACCAGATATATTTTCACAAAGAGATAAACATGCTTACAAAATAGATTTTTTTGTTATGCCTTAGTCTGCCTTCTTTTCCTATACTTGCAAGATTAAAATATGAGGTTATGGAAACGATAAAAAGAGCTATAACAGAGAGTATTAGCGTTAAGCAAGAATTTTTAAGCGACATTAGCCGGCTCATGCTAGTAAAAAGTACTGCAGAGTACTGCATCGAAGCTTTGGAGCAGGGCGGAAAAGTTCTATTTTGTGGTAACGGTGGCAGTGCAGCTGATGCCCAGCATTTAGCGGCAGAACTTTCAGGTCGCTTCCAATACGACCGCAAACCTTTGTATGCTGAAGCTTTACATGTAAACACCTCTTTTCTGACTGCTGTGGCTAACGATTATTCTTTTGACGATGTTTACAGCCGCATGGTGGAAGCTGCCGGACGCAGTGGCGATGTTTTAATTGCACTGAGTACTTCCGGCAATTCAGTCAATGTGTTAAAAGCCGTTGAGCAAGCCAACAAGCAAAAGATGATTACAATTGGCCTGACGGGTGCACAAGGAGGAAGGCTGGCCGGGCTATGTGAAATTTGCATTAAAGTACCTTCTGAAAATACTGCCCGTATTCAGGAAGCCCACATTCTCATTGGTCATGCCATTTGTGAGAAAATTGAAGAAACAATCTTCCCACAGTAGTTTATGGCCGATTTCCTAAAAAATATTGACAAAAGCTGGACGTTGTTTCTCGACCGCGACGGAGTTATCAACAAACGTATTTTCGGTGGTTATGTGCAGCATCCGGAAGAGTTTGAATTCTTACCACATGTACCGGAAAGCCTCGCTCTTTTTAGCCAAATTTTTGGACGAATCATTGTGGTTACCAACCAACAAGGTATTGGAAAGAGAATTATGAGCGAAACACAATTGTACGCCATCCATCGCAAAATGACTGATGAAGTGGAAAAAGCCGGCGGCAAGATAGATGCTGTTTTTTATTGTCCTGACATTGTTTCAAAACGCGAAAATTGCAGAAAGCCTTCTCCCGAACTTGCACTGGAGGCACGAAAGCAGTTTCCGGAAATAGATTTTAATAAAAGTATGATGGTGGGGGATACGGAAACCGATATGATTTTCGGGAAGAATGCGGGGATGTTTACTCTGCTGGTGGGCAACGATTCCGTGCCGCCCGAAACGGTTGATTTTAAAATCCCCGATTTATCTTTCTTAGCCAGCCAATTTAAAAGTAAAACATTATGACTCCTGGATTAATTCTTGCAACATTTTCGATATACACATTTTTTATTTTTGTCATTTCGTGGTGGACCTCCCGCAAAGCCGACAATGAAAGTTTCTTTATTGGCAACCGTAAATCGCCTTGGTTTATTGTTGCTTACGGAATGATTGGAGCTTCTCTGTCAGGGGTTACTTTTATCTCTGTTCCCGGATGGGTAGGCACTTCACATTTTACCTACTTTATCATTGTGTTAGGTTATGTGGCAGGTTATGCCGTTGTAAGCCTTGTCCTGTTGCCGGTATATTACAGGCTAAACCTAACTTCCATCTACACTTATCTTGGCAATCGTTTTGGACGGGCCTCTTACAAAACCGGCTCCCTGTTTTTTCTGCTTTCACGAGTTATCGGCGCATCTTTTCGCATGTATTTGGTAATAAGCGTCTTGCAACTTTTTGTTTTTGATCATTATGGCATTCCTTTTTGGGTAACTGTCATATTCTTAATGTTCCTCATCCAGCTTTACACCTTAAAAGGAGGAATCAAAACCATTGTATGGACAGACACTCTACAGACCACTTTTATGTTACTTGCCGTCATAATAACGGTTGGGATAGTAATACATGAAATGCACACAAATCTGCAAGATATGTGGTCAACGGTATGGGCTAGTGATTATTCACAAATTCTTGTAACCAATATAAAAAGTTCTCAAAATTTCGTTAAACTTTTTCTTAGCGGGATGTTTATCACTATTGCCATGACGGGTTTGGACCAGGACATGATGCAGAAAAACCTGAGTTGCAGGAACCTGAAAGATTCCCGCAAGAACATGACCGTGTTAAGTCTTATTCTTGTTCCGGTAAATCTGGTTTTTCTTTTTCTCGGTGCCGTACTCTATTTTTATGCTGCCCACCTGCACCTTAACACATCCGGACTGACCGATCATCTTTTTCCTGAAATTGCATTTAACTATCTTGGTGTTGCCGGTGGACTTATTTTTACTATCGGATTAATTGCTGCTGCCTACTCAAGTGCAGACAGTGCACTCACCGCACTGACCACGTCGCTAACGATTGATATACTGGAATTGGACAAGCGGTATGCCGGCAAGGGAAAAATTTTGAAGAAAAAGCGGGAGAAACTGCATTTCATAATGATGTTAATCATTATCTTTGTCATCATCTTATTTAAGATGATAAACAACGAGGCAATTATTGCTCAGTTGTTTACTTTTGCCGGATACACTTATGGCCCTCTGTTGGGTTTGTTTGGTTTTGGTCTTTTTACCCGTTTTGCAATCAAAGACAAATGGGTCCCGATGGTGGCTGTTCTTTCTCCCTTTATCGGTTATGCACTTAGTAAGTTGCTGGAGTTTGTCTTTACAGGATACCAAACCGGATTTGAGATATTGTTAATTAATGGATTGATTACATTTATAGGACTGTTATTCATTAAAACACCATTAAAAACAAAAAACTATGGCAACATTTAGATTTATTGCGCTGGAGAAAACACTTAACCGTAAAGTTAAAAAAGTTAAGTATCCTTCTAACAAGGCATCTGACTATTTTGGCTCAATGACCTTCAATCAGTCCGTTATGCATGAATACCTCACCGAGGAAGCTTACCATGCTGTTATGGAAGCTGTTGAAATGGGGCAAAGTATTGACCGTAAGGCCGTTGACCAGGTTGCATCAGCTATAAAAGCCTGGGCTATTAGTAAAGGTGCCACCCATTATACTCATTGGTTTCATCCACTAACGGGTTCTACTGCTGAAAAACACGATGCCTTTATCAATCCGCTTTCCAATGGATTGGCACTGGAACATTTTCAGGGAAATGAACTCATTCAGCAAGAGCCGGATGCTTCCAGTTTTCCAAGTGGCGGAATTCGTTCCACATTTGAAGCACGTGGCTATACTGCCTGGGATCCAACTTCTCCGGCATTTATACTCGACAATACATTGTGTATTCCTACTATCTTTATCTCCTATACAGGTGAATCGCTGGATTACAAAACACCATTACTGAAATCCGTAGCTGCACTTGACAATATTGCTTCAAAGATTTGTCGTTATTTTGATAAAAATGTTACTAAAGTATATCCTACTCTGGGTTGGGAACAAGAATATTTTCTTGTGGATGAGGCTTTGTATGCTGCACGTCCGGACTTGGTGCTGACAGGGAAAACTGTATTCGGACATGCCTCAGCCAAAGACCAACAGCTTTCAGACCATTATTTTGGGACGATTAACGACCGTGCGCTGGCATTTATGCAAGACCTTGAAATAGAGGTACATAAATTAGGTATTCCTTTAAAAACAAGACACAATGAAGTAGCGCCAAGTCAATTTGAATGCGCCCCTATGTTTGAAGAGGTAAATGTTGCGGTGGACCACAATCAGCTCCTCATGCACATGCTGGAAAAAGTGGCTCGCAAACATCACTTTAAAGTACTTTTGCATGAAAAGCCTTATGCAGGCATTAACGGTTCGGGGAAACATAACAATTGGTCCCTGGCTACGAACACGGGGGTAAACCTGCTTTCTCCCGGCAAAACGTCAAAAGATAACTTTCGGTTTGTTACTATTCTTGTCAACATCTTAATGGCCATTCGAAAATACGAAGAATTGCTCAGAGCAAGTGTGGCTTCCGAAGGAAACGACCTTCGCCTCGGGGCAAACGAAGCTCCGCCTGCTGTTATTTCTGTCTTTCTTGGAAAACAGATTACTGAAATACTGGATGAAATTGAAGAAATGCCAATTCTCAAAGAACTTAACGGCCACAATGGACGCCATGTGATTAAAAATATCCCCAAAATTCCGGAAATCTTACTGGACAATACCGACCGAAACCGGACTTCACCATTTGCTTTTACAGGAAACAAATTTGAATTTAGAGCTGTGGGATCCACTGCCAATACGGCTAAGCCAATGTTTGTTCTGAACACTATTGTGGCAGACCAAATGAATAAGTTCGAATCGGAAGTAGCCGGACAGATAAAAAACGGGTTACCAAAAGATGCCGCTATTTTTAACGTGGTAAAAAAATACATCAAAGCCTCAAAAGATATTCGCTTTGAAGGTAACTCATACAGTGCCTTGTGGCTGGAAGAAGCGGCAAAAAGAGGCTTATCCAACAACAGTAACACTCCGGATGCCTTGCCGGCTTTTATATCGAAAGAAAATATAGCTTTGTTTGAAAAGCATCGTGTTATGAACCGTACCGAGCTTTTGGCCCGCTACGAAATCAAGCTGGAAAAATATATCAAAAAAATTCAAATTGAAGCCCGTGTACTTGGCGATCTTGCCATCAATCACATCTTACCAACAGCCATCCAGTATCAAAACCGTCTGATTGAAAATACAAAAGGACTACAAGATGTACTTGATTCAAAAACTTATATACAATTATCACGAAACCAAATTAATACCATCAAGGAAATTTCCAATCATGTGGCCAGTATCAAAGAGGGAGTGGAGGATATGATAGAAGCACGCAAGAAAGCCAACGTGGTTCAGGACTATACTGAAAAAGCCGTGGCATACCGCGATACTGTACTTCCCCGCTTTGCCGAAATCCGTAGCCATGTGGATAAACTGGAACTACTGGTGGATGACAACCTGTGGCCTTTACCCAAATACCGTGAACTGTTATTCATTAAATAGCCCCGTTTTAGGTATCCACTCTTGAAAAAAAACGCCCACGTCTAAAACAGTACCGTCAAATAATCCCCGGATAACGCATTTCGGGGATTATTTTTTGTAAATTTGTCCGTTAACAAAGAACAAATACGGTTATGAACACACAAGTCCATACATTGCGGATGTTGCTGCTATTTCCTCTTCTTCTACTTTTTGTACAGGTTGGAGCACAAACCCAATATCAGTTTCAGGTTACAAAAGCCAATGGAAAACAGATGGCCGCCACCCCGGGCGGAGGTATATACTATGCTTTACCAAAAACCATTTTTAAGATTAGGGTAGTTATGGAGCAGGTGAATGAAATCCCAGGACCATTTGCTGCTTACGCCACAAAATATCTTGGTACTACCAACTATATGAAAACCAAAAAAGTGTATTACCGGCTGTTGTCTGTTAAAGTAGTTCCGGTAACTGTTGCCGACCCGACTGCACTATTTTACGTTCGTTTTCCTGAAAATCGTTCTTCCAAAGAGATCAGTTCTTTTGGCCTCCGGTTGAACGATGCAGGCATACTAACGAATTTTGGCCCGACAGAGCAACCTGACCTGAAAAACAAACAGCCCGCACTTTCCGCTGCTTCACAAAATTCCAGCCAGATGTATCTTTTTTCAGATCACCGGAAAGGCTTTGACATGCAGGCCGGATACACGCAAGCTCAGAAAGTGGACACCATTGTCCGGAAGATAACTATTGACACAGTAACCATTAAACGATTTCTGTATAAAACCGGCTGGGTGAATCTTACGGAAGAAGAGCGTGCCAACGATGCCGCCAAACAGATAAAGAATATCCGTACCAGCCGCTTTAACCTGCTTACCGGCTATCAGGAAGTGAATTACGGCGAAGGCATCCGCTATATGGATGTGGAATTACAGAAACTGGAACATGAGTATATGGTGCTGTTTCTGGGTCGTGAATACCGACAGATGGTAGTGCGTTCTTTTGTCTTTGATCCTGAAAAACAGACATTATCCGGGAAGTTATTGCAGTTTACTGACAAAGATGGAAATACACATTTACTGAACGTTAAAGCTCAGATAGTCAACCCGATGACGCAGGTCGCAGGGAAAAAGACAACCGGCCCCGATAATCTTTTTTACCGAATTCCTGTAAAAGCCGTGATTTCGGTAGGCAATGGGAGCATCCCGTTTTATTCCGATACTTTTGAGGTACCACAGCTCGGCGTGGTTACCACTGCTCCGGTCAGGAAAAACACTCGTCTTAGCATTAGTCCTAAAACCGGCGCCTTGATGGGAATTGATAAAAAGTAAATGGATATGTACCTTGAGATAATTTCCAGGATGGTAAATGGGAAAGGCTAATGATTTCCAAAATATATCCGGTATTATGCGTAATAAATCGAGCAATAGAGAGGAAATAGCGGAACATGGCTCTTTCTTAAAACAACTTTACCATCAAAACCCGTTCACCACTTTTCTGATTTCCACGAGATGCTCCAGTAGTTTTTCCAATTGGTCTGACGGAAGCATGTTGGCGCCATCCGATTTGGCCATGGATGGTTGCGGATGTGTTTCCAGAAAAATACCATCTACGCCGGCAGCAATGCCTGCACGTCCCATGGTTTCAATAAGTTGCGGGTTTCCTCCCGTAATACCACTACTCTGGTTAGGTTGCTGCAGCGAGTGGGTAATGTCGAGAATCACCGGAAAACCAATACTTTGCATCGCCGGGATGTTGCGGTAATCCACCACAAGGTCGCCGTAGCCAAACATGTTTCCCCGCTCGGTGAGCCAGATGTTTTCGTTGCCTGTGGATTGTACTTTCTCCACTGCAAAACGCATGGCTTCGCCCGAAACAAATTGCCCTTTTTTAATGTTGATGACTTTTCCTGTTTTACCGGCTGCGAGTAGCAGCTCGGTTTGCCGGCACAAAAAAGCCGGAATTTGCAACACATCCACATAATCTGCTGCCAGCTGTGCTTCCTTTGCCGAATGAATATCGGTAACAACGGGAATATCAAATTTTTCAGAAATATCTCTGAGAATTTTCAGCGCTTTTTCATCTCCAATCCCCGAAAAGGAGTCCAGACGAGAACGGTTAGCTTTTTTGTAGGAAGCCTTGAAAATAAATGGTATTTTAAGCCGGTCGGTTATCTTCAGAATATGCTCGGCTATCGGATAAGCCATCTTCTCGTTTTCTATCACACAAGGGCCGGCCAGCAGGAAGAAATTATTGCTGCCGGTATGTTTTATTTTGGGCAGGTAGTCAAAATTGAATCTCATTTTACAGAATTTTAAAAGAAAATTTTATGCTCAGGCTAAAATACAAAATGATATGTATTAAGCGGCTACTTTCCGAATACGCTTTTTATTCACAAAATACACCCCCGAAAAAATCAGCAACGAAGCCACAATTTCTGTCAGCGTAAGCCTGTCCTTGCCGGCAAAAATAGCTACAAGTGAGGCCAGAATCGGTTGCAGGTAAATGTATGAACTGTTAGCAGATGGCGAGATTCGTCGCAGTGAATAGTTGTTCAGAAAATAGGCGAAAATGGTGGTAAAAATGACCACATACATGATAGAAAACCAAATGTTCAGTGGAATGATGCTGAAATTTGTACGGACAACTTCCCCAACAGAAACGGGAATGACAAAAATAAGTCCGAAAGTAAAGACCCACTTCATAACCGTCAGTGGCCTGTATTTCGACATGAGCGGCTTCACCATCACGAGGAACAGGCCGTAAGAAGAAGCATTAATCAGGACAAGCAGGTTTCCCAGAGCAGTATTTGAGCTGAGGGTGAAATGGCCATTACGTAAAATCAGAAAGGCAGCACCGCTAAATCCCAGGATAATTCCTAAAAGTTTGCGTCCCGAAATTTTATCCCCAATTACAAAATGCGACATTACAAGTACCAGAATCGGCGTTCCCACCATAATGATAGAAGCATTAATAGGTGTGGTCAGGTTCAGCCCTTCAAAAAACAGAATCTGATTCAGCGCCACGCCGAAAAAAGCAAGCAGAAACATCCGCTTCAGGTCTTTGCGGGCGACTTTTTCCCGCTGCGTGAGCATCTCAACAAGCCAGAAAGCAGCTGTAGCACCTGTAACGCGGAAAAAGATAATCGCACGCGGCTCCATCCAATGAGGCATAATACCTTTGGCAATCACATAATTCAGACCGAAGATGATGTTGGCACCCAACACGGCGAGATGCGCTGTCAGGTTCTCTTTCTTCATGTCGGGAGATTAAAACGGAAGATCGCCGGCTCCGTCATCCATCAAAGCCGAATCGTCACTTTGTGCTTCCGGCGGCAGAGGTGGAAGGCTGCTACTCTCATCACGTTGCAGTCGCCAGGCGCGTATGTCGGTGTACCAGCGTTCGTTATACTCGCGCGACTCGATGTTTACCGAAGCAATCACCACGTCGCCTTCCTGGAATTTCTCCAGCTCACGCACACGGTCGCCCCACACACTGATGCACACCTTTTTCGGATATTGTTCCTCCGTCTCAATCACAAATTCCTGTTTCTCCCACTTGTTTCCGGCACGGCTCTCACCGTTTACCACAGGCAATTTCTTAATCATTCTGCCTTTCAGTTCTACACCCATGTCAGTATGCTTTTTGTTAGTAATTTAATTCCACAAAAATAATAAAATTGGGAATTGGAGTGGCTGTTTATTTTGGGCGGCTTCGGTTCCCCCACGCCACTTCAGGCCTACCCGCCTGAAGTGGAGGCCAACGCAAACCTCACCGGGCTGTTCGCTTATAGTCCTCACATCACAGCGGTGTCGGCTATGTCATTTCCATGGGCTTCTTGCAGTCGCCATGCCTCTGCCAGCCTCCATTCCGCTGTGTCGCTGCGGGCTATCCGCTTCCATCCCTTCCGCAATGAAAAGATAAATATTAAATGCAATCATTCTGAACAAACCATGATCTGATAACCGTTGACGATTGAATAACAACAGAATGACCACTGATTTCAACACTCGCTGAGAATACAGCCAAAAGAACATTATTTTATTTCAAGGGATAAATCCGGAATTTGATATGGTTGTCTTTTAGCATGTCAAAGGGAATACTGATACCCATGGTGTACCAACTGTTTCCATCACTTTCGTTGTAAGCCTGAATGAGCACAACATCATAAACCTGTCCGGCGATTTTTATCGTATGCTTTTTCTGTGCGCTTTTTTTGAGATGGTTTGATTTTAAGTTCTCAAACCAATGGGAAGAGATTTGTGGAAAAAGGCTCTCCCTGCAAAAACGAACGATTTGTGGAAATCCGGCCCAGAATACTCTGTCCGGAAAAAAGTAAGCCAAAAAGTCTGCCTTGGAATGAACAGTCCAGCCGGATGTGTCCGGAAATTTACTGTAAACTTCAAGGTAGAGATCATTAAAATCACGGGTACGTTTTTTTTCGCTGACCGAAATCTTTTCACTTCCCAACGTCAGCCACAGGTCGATGTCGTCTCGCTGAAAAATTCTTCCTTTCTCCGTGTGATAATCACAGCGCTCTGTTTTTACCGCCCCCAACTGTTGCCGGTAAAAGTTGTCGGCAGCGCTAAAATAACCTGTTTCAATTTTTTGACTTTCATAAAAGTGGTGTACCATGATCGTCATTTAGAACCTGTTTCTTCAAGAGCATAAAGTTAGCATAATATTTTCAATACCGGTAACTTCTATCCATGTCCAACTAAAAATCTAATCGGGAAGCCAAACAAATTTTTCTCCAGGATTTAAAGCATAAAGCTCTTCGATTATGGGCAATAGCTCACTATACATCAAAAAAACAGGTTCTACAGAGTAAAACTAACAATCAGCCTGAATGATTCACAAATATATCTACAGCACTTCAAATGGTATTTCAAATATCCCGGCAACATTTTTCAGACCGTCCAACGATTTTTTGCTTAGTGCAATACCCTCTTTCATTTTTTTTGCTTCAGATTTCCTTTCCGGGTCGCCGGGGATGATGACACGTTCTTTTCCGTCCACCGGCTCAGCTTCCCTAAACGTTCGAATCCATTTGTCCATTCCCGCTTTAAATTCAGCAGCTGTTTGAAATGCATCAATACGCATGGCTCCGAAAAAATGGCCGATGCCATTGTCTTCGGCGCCAGCCTTATCTTTCACATATCCCAGTGTCGGCACCACAGTCGGCCCGAAGTTAGCGCCGGAGAAAACCGCCGAAAAAATATCCACAATAGAAGTCAGGCAAAACCCCTTGTGTCCTCCATGCGCCATATCGCCACCGAGGGTTCGTAAAGCGCCACCGTTTCTGAGAATGGAGGAATCTATCGTAGGACTTCCCTGGTTATCCTGCAAAAGTCCATCAGGCGTATCTTTTCCCTCGCTTTCAAACACATCCACTTTACCCCGCGAAACAGGCGATGTGGCAAAATCAGCTACAAAAGGCGGCTCTTCCCCTGCCGGAATAGCCACTGCAATGGGATTGGTTCCCAACATTCCATATTTAGAATAAGTGGGAGCCACCAACGGGTTGGTATTGGTCATGGTGATACCGATCATGTCGTGTTCCAACGCTTTCATGGCATAATAACCGGCAATACCAAAATGATAAGAATTCCGTACCGCCACCCAGCCTGTGCCGGCTGTTTTAGCCTTCTCGATGGCAAGATTCATGGCCTTGGGAGCCGTTATTAGTCCCAACCCTTTGCCGCCATCCACCAATGCCGTGGAAGGCGTTTCGTGCACTACAACAAATTCGGGCGTTACCGTGATGCGCTTGTCTTGCCAAAGACGGACATACTCCGGAAGACGCACCAGCCCATGTGTTGAAATATTACGCAATTCAGCCCGCATGAGGATGTCGGCTGCCTGCCTTGCCTCCCCTGTGGAAAGACCCATTTTCTCAAAAACGGATTGGGTAAAATCAAAAAGATATGAATAAGAATACATATTCTAATTTTTGGCAAATATGCGAAAAGAAAAGGAGAAAATCCTTCTGTTATGGCTTTCGCCTTAATTTTCATTGGATATAAACCTCTATAAGTGAGAAACAAACTATACAAGAACATAACATATGAAAAATCTCCTGAATTTTTTAGCTTTGCACTCATAAAAAAACAAAATGAAATATTGGATTGGTTTTCTTTTCGCTTTGTTTTTGGTCGTACTTCTTGGAAGTTGCCATAAAAATGAGAGCACCGATAAGACCAAACCTTTTATCGTGGTGTTAGGAAGTAACCCTGTTTACACGGAGCTGGATTCGACTTATACAGACGCAGGAGCCAAAGCTTATGATATTCAGGAAAACGGTGACACATTAGATATTAGCGACCGTTTACAGGTAACCGACAATGTGAACATTCATAAAAGAGATATTTATAAAGTATACTACAACGTAAGCGATGCAGCCGGCAACAAAGCCGACGAGAAATTCCGTACGGTGATAGTGGAAATTTTTTAAGAGAATGCGTATGCAGCAAGTTCTGCAAAAGAAAAAGAAAATTCTGTTTATTGTGAATCCCGTTTCGGGAATGCACCGGCGAGACAAACTTTCCGATGCCATCCAAAGGCATGTCAACATTAAAAAATTTATCCCGGAAATCAAAGAGACAGCTTATGCCGGTCATGCTGTGGAGTTGAGTCGCGAAGCGGTGGCACAAAAAACTGATGTGGTGGTAGCCGTAGGCGGTGATGGCACTATCAACGAGATAGCCTCGCAGATTATTGGCAGCGAAACGGTTTTGGGGATTATCCCGCAAGGTTCAGGCAACGGGCTGGCACGTCATTTGGGGATACCGCGGACGATTTTGGGAGCTATGAGACTCATAAACCGACAGCATGTAACGGAGATAGATACGGCTTCCGTGAACGGCATACCTTTTGTAAGTATCGCCGGCGTGGGCTTCGATGCACTGGTGGCAAAGTTGTTCGCCAAAGGTGAGCGAAGGGGTTTTTTCTCTTATGCACATCTGATTTCTACAAATTTTCTGTATTACAAGCCTAAAAAATACAAAATCGAATTTGATGACAACCCGCCCGTGAGTACCCGTGCTCTTTTTATCAGCTTCGCCAACTCCAACCAGTTTGGTTATAACACAACCATTGCTCCCAATGCGCTCCTGCGCGATGGTAAGCTGGATGTGATTATAGTGCAGAAACCAGGTATCTTTGATCTTCCCATGATTGCGAATCTGCTGCTATTGAGGGCTATAGACAAATCGCGTTATGTTCAAAGTTTCCGCTCAGATCATTTTTGGATTTCCCAAAAGAAAAACCGAATAGTCAACATCGATGGCGAAGCAAGGAAAATCAGCAAGAAATTAGAAGTTAAGGTACTCCCATTATCATTAAAAGTAATTATTCCAAAACATGCCATCAAATAAAAACAAGAAAAATTCACAGATTATTTATTCTACAAATCCAGATTATCGATACGAGGATGAATATGAAGAAACCGTAACGTTACCGCCATCGCAACAAAAGCTATACCTTTCGCTGGACAAGAAGCAACGCAAAGGGAAAAGAGTAACCCTGATAACAGGTTTTGCAGGAAATGATGATGACCTGAAAAGTCTTGGGAAAAGGCTTAAAAGCGCCTGTGGTTCAGGTGGTTCTGTGAAAGATGGCGAAGTGTTAATCCAAGGTGACTTTCGTGAAAAAGTCAAAAATATTCTTGAGAAAGAAGGCTATAATGTAAAGTTGCGCGGAGGATGAAGCGCTCCGAAATATCTGAAGTTGAACCTAAATAAAAAATAAAAACCATGAAAAAAATCTTACTCCTGACACTTGCTGTGGCAAGCATGATGAGCCTGCACGCCCAAAACGAAACCGGAAAACTGGACATGAAAACAATTCATAAGATCATGTCCACTTTTAAAAACAGTTCCACTGATAGAGCGTTGCAAAATGCCATTACCCACAACGACATTAAAAAGCTGGCCAAAGACCGAAGCAACGAGGGAAAGGTGAACCATTATTTCAACTACCGTGTAAAAACAAAAGCCACCACTAACCAAAAATCATCGGGACGATGCTGGCTTTTCACTTCGCTAAACACATTACGTCCGATAGTTACAGAAAAATATCATTTGCCAAATTTCGAGTTCTCAGAAAATTACAATTTCTTCTGGGACCAGTTTGAAAAAGCCAATCTCTTCATGGAGATTGCCCTTTCCACAGCCAAAGAACCTATGGACAGCAGGATGGTAAACTGGCTGTTTCACAATCCCATAGGCGATGGAGGACAATGGGCAACATTTAACGACCTGGTAAAAAAATATGGACTTGTTCCTGCTTCGGCCATGCCGGAAACCTATCAAAGTAACCATACCGCCATGATGTCGCGGCTCTTGCGCCGCAAGCTGCGTGAAGATGGTCTCGTGCTGCGTAAAATGATTGCTGACAAAGCTTCAAAAAAAGAAATTACAAGCCGGAAAATAGCCATGCTCTCAAAAGTTTACCGCATACTGGTATTAAATCTTGGTGAACCGCCACAGGAATTTACATGGCAGTACAAAGACAAAGATGGAAACATCAGCCAGCCGAAGAAATACACGCCACAATCATTTTTCAAAGAAGTAGTAGGCGTAAATGTGGATAATTACGTGATGTTTATGAACGACCCCACGCGGCCTTATTACAAACTTTATAACGTGGAATACGACCGCAACCTCGTGGAAGGCGGTAACTGGGAATATATCAATTTGCCCAACGATACCATTAAGAAATTCGCCATAAAATCCATTCTTGGTAATGAAGCCATGTATCTTTCTTGTGATGTGGGCAAACAGTTTGACCTTAAAGATGGCTTTCTCGATACTAAACTTTACGATTACAATGACCTTTTTGGAGTACATTTCGGAATGGATAAAGCGCAACGTATCAAAACTTTCGATAGCGGATCTACCCACGGCATGGCTTTGACAGGAGTTAATTTACTTCCGGATGGTAAACCGGATAAATGGCTCATCGAAAACAGCTGGGGCGCTGATAAAGGGAATCACGGATTCCTGACTGCCACAGACGACTGGTTCGATAACTACATGTTCCGGTTGGTAATTAACAAAAAATATATCTCCCCGAATGTGTTGAAAATTCTCAAAAGCAAAGCTGTGTTGCTCCCACCGTGGGATCCTGTTTTTGCTCCGGAAGAGTAATAAATCCGGCCTTGGTACAACTGCTTTTTATTCGGCAATACAAAAATAACTGTGTTCCAAAAAACAGCCTGTAATTATCAACTTTTTTGATTAATGCTGTATTTTAGCCTAATCTATTCATAAAGTTTTCGTCATAATATAAAAAGTCAAAACACAAAAGCATATTCAAGAATTTGGATTATGACAACAAATTACAAATATCCTCCGGAATACTGGAACCGGTTTTTCAAAGAGAATCAGCTTGGTTGGGATGTGGGTTATGTCTCCACGCCATTGAAGAAATATTTTGACCAGTTGGAGGACAGATCAATTAAAATTCTGATACCCGGATCGGGCAGTGGCTGGGAGGCCGAATATCTGTTTTCGCAGGGATTCAGGAATGTATTTTACCACGATTTCTCTCCACTGGCGCACAAAGCTTTCCTGAAACGGAATCCAAAATTTCAGCAGGAGCAAATGTTACTGGGATACTTCTTTACACTCGAAGGAGGCTTCGACATGATTGTAGAACAAACATTTTTTAGTTCTATCCCGAGAAACCGACGGAAAGATTACGCAAGGCAGGTCTATCATCTGCTGAACCCTGGTGGAAAGTTTGCAGGACTACTTTTCAACCACGAATTTCATCACAACTACCCTCCTTTTGGTGGTTCCCACAACGAGTACAACACATTGTTTTTCAATCTATTCCAAATTAAAACCTTTGAAGTAGCCTTTAATTCCATCAAGCCGCGGGAAAAGCGTGAATTTTTCTTTATTCTTAAAAAACCAACAAGCTAACAGGATAAATTCCTATATTAGCCACCCACTTTCTAAAAATCAGAAACTATGCGAAAACAAGTCATCCGTTCCATCGGAATTATTTCCAAAAAGGAAAACCTTATCCCCATTGAGCGTCTTTCTGACTGTAAAATTACATTACTAGAATCGGCTGATCCGTTTCCGGGTTATCATGGCACTGTCATTCCGGCATCAAGCGGCCCCGATGCCGTTTATCTCGTTTTAAAACAGACCTACAACGACGATAAGATCATCCGGGGAATCATGGAAATCAGAAAAAAGTTCCCGTATGATTTTGACGGCGCTCCCGGAACTATTACATTGAGTAACAAGGTGGTACAAGTCATTCGACTGAAGAAATTAAGTCCTCTGCATCTTCCCGAACTTGTGGAGTCGTTTCGTTCGTATGACATTGAATTTATGAAACGTAGAAAGCTGCCGGAGTTTAACTCCCTCATCAAAGTCAGGAAGTTTTTTGCCATGAAAGAGGCAGTGGAAGGCGTCTTTCAGGATATGAACGAAAAACGGTTTTCTTATCTGCATATCCCATGCTCTTTGCAGTGGAATACCTTTGAGAAAATAACCATGGAAATAAAATACAACACCGAAGACAATCAATTTGATGCCGCCATTGGCCATGTTTATGAAGAAGAAGGAATATATGACTTTTTGCGTATTTTTGACAAAAATTTCCGTCTCGGCAAATTGACTTATATCCGTGAAAAATATCTTGAACACATTTCCAAATTATAGATAATCAATTGTTTATGGACCAATACCTAAAGCATTTTACAGACTATCTCATTAATATTTTTGAAAAAACAGGCCTGATCAAAGATTGGGCGAGTATCACCGGAGAGATCATTTCTCTTTTGCTGCTGTTTTTCATCTCTTATCTGATTTTCAGGTTGACATGGAGTGTAATGAAAAGAATTCTGATCCCCGTTTTTCGTCGATCAAAGAACCAGTTTGATGACCTGCTGATCAAACATCGCCTCTTCCGCCGCATATCTTACCTTGTACCCACCCTAATCCTGTATTATTTCATACAGGACAGCATTTTTGCCATTCCGTTAATAATAAGCGTTATACGCAGAGTTTTGGAGGTAGCCTTTGTGTTGATTATAGTGTTGATAGTTGACAGCATTTTGTCCACGCTAAACGACTATTACGACCGATTTGAATTTTCCAAAGACCATCCCATCAAAGGTCTGATGCAAATCATAAAAATTATTGTTTATCTTTTTGGCGCCCTTTTTGCCATTGCCACACTTTTCCACCGCGATCTAAGTTCCCTTTTCATAAGTCTGGGAACATTATCTGCGGTTTTAATGTTGATTTTTCGTGATCCCATTCTCGGATTTGTTGGCGGGTTACAGTTGACTTTCAATAAGATGATACGCATTGGCGACTGGATTAGCATGCCGCAATATCATGCTGATGGAACCGTGCTCGAAATTAACCTGACGACCGTTAAAGTGCAAAACTGGGACAAAACGATTGTTACTGTTCCCACTTACAGCTTAGTGAGTAATTCGTTTCAAAACTGGCGCGGCATGGAGGAATCAGGAGGAAGACGTATCAAACGTGCAATTTATATTGATATGGACAGCGTCCATTTTGCAAGTGAGGAGGAACTAACAAAATTTCGAAAGATCAAAGTGCTTGTGCCCTATCTGGAAAAAAAGGAAAAAGAAATTGAAGCTTTCAATAAAAAATACAAGGTCGATCCGGAAGTTGTGGTTAATGGTCGCCGCCAAACCAACCTCGGCATTTTCAGAGCTTATCTGAAAGCCTATCTCAGCAATCGTGAAGATATTCGCAACGACATGACTTTTCTGGTACGGCATCTGCCTCCTTCCGAGAAAGGAATTCCCATTGAGATTTATGTTTTTACCAATACGACAGCATGGGCTGTTTACGAAGACATTCAGGCGGACATTTTTGATTTGGTGCTGGCGGTCTTGCCCGAATTCGGGTTGCGTGTTTACCAGTTTCCGAAAAGCGGAGACTTTGCCAGACTAACTGGAAAAAACCAAAATAGTTAAAAAGCTATGATAGGAACATTGGTTAATGTAGCAACGGTTATAACCGGAAGTCTGATAGGTATCTTATTCAAAAGCCGTCTCCCCGAACGTTTTATAAAGATATTTTTTCAGGTTATCGGCCTTTTCACCCTTTATCTGGGGTTTTCCATGGCCATAAAGTCCACGCACGTATTACAGATGGTCTTCAGCCTGATTATCGGTGCAATTATTGGCGAAAGTCTTCATTTGGACCGTGGGCTGGAAAAGATGGCTGAAAAGTTGAAGAAACGTTTTAAAAGTACGAACGAACGATTTTCGGATGGGCTGCTTACTGCCTTCCTGCTTTATTGTATGGGTTCACTCACCATTCTCGGAGCCATTCAGGAAGGGATGACAGGTGATGCGCATTTGCTTTATATTAAGTCGCTTATGGATGGCGTTTCGTCCATCGCTCTGGCCTCAGGGTTAGGTATTGGCGTTCTCTTTTCGGCCATACCATTGCTCATTTTTCAGGGAGGCATAACACTACTCGCCATGTGGCTTGGAAACTTTTTTCCAGCAATAATGATTACAGAACTTTCGGCTGTGGGAGGCATTTTACTGTTAGGACTGGGAATAGATATTCTCGATATAAAGAAAATCAAAGTCGTCAATATGCTTCCTGCATTAATCGTTATCGTCGTTCTGATATGGCTGTTTCCGGGAACAGGTTTGTAAGCGTAAACACAGCAAAACGTGATTGTATAAAACGAAAAAATGGAGGATATCGCCCTTATCAATCGCTTTTTGAAATACGTACCAGGCTGATCTCAACGGGATTGTTTTCCGGATAAATACCGAGCCAGTTGTTGTCGTCCGAGAACCACTTATACTGAACACCAACACGGATAATAAAATCCTGATTCGTTTTCCCCGGAGGAACCTGTACCACAAAGCCGCCGTTTTTGGTTTTGTCTCTGCCATAAGTGAAGATGATACGGAATGATTTTCCATCCACATTGCGAGCTTTAACATAGACATAATTGCTTTTGCGGACATCTATCGGTAACACTTTGAAAGGCAATATTTTTGTTTCGGCGGCTTTTATCAACGTCTTTTGTTTTAATAAATCGACAATGGCATTTTTTTGAATGTAATCGGTAATCTTTTTAATCATTTCCGCCGGATAAGTTTCATCAGGTTTGGCTTTTTCCGCTTTTTTGTATGCCTTTATGGCTTTGTCAAAAACTTTGGCCGCATATAATTTGTCGGCCTCCTTAACGGCCTGTTTATATTTTTGCGTTTGTTCGGCCACTATCTGCGCTATAAACGTTTTACAGGCTGCAATTTGTTCGCCCGGATAAGGCTCGCCGGGTTTAATGCTGGCAGCCTCTACATACAACTTCACAGCTTCCTGATATTTCCGGCTGTTATAAAGATTGTCGGCCTTTGAAAGGGAAGCCGCATAACGCTGGTCTTTTTCTTTGGCTAACCGTACTAATATCGTATTGATATCTGCAATCTGCTTTTTCGGATAGCTTTCGTCAGGCTTAATGGTCAGGCTGTTTTTATATTGTGCTCTCGACAACTCATATTTTTGCTCTTTCAATAGACGGTCGGCTTCGGCATTGCTTTCGGTATAAGCCTGTTGCAAAGCTTTGGCACGGGCAATGGTTGCCAACGTAGTTTCGATACTTTGAATCATTTTTCCCGAGTAGGCATCTTCGGACTTCAACCCGTGGGCTTTTTTGAAACTAACCAGAGCATTCTCATATTGTTTTTGATCATAAAGTTGTTTGCCTTGCCTGACTGCAGCCTGATACTCTTTTTCGACTTGTGCTTGTCGGATTTTTTGTTGTATCAGACTGTCAATAACACGGATACGTTGCATTGGAAGTGTTTCATCCGGCTTAATGGCAAGAGCGTTGGCAAAAGCTTTTTTGGCTTCTTCGAGTTGTTTTTGCTGCAACAGCCGTTGCCCGAGAACAATTTGTTTCGCAAAGTTAGCATCCCGCTCTTTTTGCTTTTGCATCTGCGCCAGCAAGTGATTTATTTTGACAATCTGACTTGCACTGAAAGCATCCGCACCTTTGAGTTCCTGTGCCTGACGAAATTTATTGATAGCCAGATTGAATTGTCCAGCAGCCTGTAACTTCTTTGCATCCGCAATGAGTGTTTGGTATTGGGCATCCAGCTCTTTTTGTTTGGCAATAGCCGATAGTTTTTTAGCAATTTCTGTCAGCTTTTGTTTTGGATACGGGTCTTTGGGACGTGTCTTCAACGCCAACTCATATTTTTCGCGGGCAGCAGGAAAAGCGTTCTTGTTGAGAAGACTGTCGGCGCTATGGATTACAGCTTTGTAGTCAGACTGAAGCAATTGCTGCTGCCGGACAAAATAGGCTTTAATGGCAGATAATTGTTGTTTCGGGTAGCTTTCGTTTGGCTTAAGGTTAAGAGCAAGGTTGTATTCGGCGCGGGCATTTTCCATTTCCCTAATCCTGAAAAGGCTGTCTGCAAGGGCAACGGCGGAGTGGTAATTTTGTTCGAGATTCTTACGTTGCCCTGCAAGCTGCTGATCCACTTTGCTTATCATTTCGGCAGGATAATTGCTTTCAGGCCGGAGTTTCTGTGCTTCCTGATATTTCTCACGAGCAGCCATATAGCTTTTGGCGATGTAAAGGCGGTCAGCTTCGTTGGCAATTTTATTGTAAGCCATCTGTGTTTTCGCTTCTGGTTTCAGCCGGTTGATTCTTTTGACGACCATTGGATTTCCGGGCACCAGTGAGTCGGCCAGCTCATAATGCCGCAGAGCATCGGCATAATTTTTTATCAACAGGTATCGCCCGGCAGTCTCTATCTCTTTCTGCGACTGCTTTTTACGGTTCATAAAGTCATGCTGCATTTGCCGTGCCAGCACCAGCTTATCAGAAGCCATCGGTTTGTTAGGAAACAGGTTTTGCGCTTTCCCAAAAGTGCCAATGGCAGCATTAAAAAGATTTTGGCTCAGCAGAGAATCACCGGTTTTCAAGTACTGGTTATAAGCGATAAGGCGGTCTCTTTCAACGGTTTGCTGACGATGTATCTCCTTTATTCTTCCCAAAGCATAACTATCATTGGGAATGATTGTAAGAGCCTTTCTATAACTTTTCAAGGCCATTTCCAGCATATCTTTATCGTAATAGTTATCAGCATTGTCAATGACATTGTAATAAGTTTCCTCGCGGCTTTCGCCCGCTTTGAGTTGCCGAACGATCTCTTTTATCTTCTGTGTAGCATACGTATCCCCCACTTTGTAGCGCAAAGCCATCTGAAAATAAGCTTTGGAATCGATATATTTTTTCTGTTTTAAAAGTTCGTTACCTTTTGCAATGGCTTCCCGATAAGTCTTTGCCTGCTGAGCCGTAGTGATGGGAGGCAAAAGCAGCCCAAGCATTATGATAAAAAAGAGTGAAAAAATAAACTTTCCCGTTCGGCTCATGGTGTTGCTCATGTATTATGGTATTCCTGTAACGTGGTTTTGTGTCAGATATTTTCTGCGGATATCATTCCGTCTTTGATAAAATACCGGCGGTCGGCCATAGCTGCGAGATCTTTGTTGTGGGTAACAATGACGAATGTCTGTCCGAAATCTTTTCTCAGTTCAAGGAAAAGCCGGTGCAGGTCGTCCGAAGCGGCCGAATCGAGGTTTCCCGAAGGCTCATCGGCAAACACCACCGAAGGGTTATTCATAAGCGCACGGGCCACAGCTATGCGTTGTTGCTCGCCACCGGAAAGCTCGGCAGGTTTATGCACGGCACGCCCTTTCAAATGGATAAAATCCAGCAGTTCATAAGCACGTATTTCAGCTTCTTTCCGGCTTTTCCCGGCAATGAAAGCCGGAATGCAAATATTTTCCAAAGCAGTAAACTCGGGCAGCAGGTGATGAAACTGAAAAACAAAACCGATCTTTTTGTTCCTGAAAGCCGACAGCGCCTTATCTTTCAAAAGGCTCACTTCCACACTATCAATAATAATCCTGCCCTTATCCTGTTTTTCAATCGTCCCTAAAATTTGCAGCAACGTGGACTTGCCTGCACCGGAAGCACCGGCAATAGAGACAATCTCCCGCTCATTTACCTGCAAGTCGATACCTTTCAGCACCTCTACTTTTCCAAACGACTTGTGAATATTTTCTGCCACCACCATAATCAGCAAAGATATAAAATCGGATGGCTTTACTACCATTTTAGCGGGTAAATTGTTATTGAAGTTCCAAAAGTATCG
>JAJRQN010000204.1 GCA_024280235.1 Bacteroidota bacterium | reverse complement strand
TAGATTTGGATAAATGTTAGAAAATTCTTCGGGGCTAACCGGACAATATTACGAAATCAATTAATAACTATGAAAAAATATTTCTTATTCTTTGTGTTAACGCTGTTCAGCATTTCGCTTTTTGCTCAGGTTGCTCCGGACAAATATTATATCCAGTTTACGGATAAAAATAATTCGCCTTATTCGTTAGATAATCCCGGAGAATTTCTTACAGCACGAGCTTTGGCACGACGTGCAAAATTTGATATTCCCATTCGGGAAAACGATATACCTGTAAATCCCCAATATATTCTCGCTGTGGCTCATACAGGAGTGAAAATACTGAATGCCAGCCGCTGGTTGAACGGCGTAACTGTTTATACAACTGATACTGCGCTTATTGACAGTATCAGGACTTTTGCTTTTGTAAAAAGCACACTGAAATTTGCTTCCCATACGCAAAGAGCTGATAAGTTCAAAAGGGAAAGGGCAATTCCTGCTATTTTTTCTCCAACTTTTAAATCCGGTGATACTTTAGAAGCGCAATATGGAGCTGCTTTAACGCAAATTAAGCAAATTGATGGCGTCTATTTACACAGGAAAGGTTTCCGTGGTCAGGGAATGGTGATTGCCGTTTTGGATGCCGGATACAGCTATGTGCCTACACAACCATTGTTTGACAGCCTGCGCAATGACCATCGTATTTTGGGAACCAAAGATTTTGTCAATCCCGGTGGTGATGTCTATCCTCAACATTATCACGGCCGCATGGTGCTTTCGTGTATGGCTGCCGATATACCCGGAACGATGATTGGTACTGCGCCGAAAGCTTCATACTGGTTGCTACGCACGGAAGATGCACCTACTGAGAATGTTATTGAAGAGTACAATTGGGTTTCGGGAGCAGAGTTTGCCGACAGTGTGGGAGCCGATATCATTAACAGTTCGTTGGGATACATCGATTTTGATGATACAACCTTTTCACATCCTTATTCGGATATGAACGGCAAAACCTGTATCTCCACCCGCGGTGCCGAAATAGCGGTAAGCAAAGGAATTCTGGTGGTTAACAGTGCCGGAAACAGTGGTAATAACAAGACTTTTCCGTGGATAGGAGCACCTGCCGATGGCGACAGTGTACTGACAGCCGGAGCGGTTACCGCTTCGGGTGCGAGAGCTTCGTTCAGTTCCATTGGCCCGACTTTTGACGGGCGTATAAAGCCGACCGTTATGACTATGGGGCAAAGTGATGCAGTTGCCAACTCCATCGACTCTATAGAACGTGCCAGCGGAACATCCTTTTCTTCTCCTGTTCTGGCAGGCATGTGTGCCTGTTTGTGGGAAGCACATCCCCAGGCTACAAATATGCAAATTATAGAAGCTTTAAAAAAGACAGCTTCTATGTCAGAGGTTCCTGACACGCTTATGGGATGGGGAATTCCTGATTTTGGCAAAGCAGATTCATTGCTTTCCAAAATACTCGGCATTCATACAAAAAAAGCAGGAGAGAACAGGTTGGCCGTTTATCCCAACCCTTTCCGGAACGGCTTTTCGGTCAATGTGCCGCAAAAGGTTTCGGGCAGCCTGCGGTTAATGCTTTTCTCATTGGATGGGAAAAAGCTGTTTGAAAAAGAAATCAGGCCAACGGGCAACCGTATTTATCTTAAAAATTCTATTGTAACCCAACTTTTGCCGGGTGTTTATTTACTTCGTCTTACATCCGGTGGGATGCATTACTTTGGAAAGGTGATAAAAAAATAGGGAATGCCAGAAAATTGTTGTTTTTCTGACATTCCTTATTTGAACCCTCTGTTTTTTCAGTAATTATTGATTTTTGGTGTAAAGCAAATCTCTATTTTGGTAACCGGGTCCGGAATTATACCAGTTGGGGTATAATTCTCCGCTGCTTTCTGCCCAGTCGGCGAAATGGTTGTAAGCATGTGTTATATCCTGTTTCTCAATGGGCCACAGGAACGGTTCGCTGATAAAATGGCTTGGGCCTGTCGATTTGAGGAAAGCAATTTTTTCTGTGGAGTTTTGTACAAATAGTGGAATATTGAGCGCCCAGGGAAGGTTCTTCTCGGTTTTGTAATATCTGCCTTTTCCGGGAATGCTGTTGTCATCACCTGTGCCAAGAAGTTTGGTATCGGCAAGGTCGGTGGGCGCGTGGTCGGGTAGATGAACCTCAACGCCTCTTTGTTGATTGACAATGAGGAATGGATTGTAATCCCCGATGTCCAATCGGTCAAACTTTACAGGGCCACCGGACGCAAATTTCCCGTCTTTATAAAAGTCGATGTGTATGACCACGGTAGCCGGTTGAACGTAAGGGGCATTCATTTCCGTGTTGACACCGACACCGGTTCCCGGATATTTCATAAGTCGCCAGTCGTCGTCGAAAACAATAACGGTGGCTTTTGACTGACCGGCCTCTAAGCCGTTTTTGGTGAGTTTAAAAATACTACCCGGAGACACTTGATAACCGGTAGCATCAATCACCTGATCCGGTCTCACATGAGGCAATTGAAAACCAAAACTATTGTGGAAAGAGGCGCCAAAAGCATCGATAACAAAAGTAGCAGTAATAGTTTGAATGTAATCTTTTTGGTCTTTGGTAACTGCAAATTTATAGCTGAGAACCAAGTCGTTAAAATCATAATCACCGGTGTAAGGCCATAGATCCTCGTAAACCAGCATGCCATTTTGAGTTACAGTAGTGGTGCCCGGCGAAGGAGTCCCGTGACAAAGAGGTTTGTTGTTGGCACTGGTTCCGGCCATTACCTCAAAAATTCCATATTTATCTCCTACTTTTATGTTGTTTTTGCAGGAGGTTTTCATGGTAGTCACTTTTTTTCCGTTTTCATAACAATAAATGGTATTTCCGATTTTGCCATCTTCTCCCGAGCCGGTAAAGCTAAAACGTTTTCCGGGAGACAAAGTTCCTTTGTAAATCGCAGTTTTACTCTTTTCTTCCTTTACCTTAATTTTGGCCAGAATGCTACCGCCATACCGCATGGTGAGGGAGTATAAACCATCATCACAACCACATATATTGTCCAGTTGTTTACAAAGGGGCAGGTCGTTTTTGCTTGTTCCATCAACAATAGTAAAGCTACCCAACGTCATGTTTATGTAAAATGTTCGCCTACAGGTAGTTTTTGTTGAAACGTCTTTTTTTCCGTCTATATAGATGGTTATTCCATCTCCCATATTATTGTCGGGGCCATTGCCTTTAAAACTAAAAGTTTCTTCAGGATAAACTTTTTCTTCATAGATGACATTATTTTGGTTTGTTGTTTGTCCGTTTTTGAGTAGATACTGCCACTGTACCACTTTTACATAACCGGCATTTTGTTTATCGTAACGCAGCTTTAATGTTTTTAATACGGTATTGCAACCGCATTTATCAAAAACATTTTTACAGGTAAAATAGCCGAGGTCTCTTTTGGCAAAGTTTTCACTGATTAAATAAACGGCCTGAATAATATCTTTCATTGAGTATTTTGTGTCGTTAGAACCGGCGATGGCATAGTTTGCTATCTTAAGAACCGAATTAACAGACATCCCTTGAAAAGGGCCGTCTTTAAAGACTAAGTCTCCCAGTGTCAGCTTACTATCACCTGATATTCGTGTGGCTTTACGCACTTCTACCGGAACCAGATAGCCGGCTTTGCTGTATTCTATATTGAGTATGGCTGCTGCAATGAACCCTCCCCATTTACCTGCCACTTTATCTTTATTAGTGGGATCTTTAAAACTTTTTTGTAAAATAAGGGATTCTCCACCTTGAGGAAGGAAATTGTAAACCGCTTTGGCACTGGTTAGTATGATGTTTCTTTTAGGATTTCCTATTTTCAGTCCATCCGGGAAAAGCTGCTTAAAATATTTTGTAAGGAGTTCCCTTGGAGGAGTTTTTGTTCTTGCTTTACCGGATGAGGAGTTTGCCCATCCTTCCTGAGTATAAGTAGTGAACCCACTTAAATCACAAGGTGTTGTTTTTTGTGCTTCTTTGAAAGCATTATAATTGTATTCCAAATCATTTCCCACACCAACGGAGATGGGTTTGTATATTAATTCGTTTCCGTAAACTAATTTTACCATGTTGTAGCTGGTAGGAATGGTTATTTGCGTGTTAATCAACCCCGTTGTGGTGTCTGCATATCCGGCATACAGCAATTTTTGATTATCGATGGAATAGATCTTCAAAATTTGTTTACGATGTATTGCAGGAACATGTATTGCTACCGGAATGGTTTTGGTGGTTTTCCAGTTGAAGTTACTGCTTACTACCAGGTCTTTCATGGATTTTACCGGATTATCAACAGGGTTCTTACCTTTAAATTTACATCCGTTCATTGCCAGCAATCCGAATACGAGAAGCAGAAAAATATAGAATTTTTTCATGGTAAAATATTTGTTACTACTCAGCAGCAATTAAATCTTGATGAGCCAAGTGTGATAGCGTATCAAAAACATTTTGGGAATTCTTCAGGCTTGTGTCTATTACAGACCTGATGATGGCATAATGGTTGGCAAAATCAATTGTCTTGAAT
>JAJRQN010000203.1 GCA_024280235.1 Bacteroidota bacterium | reverse complement strand
GAAAAACCAAAAACCAAAAAATAGTAAGCTTCTGATCCTGTGAAAAATACAATTTGCTCTTTTTCAAATTGTTAATAAAAAATGAGGTTATCAACAGATTTTATTTGATTCTCGGAGAATGTTACGCAATGTGGGTTAATAATGCCCTCTTCTTTTGTTTTCCTCTTCTCGCAGGATGCGGCGTAACAATTTTACGCCTTGTTTGGGAAGCTCCTTTCGAAATTCAATGTAAACAGGCACTTTGTGTGAAGAGATGTTCTTTTTTGCGCAGACTTTAATTTCCTCACCGATAACTTTACCTTCGTATTCGGGTTTGAGGACAACAAAAGACTTTATAACCTCTCCTTTTTTCGCATCCGGGACAGGAATCACCGCATTTTCACGTACGGCCGGATGTTGGTTAATCAAAGCCTCCACCTCTTCTGGAAATACGGAAAACCCGGAAACTTTTATCATTTCCTTATAGCGGCCCAGCCAGTACAAATAACCATCTTTATCAAATTTCCCCACATCGCCGGTATGAACCCAACCATTGATCAAAGTCTCCGCTGTTTTTTCAGGATTTTTCCAATAGCCTTTCATGCAACCGGGGTTTCGCAACACAATCTCGCCTTCTTCGCCAAGGGGTAATTCCCGGATTTTATCCTCAAAATCCACAATTTTAAACTCTTCATCAAAACTCGGGATTCCCATGCTGCCATATTTAATTTTCTGACGGGGACAAAAGGTATCCAGCGTATGTGTCTCGCTCAGCCCGTAAGCCCCTTCCAACAAAGGACATCCCTTGGTGAATGTTTCCCATTGCCTGGAAATATTTTCGTCTAACGCAACCACAAAAGAGGTAGTCAAATTCAGTTTCAAACTGCTTAAATCATATTTTGCAGCCTCCGGATGACCCATAATGGCGAGGTTCATGGGAACCATGCTGTACCATTCCGTAACCTTGCAACTGTCGATGGCCTGCATAACGGCCACCGGATCAAACTGCGTAAGCATAATGTTGGTGGCACCGCGCAACACCGGACCAATCAAAAACAGCATGCCGGCAATGTTAAAGAAAGGCATCACGGATAAAACACGGCTGTCGGCATCAATTCCCATGATGGTATCGGCTGCAGAAGGTTTGTATAAATGCGCAAAATGGCTGAGCATGGCACCTTTGGGCAGGCCTGAAGTTCCGCCGGTATATTCAAACAAAGCAATGTCATTTTCAATGTCAATTTCAACTACCGGAACAGGCTCTGCCGATTGAATCTTTATAATGGTGTCAAAATCATCGACTTCGGCAAAAGTTTGTTTGGGAAGTTTCATGTAATCCAACAGGTGAAAAGCGGGTTGCTCAGGCAAATAATCCTGAAAGCCGGTTGAAACAACAGATATCAGAGAGGGCATCTCTTCCCGAATATGGTTTACCACCGGCATAAACTGGTCCAGTGCCACAAGACATTTCATTTCGGCATTATTTACCTCATATTTCAGCTCCATTTCTTTAAAAAGAGGTGAACAGGGACAAACGATTCCCCCCATTTTTTGAATCCCGAAATGGGCTATGGCATACTGCGGACTGTTAGCGAGATACAAACCCACCCGGTCACCCTTTTGCAACCCGAGTTGCAATAAATAATTAGCAAATCTATCGGATGAATCATCCAATTCTTTGTAGGAAATATCCCTGCCATAATAATTGATGGCAGTCTTTTCGGGGAAACGGCGGGCATGAATTCTAAGATATTCGAAAACTGGTATTTTACCTTCGGAGAGGATTACCTCTTTTGGCAAATCCTCAGGCCAGTACTTCATCCATATTTTTTCCATAATATTCTCACTTTTAATTTATACTCGGTTAATTTATGCGATGCTCTTGACTAAAAAACAAAAATCATATCCTGCACGTAAAAAGAGAAATAATTTTGATAACCAACGGTTAAAGATATAAAAAATCATTTGTGTTCGGTAGAAAAGTAAAAACAGGAAAAGGATTTCTCAGATAATTCCTTTGTTGTGGCTATATTTGTATTGAAGTTGTTTAAAGTTATTTCCCCTTTTACTCCTTGTTCTTCGTATCGATAAAAATAGTTACCGGGCCATCGTTTACCAGCGAGACCTCCATGTGGGTGCCAAATTCGCCGGTACCGATTTTTTTATTCAGCAGGTTTTCCATTTTTATGATAAAACTTTCGTACAGCGGAATAGCCGTTTCCGGTAGTGCCGCTTTGATATAGGAAGGCCGATTCCCTTTTTTTGTACTGGCATGCAGTGTAAACTGGCTGATGAGTAAAATATCGCCATCCGCGTCCAAGACCGACCGGTTCATAATTCCCTGCTCATCGGAAAAAATACGGAGACGGCTTATTTTCCCCGTTAGCCACTCGATGTCCTCTTTGTTGTCTCGATCTTCTATGCCGAGAAACACCAGCAGGCCTTTTCCAATGTCCGATTTGGTTTTCCCTTCAATGCTTACCGAAGCACGGGAAACTCTTTGTATCAATGCTCTCATGTAAAATCTTTTTTGCTCTTTACCCGCTTTTTATCCGCCGGTTTCCGCTTCGAAATTACTACTTTTGTGAAAAATAAAAACCATGATCCGATTAAGTGTAAATATCAATAAGATAGCTACTTTGCGTAATGCTCGTGGGGGCAACCTACCTGATGTGCAACAGATAACAGTTGATTGCGAACGTTTTGGCGCACAGGGCATCACCGTGCATCCCCGTCCGGATGAACGGCATATCCGTTACAAAGATGTGGAACTGCTTCGTCCGCTCATTACCACCGAATTCAACATCGAAGGCAATCCCATTCCAAAATTTATTGATTTGGTGTTGAAATACAAACCCGATCAGGTTACGCTGGTTCCGGATGACCCCGGACAGCTCACCTCCGACCACGGCTGGAATACTAAAAAGCATAAGACATTTCTAACCGAGGTAATCAGCCGGTTCAAAGAAGCCGGTATCCGTACTTCCATTTTTGTAGATCCCGATTTGGAAATGATTGAACATTCCATTTTTACCGGTACCGACCGGATCGAACTTTATACCGAAGGCTATGCCGCCGGTTTTAAAACAGATCCCTTAAAAACTATTGAACCGTTTGTGGAAGCAGCTGCCAAAGCTCGTGAAACAGGACTGGAAATCAATGCCGGACATGACTTAAATTTGGAGAACCTGCATTTCTTTGTACAAAACATCCCATGGATTAAAGAAGTCAGTATCGGACATGCCCTCATAGCCGATGCGCTATATTACGGATTACAAAATACTATTCAGCTCTATCTGCGTGTATTAAGGATTGAGTAACAGTATAATGTGTTACCGGAAACAAAAACTGACATTCTGCCAAAGGCACAGTCTTTGATATAAAGGCTGCAAAAAAAGCAAACCATGAGTAAATTTAATGATATTATAAAAGGTAACAAGCCGGTGTTGATAGATTTTTCTGCCGAATGGTGTCAGCCCTGCCGTATGATGCCGCCTATTTTGAAACAGGTAAAAGCAGAGCTGGGAGACCGTATCCGTATTTTGAAAGTGGATGTGGATAAAAACCCGGCCATTGCCCGCAAGTGGATGATTCAGAATGTGCCGACATTAATGATTTTCAAAAACGGGGAAATGAAATTCAGACAGGCGGGCGTCATCCCGGCTCAACAAATCACAGGCATTGTACAGCAGTTTCTGTAATTTTGCACGGTTAAAATAATTGTATGAACAAAGAAAATAAGATTGTCTTTTCGCCGGTGGGTGTAATTCATACGCCTTTTGACGGGAAAGAAAAGATTCCGCGACAAGGTTGTTTTGGTGAGAATAATGATGGATGGATAGAAATTTTTCCGGAATTTGCCGAAGGGCTGAATGGCCTGGAAAGTTTCAGTCATATCTATCTGCTCTTTCATTTTCATCAGTCTCAGGGCTATCTGCTGACCCAGATTACCCCGCGGCATCATCAAATCAAAGGTGTTTTTGCTATTCGCAGTCCGCGCCGCCCAAACGGTATTGGTATGACCATTGTAAAGTTGAAAAAAATTGACAGCAATAAAATCTATTTTTCCGGCGCCGATATGATTGACGGAACGCCGTTGCTTGACATTAAGCCATATACTACCGAAATAGACAACTATCCCGATGCCGATAACGGATGGTTGAAGACAGTGGCCAAATAAAAGCTAATGTTGCGCTGACAACTCCAGCAGTCTGCGCTGCAACATAATGGCTACAAATAAATAGAAAAATCCCGGAATTTTACCGTCAAAAATAGATAATAGACAAAAAATAAGGACACCGTCAGAAGTCAGAAATCAGTAATCAGATTTTCAAAAGAGCTTCCTATTTCTCCTTTTTGTGGATAATGACATAAACATCCTCATTATCTTTTTTCATAAAATACTTTTCGCGGGCATATTTTTCCAGTTGGGTAGTATCGTATTTCAAAGCGTTCAGGGAGCTTTTGTTTTTTTTGATTTCCGATTGATAAAAATGCTTTTTCTCATTGAGGCGTTCGATTTTATTACTAAGCTTCATCTGCTCACGAAGATTATCACTATCAAAAAACGCCAGCCAAATGACGAATGCCAGTCCAGTATAGAAATAACGGTTATTAATATATTTCAGAAAAAAATATTTCATCGTAATTGCAAAAATAACGGAATTGAAGGCAAAAAAACCAGTATTCCAAAAATTTTTATAAGCGGGGTTGTTAACAAAACAGCCGGATAAATTCGGAGAATAAACGGAAGAATGTTAGTTGGTCGCAGTGGCATATTTTCAACTTAAATCTGATCAAAAAACAGAATAGTTGTTATATCGTTCACAAACAATAACTTGTAAACCACATAATCATTTTGTAAAAACAAATACCATGGGCTTTTTGAAAAATACAAATAATCATGTTTGATTTCGGGTAAATCCACTAATTTTGACCCGGAATAAATTTGTGAAAAACATTATTGATTAAAAAATGAACAATGCACATCCCGGATGGATATGTTTCACCAAAAGTTTTTGTACCTTTTTATCTACTGTTTATCCCATTGTTTATTAAGGGAATAAAGAAATTACGCCAACAGTTGGATAAAGAAGTATTACCCCTGCTGTCTTCTTTGACCGCCTTGTCTTTTATTATCATGATGTTTAATATTCCTATTCCCGGTGGCACCAGCGGACATGCTCTTGGCGCTGCGCTAATTGCAATTATTTTCGGCCCGTGGGCAGGGTTTATGGCAATATGTTTTGTACTCTTATTGCAGGCATTACTGTTTGGCGATGGAGGCATCACAACTTATGCTATTAATGCAATGGCCATGGGATATGTCGCCTCATTTTCAGGATACTACACATATAAACTGCTTAAAAATAAAGTTTCCGAAAAACTAAACTACTTCTTTTCCGGTTGGGTAAGCATTGTATTGGCTTCGGTTGTTGTCGCCATAGTTCTCGGCATAGAGCCATACATTGCCAAAAGTGCCAGTGGAGTCCCCGTTTATTTTCCCTATGGCCTGAAAATCACCCTGCCTGCTATTGTGGGTTCTCACATGCTGTTTTTTGGGATTGCAGAAGGCATTTTTACCCTGTTTGGGGTTTCCTATTTTAAACGATATTTTGATATCGGGCAGGGCTATAAAACCATCAGGGTTAAAAAAGAAAACTCCGATATTTTTCTGTTTTTCTTTGTGATTTTACTCATAATACTGCTGGTACCTTTGGGGATAATAACAGAAAACCCGGCATGGGGCGAATGGAATCTGAGCTTCTTTCATGAAAGTCTGGGATTTATCCCGCAGGGAATAAAACACTTTTCGGCATTTTATTCTGCGCCCTTATCCGGCTACTCTTTACCCGGAATCAGCTCCGTGGCTTCCTATTATCTTTCGGCTATTCTATCCATTTTCATTACGACTTTTATCTTTTATCTTTTCTCACGTAAAAGAAATATTCTTTTTGACAAATTATTCTTTGTTAATTATCTGCTTGTCATTTTTGCCGTTGTCGTATCTTCGAACCTCTACTTTATCTCCTCCTTTCTAATTATCGCCTTGTTGCTTTCGGGAAAAGATTTTTTCAGGTTATTATGGAGAACATTAGCAGCCATATTGGTTTTTAACCTTTTGTCCTCAGTATATTTCATAATTACTAAAAATTACCCGACCCTGATAGTTTTTAATTTACGCACATTCACCATCTTATATTTTACTTTGCTTGTCGGGAAAAAATTGAATCTGTTTGCCATTTTTAGCTTTTCGCCATTTATAAGTTATACCTTAACACTCGCTTACAGTCAGATTACGAATTACCTGACAACTTACCAGCAAATGAAACAGGCATTGGACAGCAGAATAGTAAAGAAAATTACCTTATTGAATTCATATCACATTCTGGGATACCAGATTAGCCTGTTTATAAAGAAATCAATTGAAAATTCAAAAGAGATCATGCAGGCAGTAAATTCAAGGACAATAATATGATTGAAGTAAAAAATATTTCTTTTAAATACACAAAAGAATGGGTGCTGAAAGATGCAGGTTTCTCTGTGTCGAAAGGCGAAAAAATTGCTTTATTCGGTGTTAACGGGAGCGGAAAAACATCCTTGCTAAAACTTTTGGACGGATTGATTTTCCCACAAAAAGGCGAAATATTGTTTGAGGGACATAAACTCACAAAACAAAGTTTAATAGATAAAGATTTCAAGAAAATATTCCGGACTTCGGTGGGCCTGTTGTTTCAGAACCCCGATGTAATGCTTTTTAACCCAACGGTTTACGAAGAGTTATCTTTTGGATTAAAACAACTTCAGCAAAGGAACTTAGATGAAAAGATTAACTATTGGGCTGAGAAATTAAATTTGTCGGGGCTGCTGGACAAATCTCCCGTAAAGCTGAGCGGAGGTGAAAAACAACGGGTTGCACTGGCTTCGATTCTTATTTTAGAGCCAGGACTTTTACTTTTGGACGAGCCGTTTTCTTCGCTGGATCCGAAGGCTACCGGTTGGCTTATTGACTTCCTGAATTCTTTGGATTCAACCCTTATCATGGCACTTCACAACATGGAGCTGGCAAAAGAAATTGCCGAACGGGTTATCGTGCTTTCCGAAAATCACGAGATTATATATGATGGCGACATAAATCATTTTGCCACAGACGAGAAGGAATTGATAAAAGCCGGTTTATGGCATCGG
>JAJRQN010000202.1 GCA_024280235.1 Bacteroidota bacterium | reverse complement strand
TTGATTTTGATGATTTCTTAAACATATACAATTACATTAATAATGCGTTGCTAAGATAAGTAAATTATTTTTAGCATCAAACAAATATATTACTTGTTTTCAGATGTTTATGAACGTATTTACTTTTCGGAGTGGACTCAAATATGTTCCCTTCCATAGGAAAAAATCTGTAGTCCTACCTGAGGAAATTTTAAAAAATGACTCATCTTGAAATCAAAGAATTGCAGATTTTTAGCTGCAATGTGGGTTAAAGTTTTGTCAAAGATAGAAAAAATTCCTCACTAATACCAATTTTAACGTGAATTTTGGTAGTATGACTACCAATTTTAATGTGAATTTTGGTGTTTTATTTATTGACAATGCAAAAAAGTATATAAAACGGGACAATAGGTTTTCTCTCTGTTCTAACCAAAATGAAACATCTCGTAGCCACGGCATTTCTGAATCTCTTCTTTTCTTGGCTACCAAGTATGATATCACAAGGAAGTTACCCATAATAAAACAGCTACCACACCAACATATATTATTGAATATCAATTCGTTGATCAACAAATAATCGTTATGTTTTTTTAGTTCCGGAAGAGACGACCTGCCGGTAGAAATCAACATTAAACATTCTGTAAAGTGCCATTGGCAAGACAGGCTTATCTGTTTTGCCCCTCTTTTACCGGTTTGTGGATGCTGAAATTATCACTTAGCAGCTGGTAATCAATCAGGTTGCCATTAGCATCATAGGTTTTTACCATGACCATGTCATTATCTGTCAGCACATTCATGGCATCAACACCCCGTTGGAGTACTCTCACAAAACCTTTGTCGTGTGTTCCGGTTAGTTTTCTTTTCCTCTTTTGCAAAGCGAAAACAGCAGCAAGCCGGGAAAATGGTTTTCCAATGGTCTGATTCAGAAAACCGGATCGTTTGGGTTGTTCGACCACCACAGGAGAAGAAAGCGCTATAATTTCTTCTTGTGCCTTTATATTAGGAAAAAGAAGCGGAGCATAATCTTTTTTTCTCTTCAATGGCATGTAGATATCAGCAGAAGCCATCATTTCAACAGGTTTCTGTAACATCATCGGTACACTCTTTGCAATAGTCTTTGTTTTATGCACAGCACCGGGTATATTTTTCCGAATAAGCCGGGGAGGAATTTCAGCAACGGCGATTCCCATAGTTTTTAACGGAATACTTTCTACGGCAAGCTGTCTGCTTTCTGTTTTTTGTCTCGGTGGAGTTAAGAAAAATCGTATGCCAAAGAAAAGTATCAAAGCGGCAGCCACAGCCATTACGGCAATACGCATCAGAGGAATTATCCGGTGTTTTTTGAGTCGTTCTTTATTTTCAAATACAACGGACTCATCCGGGGCAACTTTCGACAAACCAAATTGCCGCAATTCTTCCTGCAGATGCGGGTTTTGTTGCAGGAAAATTTCTACAGACTGCCGTTCTTTATTAGTCAGCTCATCATCCTGATATAGAACAAAATACCCTGAAAAGTTGTCTCCGGTAATATCTGCATAATCTTTAATTACAGGTTTTTTGAGTGCTTGTTTATCCGGAAATTCGACGGAATCGACCGGTAATATTTTGATCTCCTGAAAGTCTTCAAATCCACTTTTCAGCTCCGGATTTTGCTCAAAGAAAAGCATAAGCTCCCTTTGCTCTTCCGAAGAGAGCTGTCCATCATAATAATCGATGATGAACCGGCCGTAATTTTCCCTGTTAACTTTCATTTTTATATTACCACTTCGGGTTTCCCGATAAATTTTTTCAAAAACAGACGCGCCCTGAAAATATAGACTTTCACCTGGCTTTCGTTCAATCCGGTAATTTCACCAATCTCACGATAAGAATAGCCTTCGTAATCACGCATCAGGATTACCGAGCGTTGCATTTCGGGAAGCTGTTCTACGGCTTTGTTCAGTATTTCCTTTAAATCGGAATAGCCGTGTTCCGCACTTCCGGTGTTGTGTTTTGATGTTTCCAGTGTTTCCATTCGATTATTTTTCCTGAAATAATCAATCATGGCACGATAAGCCGTGGTGAAAAGCCACGATTTTCCTTTTTCTGCTCCAACTTCTTTATGTCTTTCCCACAACCGCAAAAAAGCTTCCTGCACCATATCTTTTGCCAGCTCACGTTCTTTCGTGTTCTTCAACAGAAAACGATAAAGCCCGTCAGCCACCTCATCCACACAACGGTTGTATTCACTTGTGTTCATGCAAAGGGTAGATATGCTGTCATTAATACTATGACGAAGATAAGGGATAATTTGTTACAGGGGGTTGTGGTTTGCTGAATTTCAAACACCGGGATGCGTTTGTATTTCCTGTCTGAAAAGCGAATTACAAATCCTACTACCCGGGGCTTCCGGGTCAAACTGTCTTTTTTTGAAGGCGTGAAGGAGATAATGATTTACTTCTCTACTGCTCCTGCGCTCATTCGGGTTTGTACCGAATCTCGCCTCAGGCGATGAAGCCATTTCAATACAAAAATCCAAACAGCCACAGTGGTATTTTATTTTTATAACCATAGGCCGTTTCATCTATCGCAAGAAAGGCATTTTTCAACAACTTGATTTGATTCGATGACTTCCCTTTTCCACCCACTTCAAAAGTATATTTCTTGTCAACAAAAAAATCCCCTGTTTTGGGATAAGCAACATTGTGATGAACAGAGAGCTGATTTAAAAAGAAAGTCTCACGAACGGTTCCTGTATTGACAGGATTATGAATGGCATGGATTAAGTTTGAGTTGCTGAAATAAATCTTATCCGGTTTCCGTATTAAAGTATAACCTATCCCTTCTGTGGAAAGAAATTTAATGACGCCGGCTTTATTTAAGAGTTCGAGATATTTTGTAAGCATATCTCTTGAAGTTTGTATTTTTCTGCTTAATTCACTTATATTCAATTTAAACGGCGAAGTTGACGCCATCAGTAAAAGCAATTTTTTCAGTTTTATCCGGCTTTCAAAGCTGATATTTTCCAGAGCCGGTATATCACTTTCAATTACTGTGTCCATGACAGCTTCCAACTTTTCCGGGTATTTTTCCCTACCCTCCAAAAAAAAAGGATAAGCTCCCGATTGAAGATATTCCCTGAAAAGTTTCACGCTTTTTATCTGTGCATTAATTTCCAGGGCAAACTTTTCGTGATTTTTCAAAATATCCTCAAAATCAAACACTTCAAATGCAGTATCGTAAGCAAAATTCAGATATTCTCTAAAAGAGAGTTCGGGAAGTTCATATACGGAAGCTCTTCGACCCAAATCAGCTTTGTTAATATAAAAAGCCAGCGCCGAAGACCCGGTTACAATCAGATGTAACTCAGGGTAAAAGTCATAAATATTTTTTAACTCCTCCGACCAGTTTTTATACCTGTGTACTTCGTCAATAAACAAAAACCGGCCTCCATCCGTAACAAATTCTTCAGCCAAACCGGATAACGAATTATTGGAAAAATAGATGTCGTTCAAAGATATATAAAGGGTTTCCGTGGTGTCTTTGAAGGTAGTCTTAATGTATTGAAGCAGCAAGGTTGTTTTACCAGTGCCTCTTTGCCCTTTGATGATGATTAGCCGGTCAGACCAGTTAATTTTGTTAAAAAGAAATCTTTTTTTACGCGTATCAACAGTAGCTAACAGTCGCAGATATTTTGTTCGTAATCTTTCCATGAAGCAAAGATATAAAATTTAAGGTTACAACCTACAAAACAACATAGATTCTATAGGTTGTAACATACAAAATAGTCTTATCCTGTTTTAGAAGACCTGTTAACCTGAGTTTGACACCGGCAAGGCACGCGAAACATTCGCACGCCGGTTAGGGAGTTTCGGTTTGTTTTGCACGGCCCAAGTCTCGCTTGCCC
>JAJRQN010000201.1 GCA_024280235.1 Bacteroidota bacterium | reverse complement strand
TGAACGCGTTGTTGTCTGCCAGTACATTGTCGCCGAATTGCAGGGAAAAGACACTCAGCTTACCGTTGATCTCTTTCAGCTTTTTCTTATTGGCTTCGGAGAGTTTGGCGCCACCGCGGACAAAGCGTTTGTAGGTTTTCTCCAGCAGCGTGTTTTGTTCGGTGGTCAGCTTCAGGTTACCTTTTTGTTGATAAACTTTATCAATACGCTCGAAAAGTTTTTTATTCATAAGGATGTTATCCCAATGAGCTGAAAGTACGGGTGCCTCTTCCTTGGCGATTTTCTGCAGGGTGTCGTTGGTATTGGCCGACAGGATGTCCTCGAAAATAGTGTTAGTACGTTTCAGTAAATGGCCGCTTTCTTCGAGGGCTTCCACCGTGTTGGCAAAAGTCGGGGCTTTCGGGCTGTTGACGATTTTTTCAATTTCTGTATTTTGCTGTGCGATACCTTTTTCAAAAGCTTCCTGATAGTCGGAATTTTTGATTTTGCTAAAGGGTGGAACGCCAAAGGGTGTGTTAAAAGTTCCGAGCAAAGGATTTTTTCTCATGGTCGTTTTATTTTTAACGGGTTGCCGGCAAGCGCTTAGAAAAATGGCTGTAAGCAACAAAAGAAATGATATTTTTTTCACGAATAATAGGTTTGGTTAAAAATTTACGGGCAAAGATAACGAATGCCGGTGAACAGCCTATGAATAAATTTACAGGAAAAAATTGAGTAGTCTCTGCGATGGATTTTAATACTTTGTCTTTTGAAAGTTTTATCCGGTTTTCTGTCGGATGGATTTGACGTTTGGTCGATTATTTTATATGTTTTGCATAAGTAATGCCGTAACAATGCGTTATATCTGTATTTTCGCTAAAAATAGCTGTTATGAATTTTCGGAAATACCTGACGCCTACTTTACATGTGCTGGCTTGGATAGTTGTTTATTTTTTACCTGATTTGCTGTTTGAAGCGCCTGCCGGGTCGGTTTTTATGATGAAAAGAAACCTGCATTTTGTGTTAGTTTTGTTTTTTTTCTATCTGAATTATTTCGTACTGGTTCCCCGGCTGTTGTTGCACAAGAAACAGGTGTTGTTTTCGCTTGCCGTATTGGTTGCACTTGTGTTTTCTTATTATGTGAATGATTTTGTGATGCAAAAAGTCCGTGAGAAATATGCTATTAGTCGGATGGACAACCATAAACCGATTCAGGCAGAAACCTTGATGCGTATGGAAAGGCGGCGCGAGCGACATCGCCATGTTGAAAATGCCGGTACCGTGGTCATTATTATGATGGGCTTTTTTATTAGCACCATAGCCCGTGAAACGCGGGAGTGGTATGTGCAGGAAAAAGAGCGCAAAGAGATGGAAAAACAACAGCTTATTTCCGAATTGTCGTTTTTGAAATCGCAGGTAAATCCTCATTTTCTGTTTAACAGTCTTAACGGTATATATGCTCTCGCTATTAAAAAGTCGGATAAGACGCCGGATGCGGTCCTGCAGCTGTCCAATCTGATGCGGCACATGCTTTATGAATCGGAAAAAGAGGAAGTTGCCTTAGAAAAAGAGGTGGAATATTTGCGGAATTATATCCAGTTGCAAAAGCTCAGGCTGCCTGAAGAGGCACGGGTAACTTTTGATGTAGAGGGCGATGTAGCCGGAAAAAATATCGCTCCCATGCTGTTTATTCCGTTCATCGAAAACGGCTTTAAACATGGCGTGGATGCTGATGGTGTCGCCATACAAATAAAATTGAAAGTAGAAGGCAAGGCCCTTACTTTCGATATGATGAACAGTATTTCGAAAGCCGCAAGCAAAGATTCGGCTTCGGGTATCGGCCTTACCAATGTACGCAAGCGGCTTGACCTGTTGTATACCGGAAATTATTATCTAAATTATCGCGAAAGCAATGGCCGGTTTATCGTACATTTACAACTGAAATTAATAGCATGATGAACTGTATTGTCGTCGATGATGAGCCGCTGGCACGGGATATTCTCATGGGATTTACCGGAAAGGTACCTTTTCTAAAGCTGAAAGCTTCGTGCAAAAATGGTTATGAGGCGCTGGAAGCGTTACAAAAAGAGAGAATCGACCTGATTTTTTTGGACATTCAAATGCCTGATATCAACGGTATCCAGCTTTATGAATCGTTGAATTACAAACCAATGGTGATTTTCACTACGGCTTACAGCAATTATGCCGTGAGCGGGTTTGATTTGGATGCGGTGGATTATCTCGTGAAGCCGTTTGCTTATCAGCGATTTCTGAAAGCGGTCAACAAAGCTTATGCGATGCACCAGCGTCATTCATCAAATGCGACCACAACCGAAACTTCGCGCGATTTTATGTTTGTCAAGGACGGAATTAAGATCGTGAAAGTGGTTTATGATGATATTTTGTACATCGAAGGGATGAAAGATTATGTGAAGATTGTGATGAAAGAGCGCTTTGTCATGCCGCTTATTTCCATGCAGAACATTCTGAAAAAGCTGCCCAGGGAGCAGTTTGTACGTATTCACCGGTCGTATATCGTATCACTTTCAAAGATAGAAACCGTAGTAAAAAACCGTGTGGTCATTGCCGGGAAACGGCTGCCCGTGGGCAGTCTTTACAAAGGCGGAATGATGGATGCGTTGGGGAAGGTTTAAGCATGTGAAGTTTTCTGACAACCACCTTCTAAAATATGGAGTTTTCTTGCTGGCACTAATTAAGGTAAGAAATTTGAGTATTAACTATTGTGCACTTCAAACTTTCAGAATCCCAGATCCTCATCCACAAGAATCAGGGTAATACGGTTTTTGTCATCTGTTTTTTTGATGACTACAAAAACACTTTGGATGTTTTGGACAGTATAACGTTGTTCTTTTTTCAGAGAGAAAGCTTTTTTGTTGACCCGTTCCACATTTTTCGGGGCAACGATCTCTTCGATGCGCCGGAAGCCGGCTTCCACGTCCGGGACAATTTTATTTTTCCCAACAATAAGCAGTACCTTTTTCGGCCCGTAAGCCTGAGCTGCCACACGATTTCCGGAACCATCCACATTGACAAGGTAGCCTGAACTGGTTATGGCATTGGAACTGGCGACAAACAGATCGGCCAAAAGCCCTTTGCGGCGCCGTTCCACATTTTCTTCCATAGAAATACCTTCTTCATATTGATCAAAAAGTTGGAAACTTGTCTGCTTGCGCATCCAGGAGAGTAATCCTGATTCCTGTATTGTAACCGAACCGCCCAGCCCGACCGAGTGGACTCCGGTAAAGAACTTTTTGGCTATTTCCACGGCTTCAGTTATGTTTTTAACCGGAATAACATTAAAGCCGTTTGCCCTCAGGTTTTTTATGGTCTCTTCCATGATCTCTAATTTGGGGCAAATTAACAAAAAATGAGGAGACAACGACACATGGGAAAAATTCAGGGAAAAAGATTCAGGGCAATGTTGTAGCTCGTCCGACATACGAACTCAGGACTTTTGACTTTGTTACTGATTATGTTGTAGTATTGGCTATCTTCTCACTATCGGCAACATAATGAACACGATTTTTAACATGATTTAATATGCTAAACCCTGCTTTTTGTCTGATAAGAGATCTGTTTTCTAATTGTATGGTCCTTTAGTAACGCCCCATGATATTTCATATATTTTAAAACAATAGCATTGCAGCTGCACCTGCTTTTTTCGTTGCAGGCGTAGTTGAGCAATATCTCCAAAGTATCAGTTCCCGATAAGCCGGAATATCTGATAAATATATCACGGGGCTTAAAGCTCAGCTCTTTTAAATCAGAGCTTTGGTTGATCATATATGTTGCTGAATCTGATCTGATTGTTTGAAGAATATTTTCTTTTCCGGTTTCATCTATATAATAGAAAGTTGGATAAATTTGCTGTTCGTAAAGGGATTTGTTATCTTTTAATATGGTTACGGAAACAGGTTCTATGTAAAAATCTTTACAACAACCTGCCATCATTATCGTTATCATTATCGTAACAAAAACTATCTTTTTCATTATAAGGGTTTTATTGGTTAAAATGAAATAGCTGATTCTGAATCCAAGCCGTAAATACAACTTTTTGTTTGTGTTTTGATTTAACAAATCTATTAAAAAATCGATAGGGGAAAGAAAGTATGGCCTTTTACGGGTCGTACTCTGATTTATTAGTTGAACCCTCTATGGCGCGCGTTTGTAACGCGTACTATTACCTTCAAAAATCCCGAATATTCCGGAAGAAACGATTTTAAATCGCTATGCTAACAGAGTCGGGATTGCAAATCCCGACCTGTAAAGAGGGTTACGTTACATTCAGTAATACAATCCTTATCGCTGTGTTATTGCAGTTTATACGCGTTGCAAACACGCGCCGGTGATAGGACTTTCGTTAAAACAAAAAAGTCCGGAAAGTTACTTCCGGACTTTATTGTGACTCGTCCGGGGCTCGAACCCGGGACCCTCCCGACAAAAAAAGTCGGGATGCTCTACCCACAGAACTACGTTTTTTAAACGAAAAAAGCCACTTCAGAAGAAGCAGCTTTTCGTGAAAGTGACTCGTCCGGGGCTCGA
>JAJRQN010000200.1 GCA_024280235.1 Bacteroidota bacterium | reverse complement strand
TATGTTAATATTAAGGAGTAGCCACATACAGAATGTTTTTCCGGTAAGGGTTTTCTGAACTTTTGATGTTTGAAAAGTGAAAACCGGAAAAGATTTTGAACAGAAGTTTAATGCTATACTTTAGGTTATCTTTAACGAAACTCCGGGAAAGTCTGCCTTGCAGACGGCTCGTTTTTTCTTCCTGTGAATTTATTCATAGGCCATAAAATCGGCACTTCTCACAACCAAAAATTTCCTATCTTTCGCAAAATTCCTTTTATGAAAATAGCAGTTACCGGTGCCGGCGGCCATGTGGGGGCTAATTTGATACGCATGCTGTTGCAACAAAATCATAAGGTACGTGTGTTGGAGCATACCGACAGTCGGGCATGGCGGGGTTTAAACGTGGAGATGGTGCATGGCGGCCTGGAAGAGATGGCAGTATTGAAAAGACTTTGCCACGACTGTGAGGTGGTTTTTCATTTGGCTGCCGAAATGTCAATCGACGGCGAAAGTTATGATAAAATTTATAAAATAAATGTGGAGGGAACCCAAAACGTGGCAACTGCTGCCCGGGAAGCCGGGGTGAAACGTTTTATCCATTTCAGTTCGATTCACGCCCTGAAACAAACACCTCAGGATGAGGTTGTTGATGAAACCCGTCCGCTGGCTTTACAGGCCGAAATGTTTTATGAAAAAACCAAAGCCCTTGCTGAAAAATGGGTGTTGGAACAAAACACTCCTGATTTCCGGGTAATCGTACTAAATCCTACCGCCATCATCGGCCCGTTCGATTTCAAACCTTCCTATCTCGGACAGGTAATACAAATGATTTACAAAGGAACCTTGCCGGGACTGGTTCCGGGAGGTTACAACTGGGTGGATGTGCGCGATGTGGCACAAGCAGCTGTAAACGCTATGGAAAAAGGAAAGCCCGGCGAACGCTATCTGCTTTCGGGCGAATGGCAAAGCCTTAAGCACCTTGCCGAAATAATCTGCACCCACAGAAAGAAAAAATGCCGGCTGCCTGTTTTCCCTTTTTGGCTGGCGCGCACAGGCGTCCCCTTTATGGCGGTTTATGCCAAACTGAAAAAACAGCATCCGTTGTACACCCGCGAAAGTCTGGCCATCCTCCGGTTGTCAAATAAGCAAATCAGCCATGAGAAAGCCCGCAAGGCTCTTGACTTTTCTCCCCGTCCGTTAGAGGAAACCGTGTCCGACACACTGGAATGGTTTAAAAAACATCATTACATTTGACCGATGATTCCGTAAACACTCTACTATAAACTGTTGTATGTCTGGATAGCTTTGGCCGTGGCCATCTTTCCCGTTTTGTTGCGCATTACGGTTCCTTATGGCCGGCATACCCGCAATACATGGGGACCTATGGTAAATAACCGGCTGGGATGGTTTTTGATGGAGCTGCCGGTGGCCATCGTATTTTCCTGGTTTTTCTTCCGTGGCAGTGCGGAGAAAACAGCACCCGTTTATGTTTTTTACGGTTTGTTCATGCTGCATTATTTCAACCGGATTTTTATTTTCCCTTTCCGCTTGCGCGAAAACGGAAAACAGATGCCCTGGGCTATTGTCCTGCTGGCACTTTTCTTAAATTTTGCCAACGGTTTTTTCAACGGTTATTGGTTTGGATGGCTGGCACCTGTCTATCCGGTCTCATGGTTTTGGAGTTGGCAGTTTATTTTGGGAAGTGTTTTGCTCCTCATCGGGATGTACATCAACATCTCTTCCGATCAGGCCCTTTTAAATCTCCGAAAAGAAGGGAAAAAAGGTTATTATATCCCTTATGGCGGATTATTCGAAAAAGTTTCGTCACCCAACCTTTTGGGAGAGATGATAGAATGGAGCGGATGGGCACTGATGAGCTGGTGTCTGCCCGCATTTTCGTTTGCTTTGTGGACGGCGGCCAACCTCATCCCGCGGGCACTGGACCATCACCGGTGGTATCATCGTTATTTCCCGGATTATCCGGAGGGAAGAAAAGCGTTGATTCCGGGATTATTGTGAATTTACATTTTACACAGATAAAATTTTTTGCTTATGAAATATATCTTACTCTCTTTTGTGATGTTGGCCTTGGCCGGATGTCATTCCGGAACAATGCCGGGAAAAGAAAAAAACAGGGTGAGCGTTAAACCCCTTCGGCTCACCCGGCAGGAAGCCGAAAAACTGGTGAAACTGCCTTTAAAATGTATTCATAAGGAGTATCCCAACAAGCCCGGTGAAGTACTCACCTCGGACAAAGACCTTCAATCGCCCCGTCAAATGCATCCCTGTTTTTACGGTTGTTTCGACTGGCATTCGGCAGTGCATGGCCATTGGTCGCTGGTGAAACTGCTTAAAGAATTTCCGCATTTGAAAGAAGCCGATACGCTCAGGGTATTGCTCAAACAACAAATTTCGAAAGAAAATATCCTTCGTGAAGCCGCCTATTTTAAACCGGAGCTGAACCATCTGTATGAAAGGACATACGGTTGGGCCTGGCTTTTGAAATTATCGGCCGAATTACACACCTGGCACACGCCGTTGGCACGCCAACTGGAACAAAACCTGCAACCGTTAACCGATGTTATCGTAAACCTTTATAAAAATTATCTGCCCCGTTTGCATTATCCCATTCGGGTAGGAACGCATACCAACACCGCTTTCGGACTTTCTTTCGCCATGGATTACGCCAAAGCGGTACACGATACGGCTTTTGAAAGGCTCATTGCCAAAAGAGCCAAAGATTTTTTCCTGGCCGACAGTGCTTATCCTTTACGCTGGGAACCGAGCGGTTATGATTTTCTGTCGCCGGGACTGGAAGAGGTGGATATTATGCGCAAAGTGTTGCCGGAAGCGGCTTTTAAAAGCTGGCTGAAGAAATTTCTTCCGCAGCTGACGGACAAAAACTTTACCTGGGCACCCGGAGTGGTTTCTGACCGCAAAGACGGCACCATGGTGCATTTGGACGGATTGAATTTCAGCCGTGCCTGGTGTTTGTACGGACTGGCCAAACAGTATCCGGAGTTTTATCATCTCATTGCGGTGGGCAACACACAAATGAAATTCTCGCTTCCCAACCTCATGGGCGACAGCTATATGGG
>JAJRQN010000199.1 GCA_024280235.1 Bacteroidota bacterium | reverse complement strand
ATTCTTCTCTCCCACAATCCCACGGTTATTTTTACCTTTGCGCAGATTTTTATTTGAAATGGAAACAACTCCGCAAAAAGAAAAATGGTACAGGAAGCTTCGGAATAAATACCGACTGGTACTTTTCAATGAAACAACTTTTGAAGAACGCATCAGCTTCCGGTTAAGCAGGGTTCAGGTGTTTGTCTTCCTGCTGAGCATGGCTATCACCTTTGTTGCCCTTACATTTTTTGTGATTGCCTATACACCGCTGAAAGAATATATTCCCGGTTATCCCAATGTTCAGCAAAAGGATAATCTCTATCATCTGAACAAAATAGCCGACTCGCTGATGGTGGATGCGCAACAAAAAAATCTTTATATCCAAAATATTAAGCGAATTATTGAAAACAAAAATATTTTGGAGACGCTACCCGAAACAGAGGAGCAGTCTGTTAATTACGATACCATTTCAGACCATAGATCATCGCAGGATAGTGCTTTAAGAGCTTCTTTTGAAAATCAGACAAAATTTAACCTGTTTCCCCGCAATGAAGTTATACCGGAGACGATGGGAAGTAATCAAATTTATAACCAGAATTTTTTTAAACCGCTAAATGGTATCATTACTGCTAAATTTGCTCCGTTAGAAAAACATTATGGTATCGACATTGTCGCTCCGCACAACGATGCTGTTAAATCTGTTCTGGACGGAACCGTAATAATGGCTGCCTGGACGCTGCAAACGGGTTACGTCATAGTAATACAGCATACCGGAAACCTTATCTCGGTTTATAAACATAATGCTGTTTTACTGAAACATGAGGGCGATTTTGTGAAAGCAGGCGAACCTATTGCTATTGCCGGAAACTCCGGCGAAATAACCACCGGCCCGCACCTGCATTTTGAGCTTTGGTATAATGGTAATCCGGTGAATCCAACCAATTACATCAATTTTAATTAGAAAAAAGGGTAGCTGTTTTATGATAAAAAAAATAGCCATACTTGGATCAACCGGTTCCATTGGAGTGCAAACGCTGGAAGTGATAGCGGCACAAAAAGAGTATTTTAGCGTGGAGGTGCTCACAGCCAACCGGAATGCTGCCTTGTTAATACAGCAGGCAAAAAAGTTCCAGCCTAATGTTGTAGTCATTGGCGACGAAAACCGTTATACAGAAGTTGCCGATGCCCTGCAGGAAGAGGGTGTAAAAGTTTATGCCGGTGCAGAAGGAGTTTCTCAGGTAACCGAAATGGGTAGTATCGACCTCGTGGTGATGGCCATTCTTGGTTTTGAAGCATTAAAGCCGATACTTGCAACGCTGAAAAATAAAAAACCCCTCGCTCTCGCCAACAAAGAGGCCCTCGTGGTGGCCGGGGATCTGATTATGCAGGCTGCCGTGAAGAGCCATGTTCCTGTCATTCCGATTGACTCGGAACATTCGGCAGTGTTTCAGTGCCTTATGGGTGAGTTTGACAACCCCGTGGAAAAAGTGGTGCTGACTGCTTCGGGCGGACCTTTTTTGAAACGGAGTCAGGAAACGTTGTCTGGAATTACTCCCGAAGAAGCACTTCGTCATCCCAACTGGAATATGGGCGATAAAACCACTATCGACTCAGCTACACTTATGAATAAAGGTCTTGAAGCCATCGAAGCCCGATGGCTTTTCGGGTTGAAGTCTTCACAAATAGAAATCCTTATTCATCCGCAGTCGGTGATACACTCGCTGGTTTATTTTTCCGATGGCTCGGTGAAAGCTTTGCTTGCCGCTACCGATATGAACATTCCTATTCAGTTTGCCATGAGTTATCCCCGGCGGCTCGAGAACAATTATCAGCGGCTTGACCTCGCAGCACTTGGAAGCCTCTCTTTCGGGAAACCTGATATTAAAAAATTTCGTAACCTTGCACTCGCTTTTGAGGCAATGGAAAAAGGTGGAAATATGCCTTGTATCCTCAACGCAGCCAACGAAATAGCTGTGGAGGCCTTTCTTCAAAAACAGATTGGATTTTTACAAGTTCCGACGTTAATTGAAAAATGTATGGATTCCCTTCCTTTTGTTGCGCAACCTGTTTTGGAAGATTATGTTGAAACAAACAAACTTTGCAGGATGAAAGCGAAAGAGTTCATAAAAAACTATTGAAAAAAATATGGTAATTTTAATAAAAATATTGCAGTTGTTGCTGAGTTTGTCCATTCTGGTGATTATTCACGAGTTTGGCCATTTTATTGCTGCTAAAATCTTCAAAACCAAAGTAGAGAAATTTTATCTCTTTTTTAATCCATGGTTTTCCATTTTTAAATTTGATTACAAGGGAACTGAATATGGCATGGGTTGGCTTCCGTTGGGAGGTTATGTCAAAATCGCCGGTATGATCGATGAGTCCATGGACAAAGAGCAGATGAAAAAGCCACCGCAGCCATGGGAGTTTCGCTCGAAACCCGCCTGGCAACGGTTGATTATCATGCTGGGTGGCGTTACCATGAATGTGGTGCTCGCCATAGTGATTTATATTAGCCTGTTGGCTTATTTTGGCGAGGAATATCTGCCTACACAACAAGTGAATAAGTATGGTGTTGTAACCGATAGTCTTTCTTATAACATGGGTTTTCGGAACGGAGATAAAATCCTGAGCATAGGAGGGAAACAGGTTGAAAACTTTCAGAAAATTCCCATTGAAATTGTATTGAACGAAGTACAGACAGCTACCGTACTTCGCAATGGTCAAAAGGTAGTTATTCATTTTCCGAATGGGAGCCTGATCAAAATTATAAAACAAAAGCCTCCTCTTTATTTTCTTTCGCCACGTATTCCGTTTGTGGCCGGAAAGTTTGCTAAAAATTCTGTAGCTGAAAAAGCCGGTCTGCATGTGGGGGATACCATTCTCGGAATTAACGGGAAATATCTTCTCTACTTCAGTGCTTTCCGTGAAGTTGTACAAAAACATAAAAATCAGGAGATTACCCTTATTGTAAAGCGAGGGGTCGATACACTGAATTTGCCTGTCCATCTTGGTAGCACAGGGCTTATCGGCGTTTATCCACAATCTAATCTCAATGAGTTTTTCCAAATGAACAAAAAAAAGTACACTTTCTTCCAGGCTATTCCTGCCGGATTTGTACGAACGTGGTCAGGCATTGGAAACTATCTGAAACAGCTCAAACTGATTTTTTCGCCTAAAGTAAAAGCGTATGAAAATGTTGGTGGATTCATTGCCATTGGCAATATTTTCCCGGCGGTATGGCACTGGGAAAGTTTTTGGCGGCTGACGGCTTTTCTTTCGATAATGCTGGCTATTTTGAATATTTTGCCTATTCCAGCTTTAGATGGCGGCCATGTGTTGTTTCTGCTTTACGAAATTATTGCCCGTCGCAAACCAAGTGATAAATTTTTGGAGAATGCACAAATTGTGGGGATGGTTATACTTTTCACACTGCTGATTCTCGCCAACGGAAACGATATTATAAAGCTTTTTAAACATTAGTAAGATGTGGACGCTAAATATTACCGGATGGAAACAATTGAGAATCAAATATTTGGTTTTTGATTACAATGGAACACTCTCTGTTGACGGAAAGTTGCTCCCCGGCATCGGCGAAAAACTTATCCTCCTGGCCGATACCTTTGAATTACATGTGATTACGGCGGATACTTTTGGGATGGCGGCACAGGAGTTGGAAAATCTTCCCTGTTCGTTGACCATTTTACCGAAAGAAAAACAAGCGGAAGCCAAACGAGAATATGTTAAAAAGCTGGGGGCGGAACAAACCGCCGCTGTTGGCAATGGCCGTAACGACAGGCTGATGCTGGCCGAAGCGGCTTTGGGTATTGTACTTATTCAAACGGAAGGAACTTCAGTAGCCACGCTAAACAGCGCCGATGTAGTGTGTAAAAATGCTACGGATGCGCTTGATCTTTTTCTTCATCCCCAAAGGCTGACAGCAACGCTGCGGGGATAAAATTCCTTTACTGTTTTCAGCGTTAATCCTGTCAAACCCTGATTTTGGACAAGCCAAAAGAGCTTTCGACAGGATTCTGTAATTTTAAATTGCTGAATCAATTTATTTCTCCGCTCCTTCGTATTTGCAATCCAAAAGTTGAAAAGAAGCCGTTTAGCTTAAACCGGATTGAAAAGTCAAAAAGAGTTAGCGAAATGAAAGTTTATCTCAGAGCCGGCTTCAGGAAGGCATAAGTGCAAGCACCGGCGAAGAGTCTCCCCCCCCACAACACTGCACCATAGGCAAAAGGGGATTCAAACCTCAGGGCTTGTGCGGGGAGATTCTTCACCCTGCCTTGCCGCACAAGCCACCCCGGCAGGGTTCTGAATAGGGGCTGTGGCGAGGGGATGGGGTTTTTGTAAATTCCCTACTCCGCTCCTTCGGATTTGCAATCCGAAGGTTGAAAAGTTCATGATTTGTAATCCATAAGTGGTTGAAATAAGCCGATATAGCTTAAACCGGATTGAAAAGTCAAAAAGAGTTAGTGAAGAGAACTCCCCTTCCCCCAAAAAGACAGTTTATCTCAGAGCCGGTTTCAGGCAGGCAAAAGCGTAAGCACCGGCGAAAAGTCTCCCCGCCACAACACTGCACCATAGGCAAAAGGGGATTCAAACCTCAGGGCTTGTGCGGGGAGATTCTTCACCCCGCCGTCTTCCTGCAAACCCGCCGGGCGGAGTTCTTAATTGCGGCTGTGATGGCTGGCTGTGGTAAAAGGCCCTGGTGAATTTCTCCTTTTCAAAAGACTGACTACTTCATTATGCGGATAAATTTGCAATATTCCAGTTGGGAGGGAAAAGAGACCGTGTAGTGTCGGATTTTCGTATTTTTATCCCATGATTTTTATTGCCGGCGCACAACCTAAAAAGAAACAATTCCGTTGTACCACAACGAAACATTGTTTTCGTTGCAACAATGATACATATTGGATTCTGCAAAAACAGCAGCAGTTCATTACTTTGTTTTTTCTGCCTGTGGTTCCCCTGAAAACAACCTATTTCCGTCAATGTCCGATTTGTGGAAATACGGAAGAACTCGACAGAGATACTTTTGACGAAAAAGTGCGCCGTGGAGCAGAACCTTATCATTCAAAATAAAAACAGAATATGGAAAAATTAGATTTGAGTAAAGAAGACAAGTTACGACTGACATTTGACTTTTTTCAACGTACTTATGTGCATTACGCCATGTGGTACGCTGAAGTTGTTGAAACATTTGGCAAAGAGCGTGCAGCTTCCATTATGGAGGAAGCCTGGCAGAAAAGTTTCTCCATTCAAATGAAACGGTTTTCAAAAGTACTTGGCTTTTCGTTGGAGGATGGATTACCGAAAGCACTTCTGGAAATGGATGATACGCGGTTGGATGCCTTACGTGAAGCTGTTGCTGTCAACTGGCTGGCCAACGATGGGGTTTGGTTCCAGTCAGTGGAATTCTCTGAAGGGATGACACTGGCCAAAAAGTGTAATGATGCCGCCTGGAGCCATTTTTCTCCTTATGAAGCACTTCGTATCAAGAAGATTCTGCATCTTCCTGAAAAAGCGGGGATTGCAGGACTAAAAAAAGCTATGGCATATCGTTTGTATGGAACGGTAAACATACAATCGTTTGCTAATGAAACCGAAAACAGCATAGATTTTTACATGAACGAATGTCGTGTTCAGGCTGCCCGCAAGCGTAAAGGACTTCAGGATTATCCGTGTAAGACAGGAGGAATCATCGAGTACACTACTTTTGCCCAAACCATTGATTCCCGCATCAAAACGGAAGTGATCGCCTGTCCGCCGGATAAGCATCCGGAGGAGTGGTATTGCGGCTGGCGTTTTTATATTGAATCCTGATTTTGCCTGAAAAACAAATACAATCTGGTCTTCGTCATTGAAAAGGTGGTTGTAAAGAAGTACTTAGCGTCCCTGCCACAGAGAAATATTCACGAAATCCCAACCGGCAAACTTTCGCACACAACTTCTGAGGATAAGGAGTAGTTATCAGAAAATCTTTTAGTGTTTGTTTTGAAATTCTTTCTGCCGATTCGGTATTATGTATCGTGTTGTGTGATAAATATTTTCAACCCTCCATATGTTAAAAACCGAAAAAAAGTCAGAATATATTTTGTTTCTTTCTTTTTTCTTTTTTTCTTTGCAAAAGAAATCGACAACGCCCTCTCTCCGCTGCTGAATTCCATGTTGTATCACTTTAAAATCATCGTATGAAAAAGACATTCTTTATTCTAATCCTGTGCGGATGGGCATTCATGGTAAATGCACAAACCACGAAACAAAACACGCCGGCAAAAACAGTGCGTGTGGAAAAATCCATTTTCGGAATACAAACCGGTTTTCTCGGTATTTGGGTACATAATGAAATGAGGCTGTGGAATCAAATTTCCTTACGCACTGAGGTTGGCATGGAAATTACCCATTTTGCCCCGGGTGATTCTTTTAAAAAAGCAAATTTTGTTCTTTCCCCCATGTTTGTGATTGAACCCCGATGGTATTATAATTTAAAAAAGCGAAAAGCTGCATCAAGAAGGATTGACGGTAACAGCGGAAATTTTATCTCTTTGCAAACCAGGTTTTTGCCCGACTGGTTTGTCATTTCCGATTATCAATACGAATCATCACAAAGCATGTTATGGATTACGCCCATGTGGGGAATGCGCCGCAATATTGGCAAACACTTTAACTACGAAGCCGGAATTGGTATGGGATACAGTTTTTATTTTAAAGATAAAACCTATTGGTATTCCTATAGCGAGTGGATGTTGAATATTTTGTTGCGTATCGGTTACCGGTTTTAAAAATTCCGCCGCAGCAATCCGTTCACTTCTTCCAAATCAAAATATTCCGGATCAAATTTCTCTTCCCCCATCCATTCAAACCATCCATTATACTCCGGATGTTTGGGATTGGCTAATATCTCCAGTAGTTCATAATATCCCCAAATGCCGCCACAATCCTCAGGTGGACAATTCATTTTTCCTTTCACACAAACCGGATATTTTATTTTTTTGTCAACTGGTAAAATTTTTTCGAGAATAACATCGTGTTGCCAGCCATCGCCAAAATCGTATTCATACACTATTTTGTCTTTTTCCTTTTTTAGCAGGTCGGAAACTTTTATCCCTTTGTAATCCACATTATCACTCATTTCCCAAAAATCATCGTCTTCCATTTTTTAAGTGTAATAAGTCCGGCCTTTGATAAATTGATGTAAATGAGCATTTTCCCAACCCATTACAATTTGAATAAGGAAATGGAAGTCGGACAAAAGGGTGTCGGAAGGTATTAAAACCCGCCGCCAAATCTTCGGTTTGGAATTTTTTAAAGCAACCTGAATTTGATAAATATTTTTTTGCATAATAGTAATTTTTATTAGTATTTACTCAAAAATCTGTTCTCGCTGTCATGTTTTTGACTTGAAAAAATCAAGTTTACATAATTTTGTTAAACTACTAAAAAATTATCAATTTTTAAATCGTTTATCTTCTCTTTGTCAATCAAAAGTGAAACTCGGAAAATCACACTTTGCAAGCTAACCCACACGATTTTTCAGGATTGGGATGCAAAGCACTTGAATCATTGTTGAATATTTGAACAAACATTAAGATTATCACATTACTATCATTTTCCTAACTTCACTCTTTTATAAAATCTTTCAGCCCTCCGGTCCATTCGTTTTTCAATCCCTCTGTCCCAACTCAACTTCTCCCTTTCTTCTTCCAACTGTCACGCAGTGCCACTGTCCGGTTAAAAACCAAATGTTCCGGACGGCTCTCTTTGTCCACACAAAAATAGCCGATACGCTGAAACTGAAATTTATCGCCTGGCTGAACGGTTTGCAACGAAGGCTCTAACTTACAGTTTTGCAATATTTTCAGCGAGTCCGGATTCAGAAACTCTTTAAAATCATGCTCTTTGTGTCCTGCCGGATCTTCGTCGAGGAAAAGGCGGTCGTAAAGACGAACTTCTGCATCCACAGCATGTTGTACCGAGACCCAGTGTAGCGTACCTTTTACCTTTCGCTGTGAGCCTGTGCTGCCACTTTTTGATTCAGGATCGTAAGTACAATAAATTTCGGTAATGTTTCCGCTATCGTCTTTTTTGTAGTCTTCACACATAACAATGTAAGCACCTTTCAACCGTACTTCGCGTCCCGGTCCCAGCCGGAAGAATTTCCGTGGCGGCTCTTCCATAAAATCATTGCGTTCAATGTAAAGCTCGTGGGAGAAAGGAACCAGACGCTTTCCTGCAGTTTCATCTTCCGGATTATTAATAAGTTCCAGCATCTCCTCTTTATCTTCCGGATAGTTGGTAATGATTACCTTCACCGGATCTAAAACGCCGAAAACACGCGGCGTAATTTTATTCAGATGTTCGCGCACGCTAAATTCCAAAAGTCCCACATCAATCACATTGTCGCGTTTGGCAATGCCGATACGGTCGGCAAATTCGCGAATAGCTTCAGGCGTATAACCTCTGCGTCGCAAACCCGAAATGGTAGGCATACGCGGGTCGTCCCAGCCCGAAACCAACCTCTGTTCTACCATCTCCAGTAGTTTACGTTTGCTCATTACCGTATAGCTCAGGTTCAACCGGGCAAACTCTATCTGTCGCGGACGCGGACGTCCTGCTTCGGCAATCTGATCCAAAAACCAGTCGTACAATGGCCTGTGAATCTCAAATTCCAGTGTACACAACGAGTGCGTAATCCCTTCAATATAATCAGACTGGCCATGAGCAAAATCGTACATGGGATAGATGTTCCATTTGTTGCCGGTGCGATGATGTTCGGCATGTAAAACTCTGTACATAATCGGATCACGCATATGCATGTTGGGCGAACTCATATTTATTTTGGCCCGCAAAACCATGGCACCATCGGGCACTTCTCCGTTTTTCATCTTCTCAAAGAGTACCAGATTCTCTTCTGCCGGGCGGTTGCGGTAAGCACTTTCTTCTCCGGGTCGTGTCGGAACACCTTTTTGCCGGCTGATCTCTTCCTGCGACTGCTCATCCACATAAGCATTTCCCTGTTTTATCATTTGCACAGCCCATGTATAAAGCTGGTCAAAATAGTTTGAAGCGTACAGTGGCTCATCGTTCCACTGAAATCCCAGCCATTGAATATCTTCTTTGATGGAATCGACGTATTCCACATCCTCTTTTGCCGGATTGGTATCGTCAAAACGCAGATTACATAAACCATTATATTTCTCAGCCAGCCCGAAATTCAGACAGATGGATTTGGCATGGCCAATGTGCAGATAGCCATTGGGTTCGGGGGGAAAGCGAAAGTGTATTTTCCTGTTATTTTTTTTATCCTTCAGGTCTTCCTCAATGATGGTTTCAATAAAATTGAGCGACCTGGCGTTGTCTTCAGCCAATTCCATAACTTTAAAAAAATTAAATTCAAATGAAAAAGCAAAAATACTGAGAAAAAAGATAGAAACAAGAGATGGTTTTATTCCCTCCGAAGAGTATCAGAAAGAATCACCTTCTTTTTTGTTAATCAGTTTCAGTGCATCTTCATCCGTTCCCAGCCATGCGGCAAGAGGCCGTGTACTTTCATTATATTCCAGAATAATTTTCAGGGTCATGGTAAGCGGAACCGAAAGAAACATACCTACAATTACCAGCACATATCCCCACACAATCAACGAGAGGAAAACCACCAGCACGGAAAGCCCCATTCCTTTTCCCATTACTCGGGGTTCCACCAGATATCCAATAAACAAATTTACTACGGCAAATGCTATCAATGCCCAAATGGCAGGGCCAAACCCCAGTTGAATCCATGCGAAAAGTACGGCAGGAATGGCAGCAATAATAGAGCCGATATTGGGAATGTAGTTGAGCATAAAGGCAATCAGTCCCCACAACACGGCATATTCCACGCCAATAATCCAGAGCGAAAAAGCAATTAATATTCCTGTCAATAAACTAACGAAAGTCTTGATGACGAGATAATGACGAACACTTTTTTCAATACGGGAAAGGTTCATAAGTGACCTTTCCGAAGATGTGGCTCCGAAAATTTTGGCTTTCAAAGCAATGCTGTTCATTTCAAGTAAAATGAAAAGGACAATAAAAAATATTAAAGCGGTGTTACTCATCACGTTTCCAAGTTGCCCTAAGGTGGAAGCGGTAAAATCAAGAATCTTGGCCGGGTCAAACATTTTTGTCAGCCGGTCGGTAGAAAGGTTGATGCCATACTGACTAAATTCCTGATTAATAGATGCCAATATCCCACTTAAACGGGATTCATATTTCCCGAGATGGGCAGTGAAACTACTAACCGAACTGCCGATAATGCCACTTAGGCCTGAGATGATAATCAGAAAACCCAGCAAAACAATAACAACAGAAAGCCAGTGCGGAACCTTTTTCTTGTCAAGCCAGGAAACCGGATGGACTCCGATAATACTAATAAATAGTGCCAACAGCATAAGAGTGATAAACGACTCAGCCATCATCATGCCGGCAATGATAATAATGCTCGCCGCGGTAAACAAAGTTATCCGAAAAATACGGTCGCTGATTAAAATATGTTTCATAAAAGGTATTTTGCAGAATACATTGCCAAAGATAATGAATGATTTGTTTAAAAAAATGTTTGATAAAAATATTTTCCAGCCTCAGCTAACAGCCAAACATTCCGGAATAAAGTGATGCCGAATTTAGTTTGCCGAAAAGTTTTCCCACATTGGTATCCAAACCGTAAGTCGAATTTATGGAGCCACCCCCGACAGCGTTTACCGAACTGATTTGAACCGGTTTTCTAAACTTATCAGTCAAAAAACTTTCTATGGCAGCTTTCCAATGCATTAGATATAGCTAAAGGTTCTTGCAAGATACAAAAAAAGCGTTCCACAGGTGAAACGCTTTTTTTAGGCTAAGGTATTGTTATGAAATAAAATTTTGAAATATGGGCTATAAAAAATTTTCAAAAATCCTATTCCGGTCAACACAAAAGATTTTATCCCAAAACGTGCTGTTTTTCCATTGCCGGATTGAATTCCCCTCCGGCGGAGGGGAATAGCGGTTTTGATAAAAGATTTTGGATAAGATTAAATTGGTTCTACTGCGAATTTAGTGGAAGATTGATGTATTATGTAATTATTATTGCAGGTGGTCAGAGGTCAGAAGCCGGAAGTCGGAAGAAAATTGCTTCTCGAATACAGTATCTCAACATGCACAATCCGGTATAAATATTAGATTGGTTTGCTTTTGTATGAATGAAAAAACT
>JAJRQN010000198.1 GCA_024280235.1 Bacteroidota bacterium | reverse complement strand
TTGTTGTTGGCCGTACTCTTTTTAAGCCTTTTGTCTTTCTTTACACGGGGGCTTGTGTTTCCCACGGATGCCAGTGCGCATAACTGGATTTGGCTGGGTATATCAGGAGTGGTAGGATTTATCATCGGCGATTATTTCTTATTTTCGTCCTATCCTATTATCGGCTCGCGTATAGCCATGCTAATCATGACTTTGGCACCGCCGCTGGCCGCTCTGCTCGGTTGGATTGTGTTGGGGGAGACCATGACCCTGCTTGGTTTGCTGGGGATGTTATTTGTCCTGGCCGGAATCTCCATTGCCATTTGGAACAAACCAGATGGCGGGAAGAAAATTAAATTGAAGTTTCCCATCCGGGGATTGATTTATGCTTTTATCGGAGCTATGGGACAGGGAGGTGGCATTGTGTTAAGTAAATATGGTATGGGGGATTACAATGCTTTTGCTTCCACACAAATCAGGGCGATTGTAGCGATTGTGGGTTTTACAATTATTATTAGTCTGCTCGGACGATGGAAAAATGTGCGCATGACTTTTTCTAACAAGCCGGCGCTGAAACGTATTGTGTTAGGCTCTTTTTTCGGTCCTTTTTTGGGTGTCTCTTTCTCGTTGCTTGCAGTGCAGCATACCGATGTTGGCATTGCTTCTACCCTTATGGCGATGGTTCCGGTTTTTATCATCCTGCCTTCCGTACTTTTGTATAAACAAAAAGTTACTCTTGCGGAAGCTGCCGGTGCTGTGTTGAGTGTGATGGGGGTAGCGCTGTTTTTTGTTTAGGGCCTGCTGAAAACGCTTAAATTATGTATAAATTATTAGAAGTCTCCTATAGTCGCAATTTCAAAATTTATACTGCTCAGCTGCACGCCATCTTTGTATCTTGTTCATCTCGAAGTATATGGATACATCTTCACTTCACAAAATCCAAATCTGACGCACATCTGAGCTTTTCAGCAAACCCTGTTTAAGATACATTTGTCTACAATTTTCAACACAGGTAAGCGGTTAACTATTTTTCTATTTCCATCTCTGAATCCTGTGTTTTTCCGGATTTTGCCGGATGATAAAATTGCGCCAGGCTTTTGGATAAGGAACCGCTTTAATGTAACCGTTTTCCTTTACATAACCATCGTTGTACCTGGTAACTAATTCGTTACCAAGCTCTACCCAGCGTTGATAAACTAAATTTCCCATGGCCCTGGAATAATTTGTCAGAAAGGCTATCCGGGCTGATCCCTTTTTTTGTAAAGCGATTTTTTCGATGGAATCCTGCTGATGGATAAATTTACTTTCCAGCCTGTGTTGCACTTTCCGGATGTCTTTCGAGATAAGATCATAACGGGTGTTAGCATAGTTGGCGGCAAAATTAAAAACCCACCAGGCAGATTTTGGTGAGTAATGGTTGATGTCTCCCACTTTATACGGCTCGGCCACATCGGTAACGCAGCAATATATGGGGAAATAGCAATTGGTATAAGTGTCGTCTTCGCCAAACCATATGAGGCCACCCACATCGTCGGGCAAAAAATTGCGAAGCTGGGCTACGAACGAAAAAGCCGTGTTGTATGTAGAGATGGGTCTCTCCCATGAATAGTCGGCCGAATCGGTTTTCCATTCCAGCGGACGTACACGGTTGGGATCGCCAAACGGGCCGGCATCAGGGCCTTTTGTCATGTCGAGAGGGGTGCCTTCGTAATGGTCGCGTACCAGAGCAAAAACATCCTGCAAACGCAGTTTTTTGTCGGGCTTGATAAACAGCGGATAACGTTTGGCTCCGGGAACGCCCCGGTTATAATCCATGGAGAAATGTTGCGAAGGGGCTGCCCGCCGGAAAATACTCCATACGCGGGTTTCGGTATATTTTAAATGCGCCGGAGAAGGTGGGTCGTACGCATTGTTAAAAGCAAACGGCTGCCCTGATTTCGGATTCCAATAGCCTTTTTTCTTAGCAAATTTGATAATATTTTTTGAATAAAGACAGTTTTCCGGATCATGCAAGGGAAAAGTACCAATGCGTGAATGGTTGGCGTGTGCCGTTATCATACCATCCGGTACCCGGCGTGCTACCCAAATGGCACCGCCTTTGCCACCGGTTCCAATCATTTCCAGCAGCCATGCCTCATTGGGGTCGGCAATGGAAAACGATTCACCTTCACTGCCGTAACCGTATTTCTCCACGAGTGAAGTCATCACTTTGATGGCTTCGCGGGCTGTTTTGGCCCGGAGCAGTGCCAGCCGCATCAGATCCCAGTATTTCAGTGGTTTGGTTTTGTCCCACAGCTCCGTACGACCGGTAAAAGTGGTTTCGCCTATGGCAAGTTGGTATTGGTTGATTTGAAATCCCACTATGGCGTAGGTATGTGCCACCTGAGCGATTTTGTATTTTTTCCCCGAAAGGCTGGTGTAAGTTAGAGAATCGAGGATGTTGTGGTCGGCAGCCGGCGTGGTATTTAGATGATAAAGCCATTCGCCATCGTTGAGATAGACCAGAAAAGTGCTACCATCCACTGAAGCACCACGGGTTACCATAATGTTGGTGCAGGCGGATGCTGATATCCCTGCAAGAAGGAACAGAATAAGAGTAAAGAATTGTTTCATGGGATTAGAATTTATAAATTTGCATAAAAAAATAAGACTTAGATTGTAAAATTAGAAAATTCCTAAATAAGTCAAAGCGAAGTGGATTTATGAAGTATTTTAAATAGCAACCTGAATATACCTTACTCAATACGCTCTTTCTTTCCTTCCTTCCACATAGTTGATAAAAGCGCGATTTACCACTTTGTTTCCGCCCGGTGTGGGATAATCGCCTGTAAAATACCAGTCGCCTTTGTGATGGGGAATAGCATCGTGCAGATTTTCAATGCTTTGGTAAATAACTCCAACTTCGGCTTTAACCTCCGGCGAAGTAACGAGCTGCGCAATCTTATCCGAAATCTGTTGCGGTGTAAACGGTTTGTAAATAGCTGTTACCGGATTGATAACCTGTTCTTTAGGCAGATTCTCCTGTGCTTTGGCACGGACATATACTTCGTTGATCACGTTTTCCATGTGGTGCTCTTTCAACAGTGCAATGGCTGCCCTGAAAGCCACAAAGTCACTAAGCCTGGCCATATCGATACCATAACAATCCGGATAACGGATTTGCGGTGCCGAGGATACAATCAGAATTTTTTTGGGATGCAACCGGTCAAGAATACGGATAATACTCTGTTTAAGTGTGGTGCCGCGTACAATGGAATCGTCCAGCACCACCAGCGTATCGATGTTATTACGGACAATGCCGTAGGTTACGTCATACACATGTGCCACGAGGTCGTTACGCTGGTTGTCGGTAGTGATAAAAGTGCGCAGTTTGGCATCTTTCACAGCAATAGTTTCGATGCGCGGACGGTTCGAAAAAATCACATTTAAACGTTCTCTGGAAAGAGTTCCCTGCTCAGCCAAAACTTTTTGCTTTATTTGTTCGGCAGAAAACTCATTCAGCTGCTCCACCAGTCCCTGAAAAGCCACGGAAGCCGTATTAGGAATGTACGAAAAAACCGTATTTTTCAAATCATAATCAATGGCTTTCAGGACAGAATCGCCCAGCATTTTTCCCAGCATTTTTCTTTCGAGATAAATATCGCGGTCGGTGCCACGGGAGAAATAAATCCGCTCGAACGAACAAGCTTTTTTCGGCAAAGGTTCCATGAAAACTTCATCTCTGAGAGTGCCGTTTTTTCTTATAATCAGCGCATGGCCGGGTTCTACTTCCCTGATTTTTTCGATGGGAATGTTCAGTGCTGTTTGTATCACAGGCCGTTCTGAAGCTGCCACCACTATTTCGTCATCGGCGTAATAAAAAGCAGGACGAATGCCGGCCGGGTCGCGCATCACAAATGCATCGCCATGTCCCAGCAGCCCGCCAATGACATAGCCACCGTCCCACCGTTTGGCCGATTCGCGCAAAATGGGAAGTAAATCAATATTTTGGATGATTTCGGCGGTAGCTTCTTTTTTGGAAACCCCGTGCTTTTTCAATTGGCGGTATAGCCGTTCGTTTTCTTCATCCAGAAAATGCCCGATTTTTTCCAGTACCGTGATGGTGTCCGACGTCTCCTGCGGGTATTGTCCCAATTCTATCAAATGATCCAGCAGTTCGTCATTGTTGGTCATGTTGAAATTGCCGGCGAGCAACAGATTACGTGTTTTCCAGTTGTTGGCACGCTTGAGCGGATGAAGATTTTTCACCTCATTGCCGCCATAAGTTCCATAACGCAGATGGCCCAGAAAAAGCTCGCCGGTAAAAGCTACATGGTTTTTCAGCCACATCACATCATCCAGCCGGTCGGGACGTTGGCTGCGAACAAATTCCAGCTCTTTGTACACCTTGTCAAATATGGTTTTTATAGGTGTGGCACTGTTGGAGCGAATACGGTTGATATATTTCTGCCCCGGCGGCAAGTCAAATTTTACACAAGCCATGCCGGCCCCATCCTGTCCGCGGTTGTGTTGTTTCTGCATAAGCAGATGCAATTTCTGCAGGCCATACAGCGAAGTACCGTATTTGCCACGATAAAATTCCAGTGGTTTCAGCAGTCGTACCAGCGCAATGCCACATTCATGTTTCAGAGGATCGCTCATAAATTTACAAGAGATTTATATCTTTGAATTTTTATTTGACAAAATTATACAAAAACATGGTACAAATCAGAATTGCCAACGAAGAAGATGCCTCTTTCATTGCTGATTTTCAGATGAAAATGGCTTACGAGACCGAAAACCTGCAACTTAACCATGAAATATTAAACGAGGGTGTATCCCACGTGTTACGCGACCCGGAAAAAGGTAAATATTTCATCGCTGAAGATGATAATCGGGTTATCGGCTCACTGCTTATTACTTTTGAGTGGAGCGACTGGCGCAACAAATGGGTACTCTGGATACAATCGGTTTACATCCTTTCCGAATACCGGAAACAGGGTGTTTACAAAAAAATGTATGCGCATATCAAAGATTGGGCTAACCGCGACGGACAGGTGGCCGGCATACGGCTATACGTGGACAAAACCAATGCCCGTGCCATTGAAGTGTACACTAAACTCGGCATGAATGGCGAGCATTACCGGCTTTTCGAGTGGATGAAAGACTAAGGGTTTGTAACGAAATAAAGTGGCAGGAATTGACAAAGCAATTTTGCGGGCTTTCAAGGCGCAAAAGTTGCGAATAGCTACGGTTTATTTAAAACTTTTGCAACGAAGAAAAAGCGTGAAATAACAAGTCGAAACCGTTAGGCTATTTCGTTTCAAGCCCTAAGAAAGTTATCGGGCTTTCCGCCTTCTTTTTTCATTATAAAATGCTTTGTCGGCGATGTAAATCTTTTTGTCCACTTCCACATATTTTTTCCCCTCTTTGTCTTCAAACCAAACAGGTAGTGTCAGTGTCATCTCTTTCTGTTTTGCCACCGTATCTTTTACTTCCGTAATCATTTTGTCTGTGATGAGAAAGCGGGCACAAACACGTTTACTGATGGGGCGAATGAATTTTACTGTCGCCTCTTTGTCCCATACAACATATTTGTTTCCAAGTACTTGAATAAATTGAATCATATACATCGGATCCAGTGCGCCATAGGAGCTGCCGCCAAAAACCGTACCCACATAATTTCGTGTTTTCAGTGTCAGCCGAACGGATACATGTATCTCTTTACAGTCGTCGGAGATAAACCTGACTTTTCCTCCGTAACAATGGTAAGCCGGGAAGATATTGAAACCAAACCGTTTTATCCTTGAAGAAAAACTCTCTTTTTTATCTGTTTGAAAACATTTCACGAGTGTAACAATTTGGGTCTAAGTTAGATAAATTTCAAGTAATTTGGCATTTCCCATGGGCTTTAACTCGATGTTGTTAATAATGTTTGGGATGACAATGGCTTCACCCATAGATATTTCCTCTTTACCACCCTCCCATTTCAATTGTGATTTTCCTTCTATACCCATGTAAATGACAAAGGAATCAAGTTCTTCAAAATCTTTCTTAACGGGCTGGTCGTATGCCAACAGGTTGGTGGTAAATTGCGGGCATTGCACTAAGGGGACTGTTTTGTTTTTCTCAGGTTTGTACCGGGTTTTGTATTCATCGGCTAACTCAAAATCAATGGCATCCAGTGCCTGTTGAGTATGAAGTTCTCTTTTCATGCCGCTGGCATCAATACGATCCCAGTCGTAAATACGGTAGGTTGTGTCAGAAGTCTGCTGAATTTCGGCAAGCAAAATACCGGGGCCGAGAGAATGAACACGTCCGGCAGGAAGAAAAAACACATCGCCTTTTTCCACTTTTTCGAAGTTGAGAATTTCCTTTAACCTGCTTTCCTTCAAATATTTCTGATATATTTCTCTGTTGATCTTTTTACTAAACCCGCTAATGAGTTCTGACTCTTTTTCGGCTTCTATGATGTACCACATTTCTGTTTTTCCACGACCTGTTTTACGTTTGGCAGCCAGCTCATCATCCGGATGCACCTGGATGGAAAGCCAGTCGTTGGCATCGATATACTTTATAAGCAATGGAAACTCATCGCCGAATTTCTCATACACGTCATCACCCACTAGATCGCCCATATAAACGCTCACCAGTTCATTGAGTTCGTTACCACTAAGGAAGCCGTTTTTTACTAAGGTGGGGCTTTCCGCTATACCCGAAACAACCCAGACTTCACCGCAGTTGGGCAGTTTTCCGTAATCCATTCCAAGGACTTCTTTTATCTTATGTCCGCCCCAGATTTTGTCTTTGAAAACGGGTTGAAATTTTAACGGATATAGTGTGTTCATAACCAAAAATTTTTTAAGCAAAATTAATAAATTGCAACCATGATGCAAACGGATACAGTACTTGGGATTACAAATTACCCATTTGTCCCACCACAATCACAATTTCACCTTTCACTGTTTTTTCTTTAAAAAACCGACACACTTCGGCCAGGGTTCCGCGAATGGTTTCTTCGTGAATTTTGGTCAGTTCGCGGGAAACAGAAACAGGGCGTTCCGGGCCGAGAAATTCAGATAGCTGCTCCAGTGTTTTAACCAGCCGGTGAGGGGATTCGTAAATAATTAAAGTATGCGACAATCGGGCAAGCTCTTTCAGCCGGGTCTGGCGGCCTTTTTTATGGGGCAGGAAACCTTCAAAAAAAAATCTGTCGGAAGGAAATCCCGAATTTACCAGTGCCGGCACGAATGCCGTGGCTCCCGGCAGCGTTTCCACCGGAATACCGTTTTTCAAACATTCACGTACCAGCAAAAAGCCAGGATCGGAAACCGAAGGCGTACCGGCATCGCTTACCAGCGCCATTTCTTCTCCATCGGACAGCCGCTGCACAATATTTTCCAAAGCCTTATGTTCGTTGTGGATATGATAAGCCTGCATCCTGTTTTGTATGTCATAATGCTTTAGCAGATTTCCGGTTGTGCGTGTATCTTCGGCAAGAATCAACGAAACTTCTTTCAAAATGCGCAACGCCCGCAGAGTGATATCCTCAAGGTTGCCGATGGGTGTGGGAACGAGATAAAGTTTGGCCATCTCCGAAAAGTTTTCAGTTAAATTTTCTTTCCAATAAAACATTCAGCTTTTGATAAGCCAAACCGTTTTCATTCCACTGATATTGCACCTGTAATTCGGCAAGATAAGTCTGAGCACCGGAAAGTCCTGAAAAGCTGTTCAACTCATCGACTACTTTGTTATAGCGCTCCAAATCGCCGTTGAATAGCTCATTGATAAACAGAAACTTATCATTAATACCAATAGCTTCTCTCAGATCATTGATGCTGTTTTTTTGCAGGCTGTCTGCCACAGCTGGTTTTTCGGCAGACGTGAGTGTGTCGCCTAAAGTTTCGGGAGGCGCTTCCGAAAAAAGGTCCAATGTTATTTTGGGTGGTTCGGCAGGCTTTTCTGTTTTTTCAACCGGAACATGTTTTTCTTCAATAAGTTCCTCTTCGGATATCGGCTCCGGTGTTTTTTCTTCTGCTACCGAAATTTCTGCTGCTTCAGGATTATCTTCCGGCTCCGGAATCATTTTTTCAGATTTATGTTCAGCGGTCTCTATGCTTTCGATTGTATCTGTTTCTGCAACATTTTCTTCCTTTTCTACAATCATTTCAGCTATTTCCTGATCAACAGGAGCTTCTTCTTCCTGTGTCGGCGCCAATTCGGGTGCTTTTTCTTCCTTGCCGGCATACTCCAGTGCCATCATTTGCTCATACAGTGTCCGTGTTTTTTCCAACAGCAGGTCTTTGTCAATAGGATGCAACGGCTGTTCTCCTTTTTCCATCCTTTCCGTTTGGATAAGCAATGCCTCCAAAGCGATTTTTATCTGATTTAACGACGAAACATTATCCATAATATACTTTTTTATCAGCTTAAAACTTTTGACATAACCATTAATGTAGAGAACCTGAAAAAACAAAAAGATTATTCACGAGCACAGTAAATAGATTTGGTTAAATTTGTCCTTTCAAAAATAGTAAGAAAATTAACATTTAATTCATGTTTCTCGAAAAAGACCGAAACAATTCAGGTCGTGCCGGTTGGATAGAAGTAATATGCGGTTCTATGTTCTCAGGAAAAACCGAAGAGCTTATCCGGCGGCTGAATCGCGCGCGTATTGCCCGACAAAAAGTGGAAATTTTCAAACCGGCAGTAGATACACGTTATGATGAAAATGACGTGGTTTCGCATGACGCCAAAACGGTTTCGTCCACACCGGTGGAAAATGCTACCCAAATCTTGTTTTATGCACAGGATTTTGAAGTGGTGGGCATTGATGAAGCTCAGTTTTTTGGAGAAGAGCTTGTGTCGGTGTGTAATGAGCTGGCAAAAAACGGTAAGCGGGTCATTGTGGCCGGTCTTGATATGGATTATCTTGGTCATCCGTTCGGGCCGATTCCAAAACTGTTGGCTACCGCTGAATATGTTACCAAAGTACATGCCATTTGTATCCGCTGTGGTAACCTTGCCAACTATTCGCATCGGACTGTTAAAGATGACAATCTTGTTGTACTGGGTGAAACAGATGTTTACGAACCTCTTTGTCGCCAGTGTTTTCTTAAAGCACGCCAGGAACAGTCGTAACCTTTCGCAACGCTTTCTCTGTTGTTTTTCGTATCTTTCTTTTTCCTAATTTTGCCCCGTAAAACAAGCTTTTTACTAATGAAAAATTTCATCTTTATTTTTGGACTTTTTTTAAGTTTATCACTTATGGCTCAGACAAAAAAACCGGAAACAGTTATCGTCATTCATACCAAATACGGCGAAATGATGGCTGTTTTGTACAACGATACGCCTGCGTATCGCGATAATTTTATCAAGTTGATTAAAGAAGGCTGGTACAACGGCTCCACATTTCATCGGGTAATCAAAGACTTTATGATTCAGGGAGGAGGAAACAAAGATGGGCGCACGGATCCCGGCTATACGCTTCCGGCAGAAATCCATCCCAATCATTTTCACAAAAAAGGTGCGCTTGCTGCTGCCCGAATGGGCGATAACGTAAATCCCGAAAAGCGTTCCAGTGGTTCTCAATTTTATATCGTACAGGGACAAGTGGTGGATGATCAGTATCTCGATGCGGTGAGTGCCAGCACTGGCCACGTTTTTACCAAAGAAGAACGCGAAACTTACAAAACCCTTGGCGGCACGCCGCATTTGGATGGTGGATATACGGTTTTCGG
>JAJRQN010000197.1 GCA_024280235.1 Bacteroidota bacterium | reverse complement strand
TTTGACCATAAACATGGGAATCATCTCCACAGCACCGCCAATAAGAATGGCAATGAAAGCAAATATTGAGAATTTAACAGCTTTCCCTTCCAGTTTACGATGCCATCCCCATTGCAGATTTTCTTTTGCGCCATGGACAACAGTTTCCCGTGCCGGAGCCTGGTCTTCTTCGTAGCGAACAAATTTTCCGGCTACAACTGTCTTCCTGATATTAATAATGAACAGGATGACTCCTGTGAAATACAACGAGCCTCCAAAAGCTCTTAGCGCATACATGGGCAAAATCTGAGTAACGGTTTCCAGGAAATTGGGATAAGCAAGGTAACCGGCATCGGTAAACTGTTTCCACATCAGGCTTTGCGTAAAGCCGGCAAAATAGAGCGGAATAGCAAAAAATAACATTCCGAGTGTGGCAAACCAAAAATGCAGATTTGCCAGACTTCTGGAATATAGTTTTGTGTTAAACAACCGCGGAACAAGCCAGTAAATCATACCAAATGTCAGCATTCCGTTCCATCCAAGTGTACCGATGTGAACGTGGGCAATGGTCCAATCGGTAAAATGGCTCAGCGCATTGACGGATTTCAGCGCCAGCATAGGGCCTTCAAAGGTGGACATACCGTAAGCCGTTACGCCTACCACAAACATCTTCAGCACAGGGTCTTTCCGTACTTTATCCCATGCACCGCGCAGTGTGAGCAGTCCGTTGATCATACCTCCCCATGATGGAGCAATCAGCATAATGGAAAAGACTACACCCAACGCCTGAACCCAGTCGGGAAGAGCAGAATAAAGCAAATGATGCGGACCTGCCCATATGTATATAAAAATCAAAGCCCAAAAGTGAATGATCGAAAGTTTATATGAGTAGATGGGGCGGTTGGCTGCTTTGGGAACAAAATAATACATCAACCCGAGGTAAGGCGTTGTGAGAAAAAAAGCTACGGCATTATGTCCGTACCACCATTGTACCAACGCATCCTGAATTCCGGCGTAAACCGGATAACTATGTAAAAAAGAGGTGGGAAGCTGTAAGTTGTTTACAATATAAAGAACAGCAACTGTGATCCAGGTAGCTATCCAAAACCAAATGGCCACATACATGTGTTCCATGCGTCTTTTGACGAGTGTCATAAAAAAGTTGATACCAAAAATCACCCAGATAACCACAACTGCAATATCAATAGGCCATATCAATTCGGCATATTCTTTTGACTGTGTAAACCCCAGAGGAAGTGTAATGGCAGCCGCAACAATGATGGTTTGCCAGCCCCAGAAATGAATGGCTCCCAGTGTTTTGCTATACATGGGCGTTTTAAGCAACCGTGGTGTGGCATAATAAACGGCAGTGAAAATTCCGTTTCCCACAAAAGCAAAAATCACTGCATTGGTATGCAGAGGACGGATGTGGCTAAAAGTCAACCATGGAATGCCCGCATTCAGAACAGGAAAAATAAGGTCAAATGCCGCCGTAAGCCCAACCAGCATCCCCACGAAGCCCCACAAAATAGTGGCATACATGAAGAGTTTGGTAAACTTGTTGTCGTAAGTAAATTTTTCTAATCTCATAAGTAGTAGATTAATTGGTTTTGAATATTATTTTTTGGTTTTTGATTTTTCCGTTTCTTTCCTGCTGAGTTGTTCTACAGGTGTGTCAACGGGATGCGTGTCATCAAACAACATACGCACAGCGGGAGAGTATGTGTCATCATACTGTCCGCTTCGTACAGCCCAGACAAAAGCGACCAAAAAGCCACCGGCTACTATCACACCAATGATAACTAAAACAATAATAACAGACATTTCGGTATTTAGGTTCAGAAATAGAAGATGTGTCAAAAGTAAAATAATTTTTTTATAAACAAATGTACCTAATTAACTATTTTTAACTTAAAAAGCCTAAGACACTGTTAATCAATTTGTTAATCAGTGAATATCTTTTGATAAAATTTTTATGGAAAGGCTGGCAAAAGCAACAACACTTATTGAACTGATGGGCATAAGGATAGCGGCTACTAACGGTGAGAGGTGCCCCTGAACGGCAAAACCTATGCCGACAACATTATAAAGAAAAGAGATAGAAAAGCTGATATAGACGATATTCATGGCTTTGTTTGTAAAACCGATAAAGCGATGCAACCGGCCAAACTGCCGGGCTTCGATAATGCCATCGCAGGCAGGCGAAAAATTATAAATATCATCGGCAACAGTAATTCCCACCTGGCTTTCAAGAAGTGCGCCGGCATCGTTCAGTCCATCGCCAATCATCAAAACGGTTTTCCCCTGCTCTTTAAGCTTTTTAATAAAATCGCGTTTGTCAGTCGGGCTTTGGTTAAAGAGCAGCCCGGTTTGCTGGCCGAATATTCTTTTTATATTGGCACTTTCTGCATCGTTGTCTCCGGAAAGGAGGTAAAGATTTGTCCGTTTTTTTAAGTTATCAACAACCTGCTGAAGGCCCGGGCGATATTGGTTTTCTATTTGAAAATATCCTGCAACACACTCATCAATAAAAACATATACATGTGTTGCCACATCGCCACCCGACTTTGTTCCCATTACAAATGTTTTGGAACCAATATTCACCCGCATTCCATCAATAATACCGCTAATGCCCATAGCGGGAATTTCCTGAAAAGCCTCCACTTCCGGCAAAGTATCGCCCTCCAAAGAGTGAAAAATACTTTGGCTGAGCGGATGTGTCGAATGCGAAGTGAGTGCTTTTATCATACGCCGTTGTCTTTTGGTAAGCACCTGACCAATAAAGTTAGCTTTCATACTGTGCCCCAAGGTGATGGTTCCTGTTTTGTCAAAAACCACCGTATCAATTTTATTCAGATTTTCGATGACGGCGGTATTTTTAATGTAGAAACCTTTGCGCCCAAAAGCACGCATGGTACCACCGAAAGTAAAAGGGATGGTGAGCGCCAAAGCACAGGGACATGCAATAATCAATACTGATGTAAAGGCAAAAAGTGCCAGCGATGAGTTGTTGAAAAGCCAGTAAACACCAGCCAAAGAAGCTATGACAAGTACCGCAACCGTAAAATATTCGCTCACTTTATTTATAGTCTTATCCAAATGTGAAGTTTCGCTCTGCCTTGCAGTATCCTGATTCCAAAGTTGTGTCAGGTAACTTTGTTCAACACTTTTCAATACCCTCAAACGGATAGAGCTGCCCACCTGTCGCCCACCGGCAAAAATCATGTCGCCTTTTTTCTTTTCCACGGGGAGAGCCTCACCTGTAACAAAAGCATAATCGATATTGGCGGATTCGCTGAGCAATTCAGCATCAGCAGGAATAAGTTCCCTATTGCGGATAAGCATTTCGTCCTCTTTTTTTAAATTGGCAAGAGGAATGATCGTGCGCCGGTCATTTTTGTCAAATAGAGTTACGGCCACAGGAAAATAGGATTTGTAATCGCGTTCAAAAGAAAGCGCCCGGTAAGTTTTACTCTGGTACCATTTCCCAACGAGAAGAAAGAAAACCAACCCTGTGAGTGAGTCAATGTAACCTATTCCCTGCCCTGTTACCACATCGAAAACACTTTGAAAAAACAGAGTAAAAATACCGATGGAAATGGGTAGATCGATATTTATCATTTTATGTTTCAGTGCTTTATAAGCTGAAAGATAATAATCACCAGCGCTGTAAAAGACCACAGGAACAGCGAGCAACATGCTCATCCAGCCGAAGAATCGAATGAACTCAGGAGAGAGCTGGTTGCCACCGGGAAGATATTCCGGAAAATTATAAAGCATCACATTCATCAGGCTGAAGCCGGCAATACCAATCTTTATCAGTAGGTTGCGTTCCGATTTTCCACTGTTGCTCACTTCCTGTCGTTTACTGCTAATTTCCGGCACATAATGAATGGAAACAAGCATTTCCACAATGCTTCGCAGCGAAATTTCTTTCTCCTTAAAAGTAATACTTACCTGTTTTTTTGGAAAATTCACCGATGACCGGATGATACCGGCATCCAGCGTATGCAGATTCTCCAGCAACCAAATACATGAGGCACAATGGATAGTGGGAATGAAAAGGGTTACTTTACTATAACCGCCATCAGAAAACTCCATCAGACCAGCGGCAATCTCTTCGTTATCAAGATAGGCATACTTGTCGCCCAATCCTTCCTTGTCGATTTTAATACCCGACATAGGCCGAATTTCGTAATATTTATCTAATTTGTTTTCGTTCAGTATCTGGTAAACGGTTTTACAACCATAGCAGCAAAACGGTTCTTCATTCCATATTACAGGATTTTTACCGCAATCTTCCCCACAATGCACACACTTTTGCCCCATAAAATTTAATTTTCGGAATCGAAAACCTTTAGAATTTTCCCCATGAAATGCAAATCCTGCCCGGCAAGGGGATGGTTAAAGTCCATGGTTACCGTCTCTTCATTAATCTGAATGATTTTTCCTACATGGCGGTTACCATCGTTGTCGCGCATAGGAAAAGTATTGCCAATTTGAATAATGTTGTCGTCAATTTTCCCTTCAACAGCAAAAGTATCTTTGGGAATATCAAAAATGGCATAGGAATCTTTTGGGCCGTAAGCCTGATCTGCCGGAATAACAAAATCAAACGCATCTCCCGGATACAGTCCCAGCAGATTATTCTCAAAACCGGCAATCAATTGTCCTTGTCCGAAGT
>JAJRQN010000196.1 GCA_024280235.1 Bacteroidota bacterium | reverse complement strand
TGTTTTGCCGAATAATATTCTTCCTCTATCGGGGTTCAAATATAAATGGTTTCCCAAACCATTCGCGATGATTCCTGTTTTTCTTTTTAAGGATTATGAACAGGATATTTTACCCTGTGATTTCCAGTATGTTACAGATGAATAAAAGACAAGTCAAATGCAGACACTAAATTTCGTTTCGGGGGTTGCTTTTTCCATTGTTAAAAAATAATAAAAATAAGTAAGCGTGTACTTGCTTCCTTTTCGTTTTCCTATTATTTTTGTCGTCTGAAAGATATATAAAACGGAGAAAGATGAAACAAAAAGAAGCAAGGAAGAATTTGAAATCCGGAAGGAAGTACCGAAATATTCGTAAGATCATCTCGGGCATTCTATTTTTCTCTTTTCTGTGTATGACTTTTTTTGCCTATTCTCAAGACAGCATCCCTACAACGAAAAAATCAAAAACAAAATATTCTTTGGGACTGATGTACGGCTTTGGTTATATTTTTCCTTCGGATAAATTTGTAGAAGGAATAAACAAAAAACACACTCCCATAGATAAGTACGAGATCTTTTCTACCCGCATTATGTTCCAAAACACAAAAACCGAAAAAAACCCATGGTATCAGGATTACGGATACCCTTATCTCGGCATTGGTATATTGGTTGGTGATTTTTTCGACAAAAAAGAGATGGGAACTCCAATTTCCATTTATGGGTTCATTAATGGACCTTTTGTCCGCTGGAAAAAGTTATCTTTAGGTTATGAGATCGACCTCGGGCTTGCGGGCAACTGGAAACATTATAACCTCATCAACAATCAATACAATATAGCCATAGGGGCAGAAAGAACCGTGATTTTTCATGCGGGAGATGGAATAAGGTATCAATTTTTGCCCAACTGGGAAGCCGAACTGAATGTGGGTGTAGCCCATTTCTCCAACGGAGCCATTAAGGTACCCAATTACGGATTAAATACGCTTGATCCACGGATCGAATTTCGATATCATGTACATGGCCTCCCGGAAATGAAAAAAGTCCCGCTCCCTCCGTCCCCAAAAATTAAAAGTCTGGAATTTACTGCTTTTGCAGGAATAAAAAATGTTGTTATGCTGGATTCGGTGAAAGTAAACACTCGATCCGACTACCGCGGTGTCTATTTTCAAATCGTGGGCTTCCGTACTACTTTTAATTGGCAGATCAGTCGGAAATCAAAATTCGGGGTCGGAGCGGCTATTACTTACGATGGCCTCCGGAATGCACAGATCATTGTGGAGAAAGGGAGGTTTCTCATTGTTCCAACCTCTTTTGTTTACGGAATGAGCATCAGCTTTTATCCTTCCTACGAACTGGTTATTGGTCCGTTTTCGCTGGTTTTTCAACCTGGAATTTATGTTTACCGGAAGTGGTGTTATAACCATACACCTACTTTTTATCAACGTATTGGCTTTAAATACACATTAGCTCATCATGTTACTTTCGGTTTTAACCTGAGAGCTTTTAATTTTCAGGTTTCCGAATTTATTGAGTGGAGTGTGGGATACCAGTTGAACTGGAAAAAAGAAAGCCGGTGAGTAAGCTTTATCTGGTAATGGCGCGCGTTTGCAACGCTTGCCATTATCTCTACCTTCAAAAACTCCAACAGAAAAATAAAATCCCATTAGCGCACATTTGTAATGTGTGCTTTAGTATATTTTAGTTACCCATAGATGTTTTGTTTTCATATTTTTGTGCTATGTCAGAGAAGTATAAATTTTACAATGAAGAAAGTGTTTATTTTATAACGCCAACCATAGTGGGCTGGATAGATTTGTTTACAAGAAAGGAGTATTGTGATCTGGTATTAAATTCATTAGAGTATTGCCAAAAGGAAAAAGGGCTGGTCATCCATGCGTGGTGTATTGTGCCAGGTCACCTGCATTTAATATCGAGCACACAGGGAAATGAACAGCTTTCGAGCATAGTAAGGGGGATTATTGTTATAGTTCAGCCATTGATTATTGTGGTGAACAAGGACTATTGGAAATTGAGAAGATTGATTGAAAACAAGGTATGGGAAGGAAGGCACGCATTACAAATGCGCGCCAGTGTGATTGTTTTGTCATTTTCTAAAGGTTACGTCCTTTAATTTTTCACAAAAATTGTTTTCAATAAAAGTAAAGACAAATGAAAATATTTAATGCAAATTTCTTCACAAAATTGCTAAATCCCGTTTTACTAACCGGCATTGCTATTACTCTATTAACAAACGGATGTCACAACAAATTAGCAAACAACAACCCTGTTGGAACGGTAATTTCATTCAGCAGTCAAAACATTGTTTATCAGGGGAGGATAGATGCCTCCGGACAATCTGCTGTCTTTTACTGGCCGGGGACATCAGCCAAAATATTTGTCAAAGGTCAAGGCTCGGTTTCTGTCTGTTTAAAGGATGAGAAGGGTAAGAATTATTACAACATAATTCTTGATAACCACCTGGCTGGAATTTTACATCCTGATACGACAAAACAGTACTATCTACTGGCCGCTAATCTTTCAGAAGGAAAACATTCTATTGAAATTTTCAAGCGTACCGAGTGGAGCGAAGGCAATACCCGGTTTTATGGTTTCCGGCTTAAAGGCACGCTGCAATTAGTAAGGCCACCCGATGGCAAAAGACTCAGTTTGGAATTTTATGGAAACTCAATAACCGCCGGATATGCTGTGGACGATGCGCCTTCACATAGCCATCCCGACAATGTTTTTACCAACAATTATGATAGCTATGCGTACATTACTGCCCGCTATTTTAACGCCAACTACCGTTGTATTTGCAAAAGCGGCATTGGTATCATGGTTAGCTGGTTTCCGCTGATTATGCCCGAAATGTACGACAGATTGAATCCTTCGGATTCTGCAAGCCGATGGGATTTTTCAAAATACATTCCTGACATTGCAATTATCAATTTGTTCCAAAATGATTCGTGGATTGTCCATCAGCCTGAGTTTATCGAGTTTAAAAAAAGATTCGGCTCCACACCACCGTCTCCCCAATTTATTGTCAACGCTTACAAACAATTTGTATTAAAAATCAGACAGCACTATCCCAAAGCTCAAATTATCTGTATGCTGGGTAATATGGACATCACACGAAAAGGTTCTCCCTGGCCAGGGTATGTACAACAAGCAGTGAAACAGTTAAATGATAAAAAAATACATACACTTTTTGTCCCATACAAAAAAACTCCGGGCCATCCCGGAAAAATGGAACAACAAATATTGGCAGACAGCCTGATTAGAATAATAAAAATTTTAGAACCTTCCAGATGACAAAGTGAAATACTTTTTTTACAGGATGCTTGTATCTAATTTTACTTTATAATCTTTCCGTATTGGGCACGCATTTGCAACGCGTGCCCAATACGGAAATTCAACCTTTTAACATGTTGACACTTTCCAGTGCCTCTTTCACACTCCCCACCTTCTCAAAAATTAGTGTCAGCTTCTCTTTTTTCTCCTTAATTTCACAGCAGTCCGGATGTTGTTTAAGGGTTTCAAGGATGTGACCAAACAGTTCCGTTTGGAAAAAATCGGTCTCATCACTGCCGGTGAAAACACCTGTCATTTTGTTGAATTTCAATATCAGCTTTTCAAAACCGAGATGTTGTGCCTGCCGGCGTAACCGCAACGCATCAAGCAGGTCTTCGGTGGCTTTGGGCAACGGCCCGAAACGGTCTTTCAGCCTCTGCCGGAAGGCCATCAGGGCTTCTTCCGTTTTAATGCCGTCAAGTTCTTTGTAGAGATTTAGTCTTTCGATAGCGTTTCCCACATAATCGGCCGGAATAAAAATCTCCAAGTCAGTTTCCAGCTGACATTCGCGCACAAATTCTTTCTCTTTGTTTTCTTTGGCAAACAAATCCTGAAACTCCGTTTCTTTCAATTCGAGCAGTGCTTCATCCAATATTTTCTGATACATTTCGATGCCTATCTCGGAGATAAACCCACTTTGTTCGGCACCAAGAATGTTGCCCGCCCCACGAATATCCAAATCGCGCATGGCAATGTTAAAACCACTGCCCAAATCGGCATATTCGGTAATGGCTTTCAACCGTTTGCGGGCATCCTGCGGCAAGGAGGCCAACGGTGGTGTCAGCAGATAACAAAATGCCTTTTTGTTGGAACGACCCACCCGTCCCCGTAGTTGATGTAAATCGCTGAGGCCGTAATTCTGCGCATCGTTGATAATAATGGTGTTAGCGTTGGGAATATCCAGCCCCGATTCGATGATAGTGGTGGCGAGCAGTACATCGTAAAGACCTTCCACAAAATCGAGCATCACTTTTTCAAGTTTATGGCCTTCCATTTGTCCGTGAGCAATGGCAATGCGGGCATCCGGGATAAATTTCTTTAACATGTCATGTACGTGCATAATGTTTTGCACGCGGTTGTGGAGAAAAAAGACCTGTCCGCCACGGGATATCTCGTACCGGATGGCATCGCGGATGGTGTGTGGATTAAAAGATCGCAACTCGGTTTGCACGGGATAACGGTTGGGGGGCGCCGTGTTGATAATGGAAAGGTCGCGGGCGCCCATGAGCGAAAACTGCAACGTACGCGGAATAGGCGTAGCGGTCAGTGTCAGCGTATCCACATGTACTTTCATTTGCCTGATTTTCTCCTTCGCCGACACCCCGAATTTTTGTTCTTCATCGATAATAAAAAG
>JAJRQN010000015.1 GCA_024280235.1 Bacteroidota bacterium | reverse complement strand
CATCCGTAATTACTTTCCATAATATTTGAGTCTATTTTTGTTTAAGTGGCGCTATTGCCACATAATTTTAAATAGATCAGGTTATGGAAAAAGAACAGAAAACACTTGAAGAATTAACTTCACAAGTAAAAAAGTGCTTGAAAGAAAAATTCAATCGGGCAGACGGCACCTTAAAACATTACAACAGTCTGTGGCTAAGGCTAAAACGCCACATGGAAGCTCATTCTATTGAATTTGTTGATTCTGCTGTTTGCAAAGACTTTCTGATTGAGAAGTATAACCGTCGTGATTATTGGACGTTTTCTAAAGACGAGAAAGATACTGTAAGGGCGATTACTACACTTATCGAGTTTATTGAAACAGGCACCATTCAGCGCGGGAAAGAGGCAACTGATTTTGAAGGCCCAATCGGCAATTAATGGTTAAATATGTTGTTTTTAAGACTTCACAAAGATTAGCACAGCATACGATCGATGAGTATGAGCAACATCTTTCTATATTTCTGTGCTTTCTCAAACAAAACAATGTCATATCCATTAATGGTGTCAATCAATTACATATACTAAATTACGTCAAAACTATTAATACGAAAACGATGGCTTTAGCACATATAGCCTTACGAGTATTGAGAAGCTTTTTTAAATATCTGTACAATCAACAGGTGCTTAACATGGATATTTCATGTATGATACCTAAAGATAACTATAAGTCGCAAACAACAATGCCCTCGGTGTACACCAAAAAGGAAATCGAGAAATTAATTGCGTCAGTGGATACAAGCTGTGCCACAGGAAAACGTAATTATGCAGTTATCTTGGTAGCAGCAAGACTTGGATTACGTGCTTTTGATATTGCCAATATTAAGTTCAAGAATATCCTATGGGAACGAAACTCTATCGATTTGACTCAGATCAAGACAGGAAGAAAAATCGAACTTCCACTTCTATCTGAAGTAGGAAATGCGATCATTGATTATTTAAAATACGGTAGGCCAGAATCAAATGAAACGTATGTTTTTCTATGTGCACGGTCTCCGTTTAATCCTATTAGTTCATCAGGTATTGCCCAAATTGTTCGAAACTCATTTGCTAAAACCGATATCAATACCAAACAAAGGAAACATGGGCCACACGCGCTGCGTCACAGCTTAGCTGGGCGTCTTTTGGAAACACATACAACTTTGCCAGTGATATCAGAAGTGCTTGGACATGAGAACATCGAATCAACGAAGTTTTATCTACGTATAGATTTAACATCCCTCAGGCAATGTATGTTAGAAGTTCCTGCTGTATCCCCCAGATTTTACTCACAGAAAGGAGGCTTCTATTATGTATAAACATCAGTTTTGGGGTATTTACGCTCCATACATAATACAATTTATAGATTCTAAGCGTAGCTTGGGCTTCAAATATTCAACAGAAGAAACCATATACTCAATCTTCGATCGGTTTACCATGAAAATGGGTGAAACAAAAGTGGGTATTTCAAAAGAACTTGCAGAAAAATGGTGCATGCAAAGGAACAATGAATCCAGTTCCTATTGGTATCACAGATGCATGTGCATCAGCCAGTTGTCTTCACATTTATCCAAGATTGGAATACGTTCTTATATCCCTCGTTTACCACAACAGAAATCTTCCTTCACCCCGTACATATTTTCAAAGAATGAGGTAGCAGCTCTATTCAATGCTTCTGACCGGCTCAGAGTGCAGAGAAAAATGATGAACTCAATAATCTTTATAATGCCCTGTCTGCTTAGACTTTTATATGGTACAGGGCTACGCATCAGTGAGATTGTAGCATTAAGGAATCACGATGTAGATCTTTCGGAGAACTTTCTAATTGTCAAAGACTCAAAAAATAGCAAGCAACGAATGATCCCCATTTCAGATTCATTATCAGCAGTTTGTAAAGATTATGTCAATCATCGAGATTTACTTCCATTGCAAAATCAGGTGGTGATTACTTTTTCATTTCCCTGAATGGATCCTCCTGCACGACAGATGCAGTTTACAGATGGTTTAGGAAAATACTTAATAGTGCTGGGATCCCATTTGCTGGTAATCATCATGGTCCCAGGGTACATGATCTTCGTCATACATTTGCTGTAACTTCTCTTGCTCAAATGGCAGAGTCAGGGGTTGATCTGTATTGTAATCTGCCGATTCTTTCAACCTACCTTGGGCATCAGTCGTATAAAGCCACTAACGCTTATGTGAGACTCACTGCAGAGATGTACCCTCAACTGCTTAGTAATACTGATTTGGTATGTCTGAACGTATTTCCTGATATCAATAGTCATGAAACCAACTGATTTCTCGAAATATTTGACGGATTATCTTGCAAGATATTTGCCTCATGAAAGAGGATACAGTCATAATACAATCAAGGCTTATCGGGATACTTTTATGCTTTTTATAATATTTATGGAAAGTATCCTGAAGATAAAAGCCAATAAACTTTACCTGAAAACAATCAACAAAAATTGCATTATTGCATTTCTTGATTGGCTTCAGACAGAACGAAAATGCGGTGATACAACCAGGAATCTACGTCTGGCAGTATTGCACTCATTTTTTCGGTTTATGCAATATCAAAATCCTGACAATCTATATGAATATCAGAAAATAATGTCGATTAAGTCAAAAAAGACAACGTCTACGACAATGAATTATTTATCGATAAACGGCATTACGTTGCTACTTAAGCAACCTGACGTCTCATCAGAGAAAGGACGTCGGGATCTTGCTCTTTTGTCACTTATGTATGACACGGGTTCAAGGGTTCAAGAAATAATTGATTTAACGCCATCGGCTATTAAACTCGACAAACCAAGTACTGTACAGATTACAGGCAAGGGCAATAAAATGCGCATTGTACCTCTCTTAGAGGATCAGACAAAAGTCCTTAAATGCTATTTGGATGAGCATCATCTTATAGAAGCGCAAGCGAGAATGCACCCGCTGTTTTATAACAGTCGTCAGGAAAAGCTTACACGTCCAGGCGTTACTTATATTTTGATGAAATATGTTGATAAAGCGAAAAAGAAAAATCGCCAACTTATCCCTGATAAGCTCAGTTGCCATTCTTTGCGCCATTCCAAAGCCATGCATCTTTTGCAGGCTGGAGTGAATTTGGTTTATATTCGCGACATTCTTGGCCATGTTTCTATTCAAACAACAGAGGTTTATGCACGAGCAGATTCCAGACAAAAGCGTGAAGCTATTGAAAAAGCATATATTGATGTTGTTCCTAACAAAGCACCGATGTGGGAAAACAATAACAACTTGCTTGGGTGGTTGAAAAGCTTCTAAATGGATGAATTGTTATGTAAAGCGATATGTGCTATAAGTTATGTCAAGGTCTTGATTATTAGCAAATAGCATAGTATCACTTTGCATAACAATTTACTATACATAACCCAATGCTACAGGACGAATAGAGTTTTCGATAAGGTTGTTATCTATTTGAAATCGTCCATCTTCTACATATCTCAATAGACGTGGCCATAGTTTTAATGTGTAGGCAATGGCCTGGCCAATGGCACTCTGAGGTAACGTTTGGTAAATATTCTCATTAAGCCATGTTTCCATCTCTCTTAAAACAGGAAGTGCCTGCTGCTGTCGGAGCTCTTTTATCCGGTCAAAATCAAAGTTCTCTTCACGGGCTATGCGTTCAGTATCATATAACTTTTGAAACAACTTTAAAGCTTCTTTTGCCCGCTGGGGATCATTGTCTTTGGCATGCTCAAACTTCCGCCGGGCATGCGCCATGCAAGAGAGCAGTGTAATGTTCTTCTGATTTTTTAAACTTGTATAAGCAACATAACCGTCTGTTTGCAAATAGCCGTGATAGCTTTCCAGCATTTTGTCCGGTCCTTCCCTTGACCGGGTTTTTTGATAATCAAACAATACGAGTTTATTCACCGGATCATAATAAACCCAATGATAGCCTTTATGGGTTGCTCTTGGCTTATCTTTGGTCAGAACCGGAAGGGGAGTTTCGTCAGCCATGATATAATCGGTTGACAAAAGCTGCTTTTTTAAAGCTTCGTATAGCGGTTCAAGCAGGGTTGTTGTGGCGTTGAACCAGCCATTAATGGTTGATTCGGCAATAACAACTCCCTGACGTTTGAAAATTTGTTTCTGCCGGTAAAAAGGCAGGTGGTCAACAAATTTACTGACAAGGATATGTGCCAAAATACCGGCTCCGGCATTACCTTTGGGTATAGGCAGTGTGGGAAGACTGGCAATAGTAATTTGAGTCTGTTCGTCGTTGGAGGATACAATATATTTAGGACGTATGATCTTACGAACATAAATATTGGCCGGTTCATACTCTAATACCTCGGTAACGGCTTCCCCAATCTTTTTGGCGTTCCCGGGAATGTTCTCCGGCTCTATGATTTCTTCTTTGTGAGGCAAATGTGGGGCCAGTTCTAATCGTAATGGCTGTTTCTTATTTTTGTCACTCTTGTTACGGGTATAAGTGATTTGTTCTTTTTCCTGTGGTTTGGGTTGTTGTTCAGGTAAATCGAACAATGTCATTTGGTTGGTATCTGTGGAAATAAACCGCTCACTTTTGGCTCCGAAAATCATGCGTCTGAGTTCGGCAAGCTGATGCTTTAGAAGGACAACTTCTTCTTTGAACTGAAGTAGTTGTTGATACTCTTCCCTGCTAATTGTTAAGGTATTTCCGCTTGCTTTCATAAAGCAAATATACCGCTATAACTCTTTGAACAGTATTATTTTAACCTTTAGTTACTAACACCATTTTGTTGTAAAAAACGCCTTCTTTTCCTTGCATATTTCAATGAAATACCAGTAATTATCATAACCAGCTCGCTGTAGTTAATCGTTTGACTGAGACTTGTACTTTCGTTTTTGGGAAACTCAAAAGTCCCTTTTTCCAGACGTTTATAAAACAGCACAAATCCTCCGGTTTCCCAGCGCAAAAGCTTAATGCGGTTGCGTCGTTTATTAATGAATATGAACAGGTCTCCGCTCATGGGGTTTTTACCAAGCTGCCCTTGCACTAATCCGCAAAGACCGTCAAAACTTTTTCGCATGTCGGTAGCTTCACGATATAAAAAATACCGCCCTGATGTAATGGAAAACATAGCCGACTACAGGTTAACCAGCCCTTTAATCCGGCTTGCCGATGTATGTACGGGTAACAGTAGTTCAACACCATTGGGATAGCGAAGGATTATACTGGTACCTGTGGGTTCGTTCAGCTGAATGAAAGCTGATGACTCTTCTTGTTGCTGCCGGATTTTATTAATCCAGTACCTCAAAGTAAAGAGTTTAATGTTATTGGATCGGGCAAAAGCAATCTGGCTCATACCGCTTTGTTGCCATTGTTCTACCATGGAAAACATCTGACGGCGCTTCTCTTCTTTGTTCATCTTGTTTTTGCCGCAAATGTCAGAAGGTTTTTACGCATGGACAAGATGCTCGTGGCCGGTGGGATACACCATTACGGCGATGAGTGAAAGGGCTGTGTCTTTTATCCCTGAAAAGGGAAAAAAAGAAAAAGATTTTGAAATTTAAGAAGATTGATTGAAAACACGACACGCGTTAAAAACGCGCGCCAGTAAGGGGAAAAGGAATAGTTCTGTATATCTTCCTCCGGAAAGCTATTACGAGCGGGAGAGGCAAAAAGTAGTGTCTATGTTAAGAATATAGCAGGAGAGCTACTATGCAAATGTCAATGTCAGGAAAAGTTAACTTAATAAACTTGCAAAAACTTATAAGGGGAGTACATCCACAACCGTCATTAATTTAATTTTTGATGCTGATTCCTTTTAATTGCAGAGAGAAGAGGAAATGTACCTATTAGTACCGATAGTGTCGTAATAAAAATATTTGACTTGGTAGCTCCCAGCAAAACCAAGGAACCTGGAACCAGTATCCAGAAAACAAAGACATATTTAGAATATAATTTGAATACTTCTCTCTGGTAATAATTCTTCAACTCAGGACAATTAACACCGACAAGATGAATTATATCTTTTCTAAAATCAGCCCAGCCGTTTTGTGCTTTGCTCTTTTTGTAAAAAGAAAAACTCGCTTTTTTTCCATTGGCCACACCAAATTCCAGGAGATCAACCAATGGGCTGTTATTTGCCCCGGTTTTATACCAGGAGAGTTCCTTCCATTCAATAAACCGTTTTTGACTTTTTATATAGAATCCATTGTCCTTTATAGTCACATCTTCACCGCTTACAAATTTTTTTGAAAAAATTCTAGGTATAAGAATTATCAAAAAGGTCGCTATAAAAACCGGTCCTGCCAGTTTAGGTGCATACGCTAAAGTAATACCGAGAAATATCAGACCAAATAGCAAATCCGTTAAAACAATTGTATTAGCCAGATCTTTTTTGAAGACTTCAAAGGAATATGCTTTCATTTTCTTGATTTTAATAGTAAAAATAAACATTTTTGGTATCTACCCTGATTAATTCACAAATTGATCTATTGCGAAGCCAAACTGCTTTGATTAAAGGCAATGCTCGATTTCCGATTCTCGAAATAGCTAAGGCTATTCCTGTGAGTCGAAAATCTGCGCTTACCTTTACTCTTCGTATTTTGACTTCTCATGACGAAAAACTTATGAATTATTCAGGCTACAGTTGATATTGAATAAAAATAATGAACAAAATTCTCAACAATATTTATTAAGTCAGGGAAATGGGGTTCCTCTTTATATTTTTTTGTGAAAAGAGCACCCCCATATCTTTTAATTATAATATCCGGTATAAGCAGCACCAGAACCAGAATCAGAACTATCTGTAGCCCCGCTATAACTTCGTGATTTTTAGCGACAAATCTGTTACGCTATTGATTTTCTGTGGTATAAATCTTATGTCGAATTCAGGTTGTCAGCGTATTAAAATAGGAATCAGCTTCTTTTGGAGTATTGGAATTTTCTTACTTTTGACATTCACACTGAATGATTTTATGAAAAGATTTCTTTATCTGATTTTTGTTTTTTTGTTTTTGGGAGGGAAAAGTTTCTCCCTACCTGTTACGACTGCTGATAGCTTGAGGCAGATTATCCGGCAACTGCCTGCAAAAGAGAAAGAAACAGCACTAATAGATGCCGCCTTTAAATTTGTCAGGGAAAATCCGGCTGCAGCGATGGACTTTGCCCTCCATTTTGAAGAACTTCCTGGAGAGGAGGTTTCTGTAAAGACCAAAGTTGATTTTTTCAAATCATTGTCTGGAAAATTTGAACTGACAGGTGATTACAGACATGCGTTGGTTTCGTACAAAATTGCGGATAGCCTGCAAATTGTTTATCGGGAACAGATGCAGGAACGATTGTCAGAGAAATCCGCGCTTCCTTTTACTTTCTACCTCTTCCTTTTTGTTTTGCTTGCAGGTGCAGCTTGGCTTGTTACGGTGTTTTTGTCCTCACGAAAAATGGCTCATTCTTTGAAAAAAGCGGAAAAGAGAGGCAGCGTCTGTTGAATGAGGTTTCTCTTGCTGAAAAAGAGATTTACGAAAATATTCAGGTACAGGCCGGTGTGTTGCAGAAAAAGATGGAAAGCTTACGCTCACAGGAGCTGACTTTGAAAACATCGCTGAAAAAGACCGAAGAAGCCAATTATCTGCGTAACACTTTTATTGCCAATCTTGGTTTCGATGTCCGCACGCCGCTGAGTGGTATCATTGGGTTTGCCAATATGCTGGAAACCGACCTGGCACTAAAGGGAAACAGCGAATTGTACGAATATGCCGCAAATATTGGGAAAAGTAGTTCTCGTTTGCTGAAGTTGCTGGATAATGTCATTGACCTCTCCGGCCTTGAATCCAATACATTGGTTATGAAGATAAAACCGGTGGCACTGGATAAAGTTGTTTCTGAAGTTTTTGAGCAGTACAAACCTGAAGCCGCCAATAAAAACCTTATCTTTAAAAGTAAGATAGATGGGGAGTTGCCAAGGGTGCTGGCGGATGAAAAAGGGGTTGAAAAGGCGTTGATTCAAATTGTTGACAATGCTATCAAATATACAGGGAAAGGTTTTGTTACTCTTTCCGCTACTTATTCGGAAGAAACGGATACGGATGTTGTTGAAATAAAAGACAACGGTCCGGGTATTTTTCCCGAAATGCAAAAATATCTTTTCGATGCAGAACTTTCACAGGACAATAAGGAAGGAACAGGTATTGGCCTTAGACTGGCAAAAAAATACATCGAAATGATGAAAGGCAGCCTTCTTTTGAAGTCTGTTCCCGAAAAAGGGACCTCTGTAATAATTCATTTACCGTGTAGCGAAAAAGCGGTTGTGGAAGAACAAACTACGGAAACCGAAGCTGCTGTAGAAGTGGAGGTAAGCATGGCTGCCGAGTTGGGCGATCTCGACATCTTTGTGGTGGAAGATGACCGGATGAACCGGCTGATTTTAGAAAAAATGCTCAACAAACTGGGAAAAGTAAAACTTACAGTAGATGGCGATGACTGCATGAAATCTATTGAAAAAGAGGCTGCCAAAGGCCATTTTTATCAGATTATGCTCTTCGACATCAACCTTCCCGGAGAATGGGATGGTATTAAACTGCTGAAAGTCATTCGTGAGAAATATCCACAATACCGGAAAATTCCGTTTATTGCCCAAACTGCCTATGCCATGTCGGGCGACAAAGAACGACTGCTCAAAGAAGGTTTCGACAGCTATCTGGCAAAACCCATCGACAAAAGCGCACTGATTACTACCATCAAACAACAGTTGAAAATTTACGAACAAGACAGTAAAAAGTAAATTTAAATGCATAAAAAAGAGAAGAAAATCAGACAGCAAATCAGGGCGTCTTTCGGAAAAGTCAAGACAGAACCTTTTGACTTTGATGCCATCCGGCGCTATACCGACAGAAACCACAAAAAGAGTTTTCAGACACTTTCGGAGAAATTATGTGATGATCTGAATTTCAATGATTTGTTTATTTATACTGATCGCACCTCTTCACGGGTGGGACAGCAGTGTTTGTTCGAGAGTATGCATACTATTCCTCCTGATCGGAAACGGATTGATGTGTTGGAAAAATGGATTGCCGAGTTTCAGAAACAGGAAAAACTACGCATGGACTTTCAGTTCCGGTTACACTCTCTGAACGACGAAGAGACCTATTATCTGTGCGACCTGTTCCAGTCGGAGAAGATAAAACCACCCAAATGGCTGCCGGCTGCTTATGTGTTGTCGTTGACCAATCTGTTATCGATTATTTTAATATTTCGTACGCCGATATTTTTGCTGGTAAGTCTGTTCATTACAATTGTGAATATTGTATTGTATTACCTGAACAAGAAAAATGTGAATACCTATTTGGATTCCATGCCGCAAGTACATAATCTGGAACGTACAGTGCGGATGTTTTTGTCGGTTAGCTTTATTAAAAACTCCAATGAAATAGCAAAGTCTTCGGTTCGCGCTCTGCACCTGATTTCTCGAAAAATGAATTTTTTCAGATTGAACGAAATTTCGTTGGGAATTGATCCGTTTGCCATTATTTACAACCTGATCGAACTGATTAAAATTATTTTTATTCTGGACCCTATTTTTTTATTTCGCGTTCTTCATCGAATTGAGACTCATGAGAAGGAGTTGCACGATGCTTTTGCTTTTGTGGGATTGGTAGATCAGGCAGTTTCTCTCACTTCGCTGCGGTCTGGTTTGCCGTATTATTGTCCGTTAGAACCCATTCGCGATATTAAGGCCATGCACTTTACCGATATTTATATTCCAATTATTGAAAATTGCGTCGCCAACTCCCTGAATGCGAACGGAAAATCAGTACTGATAACCGGTTCCAATATGTCGGGAAAAACCACATTTATTCGTGCAGTCGGCATTAATGCACTCATGGGACTGACGCTCAATACCTGTTTTGCCCGGACGTTTGCCATGCCTAAATTGTATCTCTATTCAGCCATCCTTATGAATGATGATTTGATGAACGACAAGAGTTTTTATCTTGAAGAAGTACAGACCATAAAAGAAATGATAGAGGTAAGCCACCAAAACGGTCCAAACCTTTTTCTGCTCGATGAAATTTACAAAGGGACCAATACCGTAGAGCGTGTTTCAGGTGGCAAAGCAGTGCTTTCCTGGCTCAACAATGGCGATAACCTCGTCTTTATCAGTACCCACGATATTGAGTTGACCGAACTGTTAAAAGAGGAGTATGCACTGTATCATTTTAGTGAGCAGGTGGATAATCAAAATATTTCTTTCGACTTCAAAATTAAAAAAGGGAAGATGAAAACCCGCAATGCCATTAAAATTCTAGAAGTAAACGGATACCCCCCGACTTTAATTGCCGAAGCCCGGAAGCTTTCTTACCAAATGGATGCGCACAGGAAAAGGTACGGGGATGAAGACAATAAAACTGCCATGTAGCCGTATCCGGATTTAAGGCATTAATAAAAGTAATCGTTTTCTGAATTGTTTTCGTATTTTTATAGCTTAAAAATTTACCTACTGTGTAAAAAAACAGTTATCTTTAAGCAGCTATGCAGGTTATTCGTAACATCATTATCCTATCCCCTTTTTTTATCACCGCTTTTTGGGGATGGGTGTTCCTGCTTAATCCCGTGAGAAAAAACCGGGCGCGTTTCGGGTTAGGCATTTTTATGATCATTACTTCCATTGTTTATTTCTCGCATGCTGTTTTTTTTGCAGGCGATTATGCGATGTACCTGAAAATAGACTGGATTTATGCTTTTGCCGCTTTGTCCGTTTACCCGCTGTACTATTTGTACATCCGGCTGCTTACCCGTAATGTTTATTTTAAATGGAGTTATCTGTGGCATCTGTTGCCTGCTTTTCTCGTTGCCGGTTTGCTCGAATTTTTTATCACGCACGCAACCCCGGCCGATAAAGCAATCTATCTGAACAAAATATTAATTCATCGGGACTGGTCAGAGTCAGGTGGCGATTCTTTTATTATGTTGATAACAGTTACTTATTTGATTAGCCGGGTGATT
>JAJRQN010000195.1 GCA_024280235.1 Bacteroidota bacterium | reverse complement strand
AGGTGAAAATAAGAAAATGTGGGTTAAGGTGTTCTTGGAGAAGGAGTGGAACCGACTTTTTGTTTTTCAGCAGTTATTTTCAGGTTTCGAAGGCCTTTTTTGAGTACGGGTTTCATCATCTTGTTCATAATCAGTCCCAACCATTTTCCGAAAGGATAGCGTAATTTCAGAATATGCAACTGCCATCTGACCTGCGTTTTCCCTTGTTTGCCGGTGAAAGTCCAACGGCCTTCCGCAGTTCCGGGTGCGCCAAAAATCAGTTTCGTATCAATAAAACGGTAGGGGATACTTCGTGTGATTATCATGTTTCCGCTTCCCATGTGTTTGCTTGTCCAGATACGTTTTGCACCGACACCGCTATCGGGGCCTTCGTAATTGTTAATCATGGTTGAATCATCTTCAAACGGAGACCAGTATTCCCAGTTTTTTAACACATTCACTTCATTAAAAACAACTTCCGGAGAGGCAGTTATTTCTGTTGAAGCTTCAACGGTAATATCGCCGGGCAGAAAAACAGCAATTACTAAAAAAAAGAAAGAGATAACTGCAATGATAATGAGGGTAAGTCGTAAGGAAGCTTTCATAGGGGTGAAAATATTAATTGAATGTTTTTTTCATACGTTGACATGCTTTTTCGATGAGGATTCGCGGCGCAGCAAGGTTCATGCGCTGAAAGCCTTGTCCTCCTTCGCCAAATACAGGCCCGTGGCTGAAACCAAGTTTTGCGTCAAGAATAAGTTTGTCTTTAACTTGTTTGTCTGAAAGTCCCGTTTCCCGAAAGTCGAGCCAGGCGAGATAGGTTGCCTCCGGAGGTGTGAGTTTGATGGCCGGCAACTCTTTTTGAAGAAAATCAGCGAGGTAGTCGAAGTTTTCCTGCACATATTTCATAAGAGCATCCACCCAGGGGCCACCGTGCCGGTAGCCGGCGGTAGAAGCCACATAGCCAAAAAAGTTGCCACGGAAAATATGTAGCTGTTGCAATGTTTTTTGAAAACGACTTCGCAAATCATCGTTGGAGATGATGATGGAAGATGTGGCCAGCCCTGCAATGTTGAATGTCTTACTTGGAGCGATACAGGTAACGGTTATGTCGGCAATTTCTTCCGAAAGAGAGGCCATAGGGTAATGCTTGAAGCCAGGCAGAATCAGATCATTATGAATTTCATCAGAAATGATGATAACATTGTTACGCAGGCAGATATCTCCAATGGTTGTCAGCTCCTCTTTTGTCCAGCATCGGCTGACAGGATTGTGGGGATGCGATAACAGCAAGAGTTTGGAAGTTTTTGCTTTCTCTTCGAGGTCATTGAAATCAATATGGTATTGTCCGTCATGGATTAACAACTGATTGTCAAGTTGTCGGCGTCCGTTGCTTTTTATGGCTTCAAAGAATGGAAAATAAACCGGCGGCTGCACGATGACACCTTCGCCTTTGTTGGTGTAACTTAGTACCGAAAAGTTAATGGCCGGCACAATGCCCGGTGTGAAGCTAATCCATTCTTTCCTGATGTCCCATTGATGTCGCGTTTTTGTCCAATTGATTATAGCCTGAAAGTATTCCTCCGACATGATGGAATAACCGTAAATGGGATGGTTTGCTCTTTCTACGACAGCTTTACGGATGAAAGCAGGTGTCTCGAAATCCATATCGGCCACCCACATGGGCAACACATCCGCATTGCCAAAATATTCCTGCCGGAGGTCATATTTTACACTGTCGCTGTTTTCGCGGGTAATTATCTTATCAAAATCGTATAAATCCATCTTTTTCTTTTTGTACCTTTTAACTTTCTTGAAATAGTAGTAGAAATCGCTTTATTTTATGCATGATTTTATCTCTGAACGGAATTGCCGGTTCCGGTAAAATTCCCGTGAAATTTTCTCCCCGTTTCAGAAAATATTTGACAAAATAGCGGGGAGTCATGCCGTACTTTTGTAAAAACATATTTTTCCCCCTGTTTTTCTTTACTCTTTTGGTGGATTTGGAGCCAAAATGGTAAACTCTGCTTTGTCCCAGCCCTTTGTAATAACGCACTCCCGCCTGCCAGAGTTTCATGGAGAGGTCGGGGTCGGAATACATTCCCGGTGAAAACTCCACACTCATACCGCCAACCATATCCCATAAGGTTGTGGGTACCAAAACAGGAGGCCATGTGCTTCCCGACCAGTCTGATTTTTCCAATTTATCAAATTCTCCAAGCAAAGCTTCTTCCCGAAAATTTTCCGGATTATCGCCATAATCTTTTACGATAACACATGAGTTTCCAGTGTCGTCAGGCTCAATTAAAGTGGAGGACAACATGAACATAGTATGTTTCTGCTGCTGTACTTCTTTCAATAAAATCTCGTCCCAGCCGGGCAAAAGATACATGTCGTCGTTGATGTAAACCATATAACCGGTATGTACCAGTGACCGGCAGGCATTCAATCCGTAACAAATTCCCAGATTTTCCGGTGCATACACATAATCAATGTCTTTCTGTTTCTCAGCCCACTTTAGGCTACCATCTTTCCCTTCGTTGATTAACAGAATGATTTGATGCGAATGGGTGGAATTTTGCCGGATACTT
>JAJRQN010000194.1 GCA_024280235.1 Bacteroidota bacterium | reverse complement strand
GCACTCAATGATATTTGATTACCCTGAATGTTCTCATCTGTCTTACCATAAGTAAGATTACTGTGTAGCCATTCTATGCCGATAGCAGCTTTGCGCAGGTTGTATTTCAACATGAAGTCGTAGAGATTATGTTTGGTTCTCGGATTTGACAGAGCAGCAACAGCATCATCGTGGTTAACTTTTTCAGAACCATAAAACCCGTAAATTCCAAATTTCTTATTAAACACATAACCTACCTGGAACCAACCGCCTGTAGAACGAAGATCAAGGGCAGTATCCTGTACCTGTGTAATGGCGCCAAACTGCTGTCCTATATTTTTTCCGGTATAGATATTTCCCTGAACCAGAAATCCGCCCGAATGGAACTTGGCACCGAGTTCGGTGGCAAGTCCGGTTAACTTGTTGTCTTTATTATCCACATTCACAGGAGAAAGATTCTTTTTGTCAGCATGGCCTACAATATAGACTGTCCATTTTTTGGCTATAAAATTGAATTTCAGCTCGGTCTGCGGAGAACCGAAATTGCCTCCGGTAAGGAAATTGGTATTTGAACCGGGGCCGTTCCATGAACCTGCAAAAACAGCAAAATCCATACGAATTTTAACAGTGCTTTCTTTACCATTCAGGCCGGCATACAAATAGATACCGGGAAAACGCCAGCCTACAAAACCGGCATTACCGTAACCCAATGGAAAAGCAATGTGCGATAGTGAAACGGGAACATTACCAAACATGGGTGTCCAGGCTTGTCCGAGGCGAATTCTGAAATTGTTATGAACAAAATCCATGTAAGCAAGCCGTAACCGGGGCATAGGCATTTGTGCAGCAAACAAAGAGGCTCCATGATAGCCACCGAAAAAATCCATTTCCAACACACCGCCATAAGTCCATTTCTGATCTTTCGTTTTATGTCCGTTAAAAACCATTGTAAGCCGGGTATTTCGTATATCAAAACCGCTAAACCATTTGTTGGTGGTGTACTCTGGTGGAGTGGCCCACTCAGCATCCTGGCCGTTTCCAAACCCAAAAGTCTGATCTTGCATAAAGGTCGTAAAACTTATAAAACCTTTCAGTTTAATAGTTTCTGTCCCGCCCGGAATAACGTTTTGGGCATACAATCCGGCAGCAATAAATAATGCTGCGAATAAAGTAACAAATCTTTTCATGATTAACTCGTTTTAATTAATAAATCAGTTTTTTATATAAGGCATCCATTTTACCTTCATTTTGGAGAACAAAAATATGCAGATAATAAACTTTAATTCAGATAAATGTCAGGCAATTTCTAGTGAGGATTTTCCTGTTATATCCAAGGATAGCTGATGAATACTTCCTTGCTTCCGACTACTGTTTTTCCCACAGGGATAATAGCTGTAATAGTGCATACTGCACTGTTTTTATTAGATTGAAATTTGTTAACGCTCCTCCTTATACTTTCCTAAACAGCACAAACCTAAACTCTTTTTTTTAAATAACAAAGTTATTTGCAGACTTTTACAGCCTACACTGTTAATTTGTAACAATTCTATATTATCAACAGCGGGAAAAACAATGTCTGATTTATGAGAGAAAGAATGACCTGACAGAGCATATATCCTGCATGACAGAAAGAATATTTTAACGAAAAAGCAGAAGGCCGAAGCGATTTGCTTCGGCCTTCTGCCTTGTCATTTTTAATGGACTTCATCTATTGTCGTAATCACCTCTCAACAACATCATAAGTCTCATTAGTTACACCAATAAATCGTCGGTTATAAATAACCGGGAAATAATGAAGCGTGTACTAGAATCCATACAGAACGCTAAATGACATTTGGTCTCCCTGAATATTTGTGTCATTTTTACCATAGGTAAGGTAACTGTGGAGCCATTCGACACCCACAGAAACTTGCCGTGATACGTCATATTTCAACATGAAGTTGTACATTTGCTGCTTGGTTCTCGGACTGGAAAAACAGGCCACAGCATCATCATGGTTCACTTTCTCGGAACCATAGAAAATATATGCGCCAACTTTTTTCAACTTATATCCTACCTGAAGCCAACCGCCATAAGAGCGAAGGTCATGTGTAATATCCTGAACTTGTGTCATTTGGCCGAAATCTTGTCCAATATTCTTTCCTGTATAAAAGTTTCCCTGAACTAAAAAACCACCGAAATTATATTTGGCACCAAATTCGGCTGCCAGTCCGGTCAAAGTAGAGTCCGTTGCAACCACATTGACCGGAGCCATATTCTTATTATCAAAATGGCCTACGATATAAGCACTCCATTTTTTAGCATTGAAGTTGAGTTTCAACTCCATTTGAGGGGAGCCAAAGTTCCCGGCTGTCAAAAAATTAGTAGTGGAGCCGGGGCCTTGCCATGAACCGGAAAAAAGAGCAGCATCTAACCGCAACTTCACAGTATGTTCGGTTCCGTTTAAACCCCAATAAAGATAAATTCCGGGAAAACGCCAGCCAACCCAACCGGTAGCCCCTGCACCCAACGGAAAACCAAGGTGAGATAATGAAACCGGAATATTACCCACGAGAGGTGTATAAGCCTGACCAAGGCGGATTCTCAAGTTTTTATGAACCATATCCACATAAGCAACTACCAGCCGCGGAACAGGCATTTGGGCATAAAACAGAGAAGCTCCTACGTATCCACCAAAAAAATCCATCTCCAATGCACCACCGAAAGTCCATTTGTGGCCGTTCTTATTTCTATCATTAAAAAGGAGCCTCAAGGTAGTATTTCTGACATCCATTCCGCTAAACCACCTGTTTGTGGTATATTCAGGCGGTGTAGCCCATTCCGCCTCCTGACCATTTCCAAATTCAAAGGTCTGATTTTGGAAAAATGCAGTGGCACTCACATACCCTTCAATGGTAATGGCTTCCGTTCCGCCCGGAACAACATTCTGGGCAAACAATCCCGCTGCAACAAACAATGCTGCAAATAATGATAAAACTCTTTTCATGATTAATTTTTTTAATGAATAATTTAGATTTATATAAGGTAACTTGTAACCTTCACTTTTGGCAAAATATAAATATCTGTATGCAGAGCATCAATTCAGGGATATGCCTGGCTCATTTTCGATGTGGATGTTGTTTTTTTGAAGACGGTCTTTTCAAAGGCTGTCTTGTTTCCATCTGCTACTCTTTTCCACAGAGAGGAAAGCTGTTAAATTGTTATTTGCTGTAATAAGAAGTTGTTAATCTATATTCTTTTCTTAAAACTATCAATGAACAAATATGGGCCAAACCTAAAACATTATTCTTATAAATCATGTTATTTATCTAATATTTACAAGTTTCATAGTTAATTTATAACAAGTCTGATTTAAAAAGCCCATCTACAGCATACGGAAGTTGAAAGGACTCCTTCACAATTCTGAACAGAAAAAACGGCCATGAATTTTTTAATATCTTTGCTACAAATGTTTATAACCTAACCCATGAAATTATCTTTTTGGAATTTAATGATGCTCATAGGCTATGCGGTGGTATGTATTATTATCGGGCTGGTAAGCACTAAAGGTAACAAAGACGAGGATTATCTGATTGCGGGAAGAAAAATCGGACTGTTCGGCTTTGTATCCACTGTGGTAGCCAGCTATATCGGCGGGGCAGCCATTGTTGCTTACTCCGCTTATGTTTACAAGTTCGGGATTTCCGCCATTGCCGTTTTTGTGGGAACAGCAGCAGGTTTTCTTATTTTTATACCGTATGCCCTTAAACTTCGCAAATTCAGCACAAAAAAACAATTCCTCACACTCTCCGACTGGTTTTACTTCAAATACGGAAAGAAAACAGGTGTGGCTTCTGCACTAATATTGTTCGTGGTTTATTTTGGCATGCTGCTCAATCAGTTTATTGCAGGAAGCAGCATTCTTTCGCATATCAGCGGATGGAGCTACGAAACAGCTCTTATTGCTTCGGCTTCGGTCATCACTATTTACTTATTTGCAGGTGGATTTAAGTCGGTGGTAAAAACCGATGTCTTTCAATACATTATCATGTTTATCCTGTTTGTTCTGCTGGCATATGTTCTGATAAAAGGGAATCATAATTTTTCGAAAGAGATAATAGACTTCTCCGATATGAATTTTTCTATGACTATTGCTTTTATCTTTTTTGGTATCCTGATTATTTTTCAATCTGCAGAATACTGGCAACGGGTGTATGCAGCCAAAAACGATAAAGTTGTAAAGACAGGTTTTATCACTTCGGCCGTTCTGGTACTCATCACAGGTTTTGCCATCACCATTGTGGGGCTGTCCGCACATTACCTTGTGCCGGGTATTGCCCCGCGTGATGCTTTTGCCGAAGGGCTGAAAGTGCTGGTTCCTCAGAAATTTATCGGTGCCGGACTGGTGTTGCTTTTCGCCGCAATCATGAGTTCTGCCGATACTATTATTTTTGTTCTCGCTTCGAGTATTGCCAAAGACTATATCGCTCATTTTTCCAAAAAAGAGGTTACACAACACAACCTGAAAATGCAAACTAAAATTTTTATTGTTCTGTTTTCCTTTCTCGGATTTCTGCTGGCTTTTTACTTCCGCAGCATCATCAACGTCATTCTGTTTATCACCGGTGTCGGATTTACAATCATCCCCGCGGCCATTGCCTCCTTTCATTTCAAAATATCCTATCAGGCAGCACTGGCCAGTTTTATTTCGGGAGTCGCTTATGTGGGTGCTTTGCTCATTTCAGGCAACCTGATTCCGGAGTTAAGTATTGCCTCCATTTTAGTCGCTACACTGTTTCTTATTGTATTTCAATTGATTTACAGAAAAAAAGCGATAGTTTCGTAATAAATTTAACCATTCGTTGCTACACGCTGCCTTCGAATTGTCTATTTTTGAATCATGCAAAATTTATCTCGTCAACATAAAGCCTATCTTTTGGCTTTGCTGGCAGTTCTTTTTTGGTCCACCATCAGCT
>JAJRQN010000193.1 GCA_024280235.1 Bacteroidota bacterium | reverse complement strand
TTTTTTAAGTAAATAAACTTACTTACAAAGTAGCTAACTAATAAATTTGAATTCCGGATTCGGACCTGACTTAGTACATTGAAATGTTGAAGTTACTACCACTGTACTACCGTCATTTTCGTAAACAGTATAAGTAACAACATACATAACATCAATACCACTGACCTGCGCCACTGCATTGGGGAATTTAGTTTTCAGTAAAACGATAATTCCTTCATGAATACGCTTGGTAATAAGTACACTTGCTTCAGCATCGGTCAGCCCATCATAATCAGCCTGGGCGTAAGTACCGCTGGGACGTAATGAGATGCGGGCATCGAAGTCACTGTAATAAGAGCCGGCGCCATAATAATAGTCCTGGGTTCCATAAGAATTAACCAAATCTTTCGTTGCCGGGTTTGCTTTTACAGCATCAACAATTATCTGATAGTCTGCCTTAGTCATGGTGAATTTAACCGTAGGATCAAAAACCCACTTTGTACCTGTATTAATGAACTGGTTTGTTTTCATTTCAACAGAATTATACTTTGTCCATTTTGAATTGGTAAAGGTATATTGATCGGCGCGGGTATGCGTGCCCCCTGAGTAATACTTGTACACAACAACCAACTGGTCTCCATCCTGTGCATAGGGGTATTTTTGGGTCAGGAATTGAGGGAGGTAATTGTCGGGTGGCTCAGAACTTGAAAAATTATTATATTTTCCAGGAGCGCCCATTCCATCATAATCTTGAGAATTAAGGACATATACTCCCGGTTCAAGGCCCCATGTACCACTGAGCAAACGGTAGAAAGCACCTTCTTTTATAACATCAGGGGTGGCTGATGAACTGCTGCCTCCAATAGTACCATACACCTTAAGCCAATCGATTTCCCATGTGGCGGAATTGGAAGTAGTAGAAACATATTTGAATGCTATATAAATGGTTTTCCCGGCGTAAGCAGAAAGATCGACTTTTTCGGAAGTTACAAAAGTCCAATCACTTCCCGTTGGTAATGTGGTAATTGTAACCGGATTCCATGTGGCCGTAGTTACATCACCTGTGTAGTCCGTAGAAACCAGAATAGTAACCTGATCCCATTGTCCGTGAATGTAATTAATGGCCTGATCAATCTGCAAACTCGGATTTGTAAAACCATTCAAATCAATGGCAGGGGAAACAAGCCAGTCCTCATTTTCCTGATTACCACCTGAATATCCTGACATTTTTGCATATTGGCTTTGTCCGTAAGAGGCGGCAGTCCATTTCTGGTCGCCTGTTATGTTAACAGCATGAAATTTATTCAGGAAGGTAGAGTCGCTAAACTCTTCGTCAAATACGGTTACTTCACCTCCGGAAGGATCAGTTGTGGCATATTTGTAATTGATTAGCTTCAATGTGCTATCGGCAGTGCCGGCATATTTGGTTTTCAAAAACGCAGGAATAAAGTCAGCAGGAGGATTTGATGGTGAGAAATATTTGAAAATACTCACCGCGCCACCCATGGATTCATAATCGGCATCAGCCAATGTATATTGACCTGCGGAAGTCAGCTCTTCTATGTATGGCAATGGGCCATTATTAAAGTTGTAGGTTACATGAGCATTTGAACCCTTTCCCAAAGCTGGATACATGGCTTTTAGAATAGGTGGAATATAAGAGGCTGCATATCCTTCAGGTAAGGATTTGGTTGAGTTGATGCTCTTAGCCAATGCTGAGTCTGATTTATTGGTAGCATCTGCCAATGCCTGAGACGAGATTTCAGAATAATCTGCGTTTGTGAGCGTGTAGTTCAGTGTTGCCTGAGGTGCAGGTGTTTGTTTTACCATCTCGCTGTTAATGTCATCCATTGGATTACACGAAGACAAAGCAACAATTATTAACAGTATTTTAAATAACTTATTCATTTTTTAAAGATTTTTATGGTTAAATATTCCATTCACAGGTTAAAATCTGATTTTTAAACCAGCATACCATGTACGGCCAAATCCATACCACACTAAGGCTGTATTAGCATCATGTGCAATTCCGTCTGAAGCATCAGCTACATAGGCAGTATTCAACAGATTGTAAACATTTCCATAAACTGATGCGCTAAAAGGACCAATTTTGAATTTATAGTTTACATTAAGACTGATAACGCCAAAATCGGGCATTTTCCATGCATCGGACAGGTCATTAGGCTTTGTTCGGTTCGTAGGATCAAAATTTGCATAGTTTCTGGCATAATAGTTAAATTGTGCACCTACATTCAACTTAGGGATAACTTCTACTCTGGCCTCAAGTCCTGCAGTAGTTTGTGCAGCATTCCCTACATGTAAATCTTTAATGTATGCATGGTAGTCTCCAATTACAACATTATTAGCATCGTAGGCGGTAAAGTTTACATTGTTGATGTATCTCCAGTCGCCGATGGAAAGCATCCCTCTTAATACCAGTATGGAAGCAGGTTTATAAGTAGTTGTAAGTTCAATTCCCTGATGGCGGGAATCCAGGCCGCTTACGTTTGCGCTAACCTGACCGAGGTTAATATGTAAACCTCTGTCCAGCCAAAGTGTCCGGTAAAGTCCCAGTCTGATAGTAAGTTTTTTTGAAGTATAACCATAGCCAACCTCGGTAGTAAAAACACGCTCATATTTAGCACCTGTATTTATTTTGTTTGTATAATTGAGATAGACAATGCTAAAGTAAGGGGCGCGGGTAAAATAACCTGCATTTACATAAATGTTATGGTGGGCGTTCAGGTTGAAGTTTGCACCTGCTTTCACACTCCATGGCATGAAATTGACCCAACCTGACATTTGGTCACCGGGTGCATATTTAAAATAATCGCGACGGTTGTAACCTTTTGAAGAAATGGAACTCGAAATAAATGCAGAGAAATTACTCTTAACATATTCTCCTTGTGCATATAAACCAAGCCAACGTATGATTCCGTCATTATGATAAGAATAGTAATCTCCCGTTCTTAAAGGGGTATTGTCAGGGCGGTTAATATCTGCATTGTCAAGGAAGAAGCTTCCGCCAAGAAGGTCATCAATCTTCATGGCATGATTTCCAATATAATATCGTCCATCAATACCTGCTGTAATATTGAAATTTTTAACTTTTGTATTTAATGTTGAAAGTATCCCATACCATTGGTGACTGTTAACAGAATTTCCAATAATGGCTTGAGAACCGTTTAAAGAAGCTTTGTTAACCTCCATCACAGCATTGTAATCGTAATATCCGTCCGGGGTTAGCTTTGTTGCGCTGTAAGGCCTGTCGAATCTATAATTCCAGAGTAACATTTGAGAACCGAGTCCACTTACTCTTCGTCCTCCACCTGTGGCAATAGAAGCATACACCACAGTGGACAGAAAACTTTTGTCACTGATTTTCCAATAATCATTCAGGGAAGCCTGAGGCTTATTGTAGTAATTATATCCGTAGGCGCCACCGTAAACTTTTCCATTCCGGTATCCGTAATCGCTGTTGTATTTGTATTTGTCGGTGATAGGATAAGGAATGTTGGGATTAAGTCCGAGATAGGTTTTGATAAAATGTTTGTTACCTCGTTGGTTGTGCCATTGTGGTGCACCAAAAAGAGTGAATGACAAACGATGATTTTTACTAAATTGTTTGGCAATATTTATAAAATAAGAATAGCCGTTGAAATTGGTACCATCGATATATCCGTTACCATAAGTATGTGCTCCTGAAATTGTTATGGCCCAGCCGTTTTTCATCAGGCCGGTTGAAACAGTAAATAAGAATTTGTACATACCATCATTACCCATTCCGGAATAAATAGAACCGCCTTTTACGGCATCGGTACTTTTAGTAATAATGTTAATCGTACCGCCAACCGATGAAAGCGCCAGTTTGGAAGCGCCAAGTCCACGCTGTATTTGGATAGTTTGCGTTACATCGGAAAGACCTGCCCAGTCAGACCAGTAAACATGGCCGTTTTCCATATCGTTTACAGGTACGCCGTTGATGAGAACGCCAATGTTATTGGAGTTAAAACCACGAAGGTTGATTCGGGCGTCTCCATAACCACCACCATTTCTCGTTGTATAAACGGAGGGTGTGAATTTTAAGATTTGCGGAAATTCCTGATTTCCCAGTTTTTGCGCAATGATACGCGGCGAAATTGTAGAGATGGCAACCGGAGTTTTGCGGTCAACAGCAATAGATGCTAAAACATTGACCTCTTCCAAACCAACGGTTGTGGATTTGAGCTTGATTACTCCCAAATTTTTTGTTTCACCCTGGCTTAGTGAAATCTTTACATTAGTTGTCAGGTAGCCCATAAAGCTAACTGTTAACGTTTGATGGCCTGTTGGAACTTTTAAGCTGAAGCTGCCATCGAGGCTGGTGGTAACACCGGTTTGTGTTCCTGCAACAACAATTGTAGCTCCTACTAAAGTTTCATTGCTGCTGGCGTCCTTCACTATACCTTTCACTATACCCTGAGCCATAGTAGCTCCGGCAAAGAGAAAGCTAATGAAAAGGACCAAAAGTAATTGTACGTTTTTCATAAAACAAAAATTTTAAATTATATGTTCGTAACTTTTAGGCCAAAATTAATAAATTATTTATCCAAATCAAGTAAAATCTTTATTAAGAAATATTCTGAAATACTGATTCAGCTTCGCTTTCCTGTGTATTATTTAATGATACAATCAGTTATGTCTTTGAGATTTGTTTAAAAATTCACAAAAAAAGTTAAAAAATAGTGTCAGCAGGGGAACGCCATATTTTAGAAGGCGGCTGTCAGATGTCATCAAGGTCGAGGCGAGCGCAATCTAAGAATCGGGAGTTTACTTTGTAAAATACTGATTTTAAGATAGGCTCAATAGTTTGTCCCGATTTGAATCGGAAAAGGAATTGGCATTTTCGGGCTGTCA
>JAJRQN010000192.1 GCA_024280235.1 Bacteroidota bacterium | reverse complement strand
CGGAAACAAACAGGTGCAAAATGAAATTCAGAAATTAATAAATCTGAAGATGTACAATGATGATTATATCAAGTTTAAAGATTTGTTTCATCCCGAATCAAATACCAAGCTGAAATCAACCTCGACTACGTTGTTTGCACAAGCTTTCAGGAAAGTAATTAAAAGTGGGAATTATCAACATATGAAAAGCTCTGATATCTCTAATTTGGAGCAGTTCTTAATTGATAACAACCTTACTTTATATATTCCATATCCCCTTTCGAGTTATCCCGAGAATGAGCGAAATCCCACTATCACTTTCAATCCTTTAGATGGTGATTCGGTATCAACCGGCTATGCATTATCTTCCTTTAAAAGTACTAATAACATTCAGCCCGTTTCAAATGTGGGTGAAGGTTACTCCAACACTCATCCTATCTATATTATTGATCCCGTTTCTAACCTTGTTGATCCTGTTTTACCCGGGGATCCGGGGACTGGTTCGGGGGGTGGCTCAGGATCGGGGACTGGTTTGGGATCAGGGACTGGTTCGGGATCAGGATCGGGGACTGGCACCGGACATTGGGATATTATGTTAGCTTCTATGCAAATTAGAAAACAATATGATGCAATTTGGAATGGGGGCTCTGAAATTCATTTTGTTTTTGCCCATGGTTTTGAAGAGGATTCTGTGAATCACATAGTAGGAATAAAATATCTTCACTCATCTTATACTGAAGACTTTTCAAGATATACTATTAGGAAGAAACATTGGAAACTTTTAAATCTTGTTCTTGACCCTGATTGGAATTTAAAACAGGGCACTAATTATTTTGGGGCAGTTGAAATAGATGTCTTATATAAAGTTAAACTACACTTAGGTGTTACTTTGACAATTAAAGAAGGCAATGCCTCTGTTTCAGTAAAAAGTCCTTACCTTGATTTGACATTTCATTCTTCTAATGGTTTTATTGGCGAACGAGAATTACCAAGGGATTACTTCTTTGCTTCGCAAAGTAATCCTGCACTGGAAGGTCATGGAACTTATAATGGGAAGACTATTAGGACCAATGGTTCATACATGTATTATACAACAAACATTATTGAATATTAGTAAATAACTATGAAACAAAATTTTCTTCGGGCAATGCTACTGGCATTGCCCCTTTTAGGCTTTTTAAATTTATCGGCACAAAACAAGACCGACAAGTTTGCCACAAAGTATAAGAACACTTTTCTTGTGGGCATAAATCTTGCAGAAAATGGAACCGGCAACCAACTTTCTTATTTTTACAGAAATGAATATATCCGCCGGGTGAATCGTTTTTTTGAGGTCGGTCTGGGGATTGGGTTTTTTAATTATCAACATCATCCGGGTACTCTTTATAGCAGCGGGTACGGCAACCACGAGCATTACGAAAAACTTTCCCAGACTTCCATTGTGTCGCTGGATATCGTGGGATACTTTGATATTATTAATTCCAGAAGGTCTTTACTTAAATTAGGCTTTGGGTATTCCACTCGCTTTGTCAATGCGATATCCCCACAAGCCACTTTTTGGTATTATAATGAGTTTTTAAAGAAAACGCTATTTTATACCCAGTATCTGACAAAAAAGGGAATTGATGGTGGCCTGATCATTCACCTTGAATATGGTTATCGAATAACGCCTCATTTTGCTCCATCATTTTCCTTGCGCTTTTATTCGCAAGGTAAATATGTGTCACTTTCCATGGCTGGAATCAATTTTAGTTACTTGTTTTAAATTATAAAAGATAAAAAATGAAAAAAATGAAAATAACTGTTTTGTCGAGTTTTCTTTTGCTTTTGTCGTTGCTTTCTTTTGGTCAAAGCACAAAAGAATCGAAAGGATTTCTTAAATTTGGTACCGGCGTGTATTTAGATATTAGTAGATTGTCTGATTATAAAACTTCTAAAGATGAGAATACCGGACTTTCACCACAAGCTGTGGTACCCGGTAAAACCATTTGGATAGAAGGGGGATACAATTTTAATAATGGGTTATTTGTGTCTGCCGGAGTAATGTATGACCTTACCAAAAGAAAGCGCACAGATATGTACTACCCGGGGCAAAAAGAACTTTATTTTGAAGAAAACTACTCCTTAAATATCGGCTATGAGTTTAATCTCGGAAAAGGTAATCGATTTATGCCTGCATTAGGTGTGTTATACAACAGGCTTACTACTTCACATGCTACTTTCCTCCCTGATATAAATAACTCAATTCATCCGGTTTTACTCAACAATATTGATGCCGAAATAGGGTTAAATCTTCTGCTTGATTATTATTACCAGTTCAACAATAAATTGTTTTTGGGTGTAAGAGCCAGTGTATATTATGTGCTTGGTTTTGAGGGCATAACACTAACACCGGTGCTTGGGGTGAAGTTTTGATAATCGGGATGACAACAATATCTACAAATAATAACTGGGAGATAACTTTATGAGCCGGTTTAGCTTACCGGTTTTAATGATGAGAACTTTTTATTACTCTTTTTTGTAGCCTTTTTCCACCGTTGAGCGAACGATAAACAAAAACCATCGCAGTGGGACAATCTTTCGTATGAACAGCAGCATTTTCCCCTGAGTACCTGATACGTAACGTATCTTTTTGCAGCGACTTGTGGCGGCTTTCCAGATAGTTTTGGACACAACCTCCGGGCCGGGAGCCTCTTCCCCAAATTTGTCTGCATTGGATAATGTTACTTTTTCGTATGCCTCATATTCAGGAAAACCCTCCTTTTGAAAAACATCTTTTGAGCGGGAGTAGAAGTCGGTTTTAATAGCTGCCGGCAAAGTATATTAACCCAAACCCTATTATATTTCTTTAACTTAAATATTGTTAATTAACCAGCTAATAATTAGGGTTATATAATATTGTTGTCTAATTTCGTGTTTTAAAAAAGTTGTTCAATTAACCCATCCTAATGAAAAATTCTTTTATCATTAAATTTTACATTTTTGCCGTTATATTATTGGCGGTTAATAGCCAACCCTGTTTTGCGCAAAACGTAAATAAACAAAATGCCACACCTTTTTTTACGCACAGCATAGGTGTGCAATTCAATCCCTATCTCGATCAATCGTTTTTTAACGGAGATATTAAAAAATATGTATTTGCCGGAAGATATATTTTTGAAAATAAAGAGGGAATATCTTTCGGCCCTGAGTTTTCGGGAAACTACGGGCATAACGACGCTCTTCGATGGCATACCATCAACCTCGGTGCTTTTTTTCGGTACACTTTTCTACATAAAAAGAAAGTCAGACCGTTTGTTGAGGCAAGTGCCTATTACCAGTGGAACCAAATGAAGGTTATCGACAATACTTATGACAACGGCCGGGAAAATGAGATCAAAAATCATAAATTTGGCTATTATGTAGCTCCTGGTATCTCCTTTCCGTTGTACAAAAGAAAACTGACTTTGGACTTTTTTGTTAAATGCTCAACGGATACATTTCTGAATGGTAGAAATTTTATTCCTTCCATTAGGATTGTTTACCACTTCTAAACCGGTTCTTATGTCAAGGCTTCCTGTACGCATTTGTCAAATAATGTTGATATTCCTGATTTTAGCGGCAGCCGGTTGCAGCAAAATAGTCAACATACCTGTTCCGCCGGTAAAATCCAAGCCGGTTGTTTACGCATTGATAGCCAATCACAAGCCTGTACAACTGTATTTTGACAGGAGCTTCGGCATCCTTGAATATGTGGACAGCAACCAAATGTATTCGACTAAAGCGGTTGTTGATTTGTATGTAAATCATCACTTCAAAGAAAAATTATCATGGAGTAACCGCTATTTTCAGTCGTACAATTTTCTTCCAAAACCTTCCGATACGCTGTCGGTGGAAGTGATACCGAAAAACGGAACGGATACGCTGTTTGCACAAACATACATCCCGCAAAAGGTTAAAATTGATACTGCCTGGTTTACCGATTCGGTGTATGAGGACTGTGATGGCGTTTACTATTCGCAAATAAACCTGCGTTTTAAAGATTTGCCAAAGGTTAAAAACTATTACGAAATTTTTATTCGGGCGAAGTGTTATGCAGGCGGCAAACCGGTTTCTGAAAATATCCAGGCCTATTACAGTAACAGCCCGGTGGTGGTCAACGAGGGGCTTATCGGAAGCACCGGACAGATTGAAAATGACATGTTATCCGACAGGCAGCCTTCATCGGTTGTTTTTTCCGATACGTTGTTTCAGGGGAGAGAAATTACGCTGGGCATCACGTTTTTACGTCCCTGCGAATATGTTACCGGTCATCCCGAAGCCCACAGTTTCTCGCTTTCCATTTATCTTTCCAATGTTACAAAAGCTTATTATCAATACAGAAAAACAATGTTCCGCCATTTGAATGGGCAACAAAGTAACTTTTGGGATGGATATACGGAGCCTGTTCAAATGTTTTCGAATGTAAAAGGCGGGTATGGGGTTTTTGCCGGATATAATCCCGATTCCGTTATTTTTCGTGTCCGCTGAAACCTGTACCTTATGCCAAAACAAACCGTAATATTCATTTTGTTTATCTTTTGGGGAGCATTTGCTTTTGGCCAGGAGATTACCATTAGCGGATTCATAGTCAATGCACACAGTGGAGAAAGAATCAGTGATGTATATGTGATTGCCCTGCCTTCTCAAAAAAAAGAGATCAGCAATGATTTTGGATTCTTCAGTATCAGTTTGAAAAAGTCCGAAAAGTCTTACGTGTTGATTATCAGTAATATATCATATAAACCGGATACGCTTGTACTACACATAAAAAAAGACACCATGATCAAGGTAAAACTAATTCCGGGCCGAACACTGAATGAAGTAAGCATAAGCGGGAAAAGAGTGGAACCCATTGAACAAAGAGATGAAACCGGCGTTTTGTCCATACCCATGAAACAGATGGATATGCTTCCTGCACTGGGTGGCGAAAAGGACATCATCAAAGCATACCAGCTTATGCCCGGCGTGCAATCGGGAAACGAGGGAAGCAGCAATCTGCTGGTGCGCGGAGGAAGCGACGACCAGAATCTGATTTTAATTGACGATGTGCCCGTTTATTCTATCCATCACCTCGGCGGTTTTGTGTCGGTATTTAACAGTGATGCCATAAAAAGTACAAAACTATACAAAGGTGGTTTTCCGGCACGTTACGGCGGACGTCTGTCATCCGTATTCGATGTACGCATGAAAGAGGGAAACAATAAAAAATTCGGCGGAGATGCTTCCATCGGATTACTTTCGGCAAAATTTATGTTGGAAGGCCCTTTAAGTAAAAAAAACAATTCGTCTTATCTCGTTTCTTATCGCAGGTTTTTGTATGACTTACTGATGCGGCCAATAACGAAAATAATAAACAGGAACAGCAGCTCGGGATATTATTTTCATGATTTCAACTTGAAATTAAATCGTACTTTTTCACCCAAAAACAGGCTCTATTTTAGTCTCTATTTTGGTGACGATAAATTCAAGACTACCTATCGGGATAATAGCGAGAACATAACAGAGCGGACAAAATATACCGAACAGTGGGGTAACTTTTTAACGGCATTGCGTTGGAATCATTTGTTTGGCAACAAACTATTTGGGAATTTTACACTGTACTATACCCGATATCGTTTTAAGACCGAAATGAACTCGAAACTGGAACAGAAAACGACTATTCAGCAAAATCACAATCTGTTTTTTACGGGAATATATGATGTCGGCTTGAAACCCGATTTTGAATTTTTTCTTTCCCCGAAGTATAAACTCCGTTTTGGAGGATTAGCCGTTTATCATGACTTTGTACCGAACATTACCCGGTTTTATTCGGGTATAAACCGGCAAACGGTACTCAATGAATCACTTTCCGAAAAAACGTTTCATTCTTTTGAAACAGCCGCTTATCTGGAGAATACATTCACTGTTGGCAACAGGCTGAAATTTAATATGGGGTTGCGATTTTCGACCTACTTTGTTAACAGTCATTTGTTTTACGATGTAGAACCGCGGTTTTTAGCGCGATGGTTAATCGGTGAAAAAAGTGCTTTGAAAATCTCTTTTTCCGAAATGCATCAAAACATTCATTTGCTTTCCAATTCCGGCGCGGGTGTGCCGGTAGATTTTTGGTATCCCGCTTCGGTAAAAGTACCTCCTGAGGTTTCTATGCAGTTTACGGCAGGTTATGCAACTACGCTTTTTGACAATTTTGAATTAAGCATAGAGGGTTTTTATAAAAAAATGAATGGTTTAACCACATTTAAACCCGGGGCCTCTTATTTTGGAACCAACCGATCGTTCGACCAAAAAATTGAAACAGGTGGAACAGGTACGGTGTATGGTATTGATTTTCTTTTACAAAAAAAGGTGGGCAGAGTGACAGGATGGCTGGGCTATACCTGGATGAAAAACAACCGGCAGTTTGCCGGCATTAACCAGGGCGAACCTTATCCATACAAATATGACCGGAGAAACGATGTGAGTATTGTACTTACCTACAGGATTTCAAAAAAAATTGATTTCTCTGCTACCTGGGTTTATGGAACAGGCCAGGCATTAACCTTACCGGTAGGGAAATACTATTTGCCGAAGATGCTACCGGGAGGCAATATACAAGATGCTTATCTTCAGGAAGTTTACGTTTATACCCGAAAAAACGCTTTCCGTGCAAAAGCCTATCACCGCCTCGATATCGGTGTTAATTTCAAAAAGAAAAAACGATGGGGCGAACGGGTTTGGAACATCAGTATCTACAACTTGTATAACCGGAAAAATCCTTATACCTATTATTTTTCGGGAGAATCTGTTACAACACCTTCCGGACAAACAAACAAAGTATATCTTGAACAGCAAAGTCTGTTCCCTTTTATTCCTTCATTCAGTTACTCCATAAAATTCTAACGAATATGGGCATAGGCTCATTTATTTATAGTTTAATTCCATATATTCTATAAATCAACGAAATATGAAAATTTGTATGTGCATTTACAAGCCCGGGTTTTGTCTGTGTAAGATTTTTAATGTCTTAAACTTCTGTTATGGACTTTACCCGGTTATAACAATCAAATTGTAAAAAATATCTGAATTGCTTTTTAGGAACCCATTCTGTTTCAGTCCACTCCTTAATATTAACATAACCCTCATATGTTAAATTTCAAAATAACCCGAAAAACATTTGGATGTGTCGTTTTCCTTCTTAACTTTGCGATATGAAAACCATGCACTCACATAATTTATTCCCACATTCCCACATTCCCACATTCCCACATTCCCACATTCCCACATTCCCACATTCCCACATTCCCACATTCCCACATTCCCACATTCCCACATTCCCACATTCCCAATAAATCTTACTCTATCGCCATTGGCGTTCTCTGTTTTTCTCTTTTTCGGTTATTCCGTTACTTAAATAGTGAAAATTTAACAAGTGTTTATCATAAAATATCAACAGCAAAAAATATTTGGACAAAGGAAAAACCTCCTTTGCCATGCCATGAATTGATAATAATACACCATTACACAAACCCATAACAAAGAAAGGAGGTAGCGCGGCAAAGATACAAAACTAAAATAAACCCTGCCGGTTT
>JAJRQN010000191.1 GCA_024280235.1 Bacteroidota bacterium | reverse complement strand
GAAACACTCATGTTTAAATTTTAAGCACACAGGGGGATGATTAAAGTCCGCATAGCGGACGACTCAAATGTAGTCTCGGATTTTAATCCGGGGCGATGGTATCAAAACACATTATATCAATATTTTACAAATTTTTAAACATATGAAAAAAGTTTTGTTTGTTGATTCCGCCCATCCTTCTTTGCAGCAGGGGCTGGAAAAACTAGGTTTCCAATGCGATTATTTCCCTGATTTTCAATACGATGATTTTAAACATATTATTGGGCAGTACGAAGGAGTTATTATTCGTAGTAAAATAAAACTTGACAGAGAAATACTTTCAGCTGCCCATAGTCTGAAGTTTATCGGCAGGGTAGGAGCCGGCATGGAAAATATTGACCTTGTGGTTGCCGAAAAAATGGGTATTCGTTGCCTGAATGCTCCCGAAGGTAACCGCAGTGCTGTGGGGGAGCAGGCTGTGGGAATGTTGCTCATGCTTTTTAATAACATGAAAAAAGGAGATGCCGAAGTACGACAAGGACTCTGGCTGCGCGAAGAAAACAGGGGTATTGAAATTGAGGGGAAAACTATCGGAATCATTGGGTATGGAAACACGGGGGGCGCATTTGCCGGAAAAATCAGTGGTTTCGGTGCCCGTGTGTTGGCTTATGACAAATATAAAACCGGCTTCTCCGATCAGTTTGTTAGCGAAGCTTCACTAAAAATGCTTTTTGAACAAACCGATATTCTTAGCTTGCATGTCCCGATAACGAATGAAACCCGTTATATGATTAACAACGATTTTTTGGGTAAGTTCCGTAAAAACCTTTGGCTTATCAACACTTCCCGTGGTAAAGTTGTCAAGACTGATGATCTGGTGGAAGCACTTAAATCAGGTAAAGTGATGGGGGCGTGCCTTGATGTACTTGAGTTTGAGGGGTTTTCGTATGAGAACCTGAAAGCGGATAACCTTCCCAAAGCTTTTTCCGAACTTGTAAAAATGCAAAATGTCATCTTGTCGCCTCATGTGGCCGGATGGACACATGAATCCAATCTGAAACTTGCTGCTACCATTGTAAGTAAAGTGAAAGCGTTGCAGCAGTAGCGTTAAATTTATCCGAATATTCTCAAAAAAACCGGATAGCAGTATCCAACAGCCTTCTGTTCAATTTACTGTGTAGTACTAAGAAAATAATCCTATCTTTGGTGCATAATCCTGAGTATCAACTTTTTTAATCATCTAAATTATTTTTATGAAAAATAAAATTACGCTTCTTGCTATGTTGGGATTGTTATTGTTGGTTTTCCCTGCTTGTACGTCACAGAAAAATGGAGAGATTCCTTTGTCGGAATACAATAACCTCCACGAAACCGGTGTGAAAGATGGCGGCGTACGAATGATTACCATCAACACGCCCAAAGGGAAATTTAAAGTGTGGACCAAACAGATGGGGAACAATCCCAAAATAAAAGTATTGTTGCTGCATGGCGGCCCGGGTTGCTCTCACGAATATCTCGAATGCTTTGACAGCTTTTTCCCAAAACAAGGGATAGAGTTTTTTTATTATGACCAGCTCGGCTCTTTTTTCAGTGATCAGTCTGCTGACACCAGCTTATGGCATCTCGACCGCTATGTGGAAGAGGTAGAACAGGTTCGGAAAGCACTGGGACTGAACAAAAACAACTTCTATCTGTTGGGACACTCCTGGGGCGGTATTCTGGCGCTAGAATATGCTTTGAAATACCAGAAAAACCTCAAAGGGCTGATTATCTCCAATATGATGTGTAGCATTCCGGCTTACAATAAATATGCGGAAGATGTGTTGTCCAAACAGATGCCGCCGAAAGTTTTGGCGCAGATTAAAAAATTTGAAGCAACAAAAAATTATGATAATCCGCAATACATGGCGTTGCTTGATAAATATTATTATCCGGAGCATATTTTGCGATTAAAAGAGTATCCCAATCCGGTAACACGGGGCTTTACTCACTGTAATAAAACGATTTATACGCTGTTGCAAGGCCCCAGTGAATTTCGAGGTTCAGGACGGTTGCTGCACTGGGATCGCTCGCGGGATTTACCAAAAATATCCGTACCAACTCTTACCATTGGTGCAAAATATGACACTATGAATCCCGAATACATGAAATGGATGGCTACACAAGTGCAGCACGGACGCAATCTTTATTGTCCTAATGGCAGCCACCTCGCTATGTACGATGACCAGCAAACCTATTTCGCAGGGCTGATACGGTTTATCGAAGACGTGAACAACGGGAAATTCTGATGCCTTTTTTTCCTGATTCTTTTGTCATTCATAGTAACTGTTAGAAAACGGGATGAGAATGGTTGAAGGGGACTTCTAAAAATTACTTCCTTTCAAGAAACAAATGAAATGAACAAAATGCAAGGCATAAATTTTTCTGAATAGCTGGTAGCTATTGAGAAATTTTTTCATTGTCTAAGAAAACGCTGAAAATCTTGATGCGAAGTAATTTTTAGAAGTCCCCTGAAACGCTTCGCTCTGTTTTTATGTTTTGAAGAGATTATTTCAGATACTTTTTCAGAATTTCGCAGAGGTGGTCTGTTTTGATGGGCTTATAGATTATGTCATCAAAACCGGCATTTTTGGCTTCGTCTTTGCCAATGTTCAGTGCCAGTCCCGTTTGGGCGATGAGGGGAAGAGTTTTGTTTTCTTTTCGAATAGCCCTGGCAACTTCCAGCCCGTTGATTTCAGGCATCTGAATGTCAATTAGCCCCAGGTTGATTTCACTTTTATGGTTCTGGTATATTTCCAGTGCTTCTTTACCATCTTTGGCATACAACATTTTCACTCCTGTTTTTTTCAATGTCTCCCGAAAGAAAGCAAAAATTTGTTTGATGTCATCGGCAATAAGAAGTGTTTTATCCTCCCACCCATTGTCGGAGGGAAGCAAAGATTTCTTTTTGATTTTCGAAGAAGGGACAACGGACTCTTTCTCCGGCATTTTGTAGGGAAGTGTAAACGTGAAGATACTTCCTTTTTCCGGCTCTGACTTAAAAGATACCTGCCCTCCCATGAAAGTTACCAGCCGTTTTACAATGGATAGTCCCAGTCCGGTTCCGGTAAAATTTTGTGTTAAATTCTCTTTCACCTGAGTAAATCGTTCAAAAATAGTATCCTGTTTATCTTTAGGAATGCCAATACCGGTATCTTTCACATAAAATTCAAGCACAGGATTGTATTTCCGCAACAACTTGTAACCCATTTCGATGGAGCCTTCATGTGTGAATTTTGAGGCATTGCTCAGGAGGTTGTCAAGTATCTGTTTCAGGCGGACTTTGTCGGAAATAATCATGTCGGGTGCATTTTCCGGAATGTTAAGTATGACTTCTACGGGTTTCCCTTTCATGTTATTGGCAAATATCCTTTGTAGTTCGCCCATGAATTTTTTTAGTGAGAACTTTTGGTCAAAAAGCTTTAGTTCTCCTGCTTCTTCTTTAGAAACTTCAAGAATGTCATCGATAATTCCGAGCAGTTGGTCGCCACTGTTGATAATAATGGAGGCAAATTCTCTTCTTTCTTCGGGTGTCAGGTTTTCATCTCCCATCAGTTCGGCAAAGCCAATGATGGAGTTCATGGGGGTTCTTATCTCGTGCGACATGTTGGATAGAAAAGTCATTTTTAACTTTTCACTTTCTTCAGCTTTTTTTCTTGCCACAATAAGTTCTTCCATGTATCTTTTCAGCCGTAAATGTGTATTGATACGTGCCAGAAGTTCTTCTTTTTGAAAGGGCTTGGTGATGTAGTCCACCGCACCCGCCTTAAAACCTGCTATCAAACTCTCCTTATCGGAAGCCACTGTAACAAAAATAACCGGAATGTCGCTGGTTCGTGCATCGGATTTCAATATCTTACAAATTTCAATACCATTAATATCGGGCAGTTGGACATCAAGCAGGATTAAATCAAATGGATTTGATTTGGCTTTTTTTATGGCCTGTGGGCCATTTTCAGCAAAGGCAGCTTTAATGTCAGTTTCCGATAAGTAAGAACGTACTAGTTCTCTCGCCGACTTTGAATCATCGACAATAAGAATATGAAATTTTTTGTCAGCCATATTACCAGAGTTTTTTCTTCCTTTTCAAAAATAGGAAAAATATACATAACAAAGAAAGTGAATAGAATAATTTTTACAAAAAATAATAACAAGTTTAGCTGTATTATTTTGAAACTGTTTAAGGATAAATGGGATTTTCGAGAGAAACAGGTTGGCTTTAGGGTTTGTTACAAAATAAGTTCTCTGAATCAGGCGAAGCTATTTTGTTCGATAACGAGGCAAAAAATGCAGGCATAGCAAAGCTACGGTGAGGCTTTTTAACAAAGTTAGCGAACAAAAGAATGAATATATACGGAGTAGTTGTTTCGTAACAAGCCCTTAGTGGCGAAGCTTGGTTTTCATTTCATAGCCATAGCTATAAAATAAAAAACAGCTGAAGTCCAATGAAGTCAGGATGTTTCTCGTAGTTTCACGATTCAGCTATAAACAACTTTTTTTCTAAATTATTTATTTCCAAACATAACGGCATACTTTAATTTCATCTTTCCGGTTCAGGCTTTTTACACAAAAAAATATTAACAATTTATTGGTAATAAAAATGTGCCGTTTTGTTTTTCCGTAATGGCTGGGCGTTTAATTTTGATAAATAAAACAGTATATGCGATTTTTTCCTGACAATATTGAAAGTGAAGTACAGGCCCGACTTAATTATAAACGGCTCGCGGTGTTGTATCATCCTGATATGGGTGGTAATGAGGATGTCATGCGTGAGATAAATCAGGAGTACGAGTTGATAAAAAAACGTTTGCGAAAGCATCGGGAAGGTCTTGGAAATCTACAGGTAGGCGATATGGTTCTGGTAAATGGTACAGAGTGCGTGGTTACTGCTGTCTTTGATAAAACCTTTATTGCCAAGGCCAAAGGCCGCCATCGGTTAGCGGTGTTTGAAAAGAAAACGGGCTGTTCTGTTTATGATAAGAAGTATAAAGCCAGATTGCCGGAGTAATTTTTCCTTTTTTTTCTGCAACTTTCAGAAAGATTGCCCGTAAACAATTAATTCATATAATAAAATTATGTTTGAAATAGAAGAATTTGCCGAAAGTGATAAGACCTCTTTGTTGTTCACCGGCGACCTGAGTGTTTCCGGAGCATCCGAACTTCAACAGCAGCTTTTGAAATTGCTGCCACGAGCATCCACTATAGAAGTAAAGGTAGATGATGTGGAAAACATAGACCTGAGTTTTTTGCAACTCCTGTTGGCGTGGGCTACAAGTATGAAACAATCCGGAAAAAATCTTACCTTTGACTTTCGGTTGGGTCAAGAGTTTACCCGGATTTTTGATGAGTCGGGATTCCAACAAATGTTCTCCCAATTTTAAAATTGAAATATAATGCGAAATAAAACCATACTGTTTGTCGATGATTCGGTGAGTATCAGAGCATTAGTAAACATGATTCTCCGTGAAGCCGGATATAATGTCATTGTTGGCGAAGATGGGCTGGATGCTCTTTCCCGTCTTGATGGAAGGGCAATAGATCTGGTCATAACCGACCTGCATATGCCCCGTATGAACGGATTGGAACTGATAAAGGAGATTCGGAAACTTAAGGAGTACCGGTTTATTCCCATCCTCTTTTTAACAACTGAGACTAAAACAGAATTGAAACTGGAAGCCAAAGCTGCCGGAGCTACAGGCTGGATAACCAAACCTTTCGACAAGGATAAATTTTTAAAAATAATTAATAAGGTCATAAGGTGATGGATGATTTAGCTGCAAGTTTTGTTAATGAAGCCAACGAACTGCTCGAAAAACTGGAAGAGGCACTTCTGAGACTGGAAAACCATCCGGATGACGAGGAGCAAATTGATACGGCTTTCCGCGTGATGCATTCACTCAAAGGTACCGGTTCTATGTTTGGCTTTGATGAACTGAGTGCTTTTACTCACGAAATGGAAAGCCTTTACGACCTTGTGCGTTCGGGGAAGCAAAAAGCAGATAAAAAAATTATTGATTTTACTTTTAAAAGTATTGACCTTATTCGCCAACTTCTCGACAAACCCGATGAGGCTGAAACCCAATCCATGAAAAAGAAGCTGCTGAATGTTCTCAAATCAGAGCTGCTTTCGGAACAAACTGACAAGACAGGCAAACAGGAGAACCTTGCAAAATTTGATTCCAAAACAAAGGATACAAAGTCATTGGCTACATGGTATATTCATTTTGAACCCCATCATGATATCCTGAAAAACGGGACCCGTCCTTTGTATCTTCTGGATGAACTGGCAGAATGCGGACATTTAAAAACTTTCCTGCATTGTGAAAATCTTCCTGATTTCAGACGGCTCAATGTTGAAAATGTTTATGTATTCTGGGATTTATTACTTGTTACAGACAAGGATGAGAACTTCATAAGAGATGTTTTTATTTTTGTGGAAGATGATAGTGGCATTAGAATAGAGAAACTGTCGGAACATGACTTGCTGTCTCATCCCGATTTTGATGAACAGATAGGTAACTTTCAACTCTCGGAAAGTTTCGCACCGGAGAAACTGCAACAGCTGACCTCTGCCCTCTCTTTTTCCGATAAGGAAGAGAAAAAGCAGAAAACAGATACCCTGCTTCCTGATGTCTCTGAAGTAATTCCAACAAAGAAGTCCGGTGAGGCAGATTCTTATGAGGAACAACCTAATAAACTGGATGAGAATACTGTGGAGAAACCAAAAGAGCTTGATAATCAGGCTATCCATGAAACTGTCAGAGTCTCTTCTTCCAAGTTGGATGAACTGCTCGATATCATTAGTGAGGTGGTTACTACTCAGGCCCGGCTTACTCACTTTTCTCAATACCACGAAAATCCCGAATTGAAAAATATTACAGAAGCGTACGAAAAGTTAGCCCGTCAACTACGCGAAAATGCTTTGGGTATGCGACTTATTCCCATTTATACCATCCTGATTCGCTTCAAGCGGCTGGTACGCGACCTCTCCGTACAAATGAACAAAGAAATATGGCTGAAGACTACAGGTACGGAAACGGAGCTGGATAAGTCGATGATTGAAAAACTGTACGATCCTCTGATGCATATTTTGCGAAACAGCATTGATCATGGTATAGAATCGGCTGAAGAGCGGAAGAAAGTCGGAAAACCTCCCCATGGACAGATTCATATAGAAACTTCATATCGGGGTGCATTCGTACAGATAAAAATTTCGGATGATGGCCGTGGGATGGATATGCAGGAGTTGGAACAAGTGGCTTTGAAAAAGGGCCTTCTTAAGCCCGGAGCAGAAATTTCCAATAAGGAACTTCTGAACTTAATCTTCCGGCCCGGATTTACCACCTCCAATAAAGTCAGCAGTATCTCGGGACGCGGAGTGGGAATGGATGTGGTCAGGAAAAATATAGAAGATCTTAGAGGAAACATTGAACTCGAAACAGAAAAAGGAAAAGGAACAACTGTCCGGATTTTGCTTCCGCTGACACTTTCTATTATTGATGGATTGCTAATTTATGTAGGCAAAAATCGTTACATCCTTCCAATGAGTAACGTAAAACAAGTTTACCCTGTTTCGCGTAGTGAGCTTCAAAAGAGTTTTAACAACGTTATTTCCAAGGAAAAACATCAAATCCAGTTTGTAAACCTGATGAAAGAATTTGGTGAAGAAGAGAGTACCCATCATGAAATGTATTTGATTGTGGTGGACTATGGTAAAAAAGAAATAGGTTTTGTTATTAATGCTGTGGTGGGGAAATACCAGGCGGTCATCAAACCATTGAGCCGTATTGCACAGCAACAGGAAATATTTTCCGGGGCTTCAGTGCTTGGAGATGGAGATATCGCACTCGTTATTGACACAAGTAAGATGATTGACAAATTTATTAACGACTGAGAAATATGGAAAAACATACGTCTGAAACCACTGAAAAGAAACAATATTTTATTTTGTTTTATCTTGGCGGAGAATCTTTTGCCATTGATGTAAAATATGTTATACGGGTTCTGGAAGCCACATCGTTCACCAGAGTACCGCAAGGGCCTTCTTTTCTGAAAGGAGTCATTAATTTTAACGGTAGTGTTTTGCCTGTGGTAGATACTTATCTGAAATTTGGTTTGCCGGCAAAAGAAAATTTCCGTAAATCTTTAATTTTGGTGTTGAACCTGAATGTGGAAGGTAAAAATACGAACCTTGGTGTTTTAGTCGATGATTCAAATGATGTTTTTGAGGCAGGAGATACTGATATTAAGCCTTATCCATCTTCGGGTAGTAAATATGATGTGAATTATATTGAGGGAGTGATTGAACGTAAAGGGATGTTTATGTTAGTTTTAAATCCGGAGAAGCTTTTTGAAGAAGATGCATTGCTTAGCCTTGGAAAGGGGCGGGCATCTGAAGAAGCGGATGCAGAAGTGTGAAAAAAACCGGATAAACAGTTTTTAAATAAATTGAAATTTTTCTAAAAAACGATAAAGATGAAAAAAATTAATTTTCGTACCAAAATGGTTGGTCTGATGATAGTTATTTTAGCGGTATTTCTAAGTCTGATGTACCTGATGAAAGACACTATCATGGTTGCTAATTCTGAAAAAGAAATGTTTTATGAAGGGAGCATCGTTCCTATGCATCAACTGTTACAACTAAATGCACAGCTTCTTTCCAATGTGCAGCTGCCTGTGCAAAACCTTAAAACTGATGGTTCTCCAGGCGCATCTTCTGCCTACCAGCTTAGGGCTGCCATGAGAGATGTTCGCAACAGGTTTTTGAAAATACAAAGTAACAGTGTCCCTTCTTCTGAAGGACAGTCTGTTCTCTCGCGGATGTCAACAGGTATGGATAAAATGTTTGGTGCTGTTGAGAATATTCTCAATTTTAAAGGAGACATTTCTAAAAAAGCGGACAAACTACAATGGGAGAAGTTGTTTGACAATTTCAACCAGTCTGTTTTGGTATTTCAAAAGGATGTCAATGTTTATACTGTTTTGAAAACTAAAAATGATAAAAAGATAGTCTCAAACATTAATGGTATGTTATTTAGGATACATCGGTGGAACAATACTCTGGTGATTGTTGGTTTTCTTGTTATCCTTTTGCTGTCGCTTTCGTTTGTCGTTGATATTACTAAAAAGTATAAGCTGGTTATCAAATATCTTACTACACTTTCCAAAGGAGACCTGACGGATGATATTCCTGATATTTCACATGACGAGATGGGGTGGATTCTGCGGAATGTCAGAATTTTACAGGAAAATCTCCGAAAGATAACCGTTGATATTAATACAACGGTGGGTAATCTTTCCATTGCCAGTCGCGATCTGAGCGCTTCTTCGCAGAGTATTGCGCAGGGAGCTTCCGAACAGGCTTCCTCGGTGGAGGAAGTCTCCTCTTCGGTGGAAGAACTGGCCTCTAATATTCATCAGGTGGCAGACAATGCATCCGCCACTGAGAAAGTAGTTATTCAGCTTTCGGAAACAACAAATAAGATGGTCATTGCAGCCCGAAAAAGTCAGGAGAAAATGAATGCCATTGCCGAAAAGGCAGGTATTATCAGTGAGATAGCTTTTCAAACCAACATCCTGGCATTGAATGCTGCTGTGGAAGCCGCGCGTGCCGGTGAACATGGCAGAGGCTTTGGCGTGGTTGCTGTGGAAGTAGGAAAACTGGCCGAAAGAAGTAAAAAGGCCTCCTCCGAAATAGAAGGCCTGATTCATTCCAGTGTGGAAGTTATTGAAAATGCCGGTAAGATAATGCTCGACATAGCTCCTGAAGTGAGCAAAACAGCAAATATGGTCAAAAGTATTACGGAGGCGAGTGTTGAACAAAAACTTGGTGCAGACCAAATTAATGATGCTATCCAACAGCTTAACGAGGTTACCCAGCAAAATGCTGCTGCCTCGGAAGAGATTGCTACGAGTGCCGAAGAACTGTCTGCTCAGGCAGACAGACTTCTCGAAACACAAGCCTTCTTTAAATTGAAGAGTCGGGATATTGTGAATGATGTTTCAAATGAGGAACCTACTCTTATAAAGAAGAAGATACCTCAGGTTGTAACAACCGGAAAAAAAATATCAGGGAAAAAAGAGGGGTAAACATTGACCTTGGAAAACCGGATAATCTGGATGAAGGTTACGAACGCTTTTAAAAACAGAGATGCTTGTATTATGAATAAGGGGACACCTTCATCAGACTTTATACGATTGAATAATACCGATTTCAACCGGTTGAGTACCTTTATTTACGATACTTTTGGTATTTATTTGCCGGAGAAAAAGCATTATTTGCTCCAAAACAGATTGCTTCCTAGGTTGCAGAAATTAGGCTACACCTCTTTTTCGGCTTATGCCGATTTTGTTCTTCAGCAGGGAGAACACAGTGATGAGGCTTTTGAAATGATTAATGTGGTATCCACAAATAAAACGGAATTTTTTCGTGAGAAAGATCACTTTGAACTATTGCAGAAAGAGTTGCTCCCTGATTTTTTCGGGCGATACATTAAAATCTGGAGCGCCGGCTGCAGTAGTGGTGAAGAAGTTTACAGCCTGGCCATGTTGCTTAGCGAAGAGAAACAACTCGACCATATTACTGATTTTGTTGTGTATGGAAACGACATCTCTAAACGTATTCTTGCAAAGGCTGTGAATGCTGTTTATCCCTACCGTACTGTGGAAGCCATTCCGCAGAATTATCGCAGGAAATATTTGTTGCGAAGCAAAGATAAAACCAATCCGACGGTTCGGATTGTTCCCGAACTGAGAGTTAAAACCAGATTTGTTTGGGAAAATCTGGTGGGGAAACAGGACACTTTACCTTCTGATTTTCAAATTATATTTTGTCGTAACACACTGATTTACTTTGATAAAGAAACACAATACGCAGTGGTTAGCCGGCTGGTAGCACATTTGGTTCCTGGTGGCTACCTGATTCTTGGACCTTCCGAGTCGCTGATTACCCAAATCCCGAAAGGAATAACAATGATTTATCCAACAGTTTATCAAAAAAATACTTAGGCTATGAACAAAAATGAAGATATGCATCAACAAATGGAGCAGCTTCAGGAGACAAATGCATTACTTCTGAGGCAAATTGATGACCTGAATAAAAAGCTTGTGGAGTCTGAAAACTTTAAAAGCCATTTCCTCTCAAATGTTACCAACGAAATTATCAATCCTTTTGCTTCGGTAATGGGACTTTCACAGCAGATTATGACTTTGAGAAGTGGAGATATTCAAAAGGCCATTGAATTGGCCGGGCTTATTTTTTCTGAAGCAGCCGCTCTTAATTTTCAGCTTCGTAATATCTTTATGGCAGCACGTCTTGAAGCCGGAGAAGAAAAACCCGAACCTGCTGAAATAAATCTCCCCGAACTGCTTGAAGAGGTGACGGGTAAAATAAAGCACGAAGCAGATAATAAGAATATAACTATTCATTTGCAAATTGATTCTTCTGCCCAAAACATTATATCCGACAGAGAAAAGCTGAAGCTTATTCTGATGAATTTGATGAGCAATGCGGTGAAATTTTCCAATTCGGGAACCTCGGTTTCTGTACGGGCACAACTAAATAATGGAAACCTGACCATTGTTGTGGAAGATGAAGGAATAGGAATGACAAAAGAAGAAGTAAAACGTATTTTTGATCGTTTTCACAGGGCAAACACTGTTATTCAGTCTGTTACACCAGGGAGTGGATTGGGCTTATCTGTGGTTGAGGGATTGTTATTTCTTCTAAATGGTCGGGCTGATATTGATTCATCTCCTGAAAAAGGAACTATAATACGTATCTTTATTCCTGAAGGAGCTTCGGAAAATATCAATCTTGACGATGAATTATTTTTTGATAACCAATCAGGAGAAAGTTTTTAGGACAATGCTTCAGAATCCAAAACCATATTATCTTTATCCGGCCAGCATCTTTGCAAGCAGAGAGTTATATCATATTACCACACTTCTCGGTTCCTGTGTTGCTGTTTGTTTGTACGATCGTCGTCAGCAGTTTGGCGGGATGAATCATTTTATGTTGCCTTTGTGGAACGGTGTTGGCCTTGCCTCACCAAAATATGGAAATATTGCTATCTCGCAGTTAATACAAAAGATGGAAAGCCTTGGAAGTAACAGGGACGACCTTGTAGCTAAGGTTTTTGGCGGGGCCTCGGTACTCGATGTCGGTACCGATTTGTTTAACGTGGGAGAACGAAATGCCGACCAGGCGATAACCGGGTTAAACACACTGATGGTGAGGATTGTAGCATCCAGCGTAAAAGGTGATAAAGCGAGAAAGATTATTTTTAATACCTTTACAGGGGAAGTACGGCAAAAATATATCGAAAAACGTATCCTAAGTAACAGATAAAATGGATAACAAACAACAAACTATAAAAATCCTTTTGGTAGATGATTCTCCTCTGGTTACCGGTGTGGTGTCCCGGATAATTTCAGAAGATGAATCTCTTTCTGTGTTGGGTATCGCTTCTAATCCCTTTGAAGCGGTGGAAATTATGAAAGAGCATCGTCCTGATGTGATTTTGCTTGACATTGAAATGCCACGTATGGATGGGTTGACATTTTTGCGAAAGATTATGAGCCAACATCCAATACCGGTGGTGATTTTCTCTGCTGTGGCTGAAAAGAATTCCCATAATGCAGTAAAAGCATTGGAATATGGAGCTGTTGCTGTGTTGCAAAAACCCAGGTCTGTTTCTTTACCCGAATTTCAGGAAACCAAAGTTCGTTTTCTTGAAACATTAAAAGGAGCTGCAGCTTCCGGCCTGAGGCTAAAACTGTTGCAGAAATTTCCCTATAAAGAACAACTTGTTTTTTCGGAAGAATTTTTGCGCCAAAAAGCAGCCAAAGCTAACCGACAACCTGCCAGCCGGCAGGTTGTTGTTATTGGCTCGTCCACTGGTGGAACTCAGGCTATTGAGTATCTTGTGCGAAACTTAAAACCAGGTATTCCCGGAATTTTGATTACCCAGCATATGCCGGGCGAGTTTACCAAAGCTTTTGCCGAAAGACTGAACATGTTTTCGCCTTTGATGATAAAAGAAGCCGCCGATGGAGAAGTAGTACGAGACAGCTGCATTTACATCGGTAACGGATTCTTTCATTTGCTACTGGAAAAACATAACCTGATGCATGTGATACGGGTAAAAAATGGTCCGCTGGTCAACCGGCATAAACCTTCTGTAGATGTGCTGTTTCGTTCGGCTGCCCGTTATGCCGGAAACCACAGTATAGGAATCCTGCTGACCGGTATGGGAAACGATGGTGCCAGAGGACTGCTCGAAATGAAAAAAGCAGGAGCAATGACTATCGCACAGGACAAAGCCAGCTCTGTGGTGTTTGGTATGCCGGGTGCTGCCATAAAACTGGGTGCTGCAAGCCGTATTTTGTCTTTAAAAATGATATTGGATTACCTGAACGGATATACAATGCATTACTAAAAACAATGATGTAAGAATTAAACATGAAACCTGAAAAAAGAGACAAAATCCTAGTGGTTGATGACATGCCTATCAACCTGCAACTTATCAGTAGTGTTCTTGAACGGGAAGGAAATTTCTCACTGGTAACTGTTTTGGATGGTAAATCGGCTATTCGCAAAGCAAAAACAAATTATTTTGACCTCATACTTTTGGATATAATGATGCCTGAAATGGATGGCTATGAAGTATGCAAAATTTTGAAATCATACCCTACTACAAAAGACATTCCTATTATATTCCTGACTGCTCTGAATGAACCGAAAGATATTCAGAAAGCCTTTCAATACGGGGCTGTGGACTACATCTCAAAACCTTTTTCCAAAGAAGAACTGACCTCCCGTGTTCACCTTCATATCTCATTGAAACGTACCCGGGAAGAACTGGAGAATGCAAAGCGTGCTGCCGAAGCCGCTGCCGAAGCCAAGGCTATCTTTCTGGCAAATATGTCGCATGAGTTGCGCACACCAATGAATGGTATTATTGGCATGGTGGATATTCTGAAAAGAACCGAACTTACTGAAGAACAGCATGAGTACTTAAATATTATTGAATCTTCAGGGGAGAATCTACTGACAATCATTAACGATATTCTCGATTTGTCAAAGATTGAAGCAGGACATATGGAACTTGAAAGCATCCCCTTTTCTCTGAATGATGAATTGCGCAGAGTGTTGAACATTATGCAGATTCTTGCTGACAAGAAAAAATTACCCGTAATTCTACGAATAGGTGAAAAAGTGCCCCCTTATGTGAAAGGAGACCCCGTTCGTCTGAAGCAGATTATTATTAATCTGGTAAATAATGCTATTAAATTTACAGAAAAAGGAAGTATAACCGTTTCAGTAGAAAAGAAGAGTGCGGAAAATGAAAAAATACAACTTCTTTTTAAAATTATGGATACCGGTATCGGTATTTCACCTGAAGGACAAAAAAAACTTTTTCAGTCATTTTCGCAAGTCGATAAATCTACAACACGCAAATATGGCGGTACAGGACTGGGATTGATGATAAGCAAAAACCTGACCCAACTGATGCATGGAGAAATTGGTGTGGAAAGTGTGGAAGGTGTCGGGTCAACATTCTGGTTTGTAATTTTTCTTGAAGAATCTGATAAGGAGAACTATCTAAAACAGCACCAGGAAAAAGAAACCTCACCTGTCGAAAAAACAAAAATGCAAATTAAACTGAAGATTCTACTGGCATAAGATAATGTAATTAATCAGAAAGTTGCTGTGCTGAACCTGAATAATCTGGGACATCAGGTGGATATTGCTAATAATGGGAAAGAAGCAGTGGAAAAATTTGAAAATGGAAACTATGATTTAATCTTTATGGATGTACAGATGCCTGAAATGGATGGCGTCCATGCGAGTAAAAAAATCAGAGAACTGGAAAATAAGTACGAGATTACAAAAAAAATCCCTATCATTGCAATGACGGCAAATACTTCCAAAGATGATAGGAAAAAGTATGTTGAAGCCGGAATGGATAGCTATATCAGTAAACCTTTTAAACAAAAAGAATTAGTTGAGATATTTAAAAAATTTGCTGTATAACAGGAGATTACAATATGAAACAGTTTGACTTTAACAACAAGAATATTCTTATCGTAGAAGATACGATAACCAGCAGCCGGTTTTTTGACGCGGCGCTAAGTCGTACAAACGCCAATCTATTTTGGGCCGAAGATGCTGAGGAGGCCATTAAAATATTTGATGCTGATAAGATCCATTTGGTTCTTCTCGATATTAATCTGCTTACCACCAGCGGCTTTGATGTTTTGAAATATATTAGAAAAAAAGATAGTGAAATACCTGTTATTGTCCAGACAGCTTATATCTTATCCGGCGAAGAAGAGATGAGTTTTAAGCTCGGAGCAAATGACTTTATTGCCAAGCCCATTAAGCTGAGACAGCTGATGGATACGGTGGAAAAATTTCTTGGAGAAAAGGCATAGCCTGCCGAATAGAATATTACCGGTTTTTTGATTTCTAATATCAATAAAAAAGCCTTGTAAACGTCTGTTTACAAGGCTTTTGGCTTTGTCGGAGTGGCAGGCAGAAAAAACACTAAATCACATTAATCTGTAAACCACTGTAAACCTTAATAGAATAACTTTTAATGGTTGTTATTCACCCATTTAGCAAAACCACTATACACAAACCACATTAAAAAAGATATAAACAAATTAAAAAAAGGTGGTTGCAAAGGTGGTTGCAACGAAAATGTTTATTAATTTTGTTGTGAACTTTAATATTAATCACAATGGCAACCGTTATTTATTTTATCAGAACTTCAAAGAACACAGACCCGGCAAAAAAAATTAGTGTTCGTATCAGGTTTAGGGATGGCAAAAAAATAAACCTTTATGCAAAATCAGGACTTGAAGTATTGCCACACCATTTTAGCAACGAAACGCACACAATAAACAAACAGGCCAAATATAAAAATAAATACAAAGACAGGGTTTATTTAGACAATCTGGAAACAGCAATTTATGATGCATACAGGGGACTAAAAGTTTTACCCACCTCTGAATGGTTAAACAAAGTAGTTGATAAATACAGGTTTCCTGACAAATACAAAACAAAGGCTGAAACGTTATTTGAATTTATTCAAAATTTTATTGAAACATCACCAAACCGAATAAACCAAAGGACAAACAAGCCCGTTTCCTATAAAATGATAAGAGAATATCACGCAACCTTTCGTTATTTGCAGGAATACGCAAAGGAAACAGGAAAGGAAATAGACTTTAAAGATATTGACCTTGAATTTTACGAAAGTTTTAAGGAGTTTTTGGAAAAAAGGAATTTATCCCTTAACACCGTAGGAAAGAAAATAACCGTTTTAAAAATATTCCTGAATGAGGCAACCGCCAGAGGTATAAACACAAATTTTAAGTATCAAAGCAGCCGTTTTAGAGCAGTTTCAGAGGAAAGCGAGAGTATTTATTTAAACATTGAGGAACTGGAGAAAATAAAAAACCTTGACTTATCTAATAAACCCAAACTGGAAAAAGTAAGGAATTTGTTTCTGGTTGGTTGTTGGACTGGTTTAAGGTTTTCAGACTGGAATAAAGTAAAACCCGAAAACATAAAAAATGACCTTATTACCTTGATACAGGGCAAGACAGGACAACCCGTAGTTATTCCGATACATCCAACCGTTAAAACAATATTGGACAAATACAACGGAGAGTTACCCGCCCCAATATCAAACCAAAAATTTAACGAATATTTAAAAGAGGTTGCAAGGTTGGCAGACTTCAAAGAGGGGATAACAAAACACATAACCAGAGGAGGCAAAACAGAAACCATATTTAAACATAAATGGGAACTGGTAACAACCCACACCGCCCGCCGTTCATTTGCCACTAACGCCTACAATATGGGAATACCCTCTATTACAATAATGGCAATCACCGGACACCGAACGGAAACGGCATTTTTAAAATACATCAAAGTAACCCCGCAGGAACACGCCAAGAAAATGCGGGATATGTGGTTAAATAGCGGTAATCATTTAAAAGTTGCAAGATGAAACGTGAATATTGCACATCAGAAACTTTTAGAACCGATATAACCGAGTTATGCGAAGATTGCCCATTGATTGATAAAATAAAAACGGGGATTAAAAACCAGATTGAGTTTAAAATATTGGAGCAACAAAGTATTTTAATAAAGGAATTATTTTCAGACTATCTAAGAAAGGAAATATTAGACGCACAAAATGCAATTAGTGAAACACAAAATATTGTATCACGTGGAGAGTGTACAAATTTGGCAGGTTGTATTGAAGTTTACATTTGGAATAAGGAAAGAATAAAAGTTTTGAACCAGTTTTATAATGAAGTTAAAACACCTCAACAGGAAAAAGCAGCGGTATTGTTAGCAAGCGGAAATACAATCACAGAAACGGCAAAGAAACCACCTGAAAAAAAAGAACTGACATTTAAGGATTTATTTAATGACCCAGAAAACGCCCAAAAGATTAAAGATATTTTAGAGCAGAACCATTACACAACAAAAGGCAAATGGCAACCAAATAAACAGGTTTACAATGAACATTCAGAAATGAAAACCGAACTATTGGCAGTATATTATGTCTTAAAAGAAAAAGAAGTTTTAAAAGTGGGGAAAACAACAACCCAAGCAAAGATATTTTATAAAGAATTTGGTTTAAAAGTAGGAGAGTACATAAGCGACCGGCAACTAAGGGAACGTCCAAACAAAGACATAAATAAATTTGAAAACCTTTTTAAACGTATTGAATAAAAAACTATTCCGTTTTAAAAAAAATTATTCCGTTCGGAAGTTTAGGAATAGTAAGAGGTAAATCCATATTTACGTTTGCAGAAAGAAACAAAATAAAATCTATCTTTTATGGATTTACAATTATTACAATCAAACCCTGAACTTGCAAAGAATATCACCCTACAAGTTAAAGGAAACGACCTTTTAACCTTTGCCGATAAACTGGTAAAAGAAACCGTCAAAGAGGCAGAAACACGCCTAAAAGAGCAAAACAAAACCGATGAATTATTAACACGCCAACAGGTTTCTGAAATGTTAGGCGTTTCACTGGCTACCCTTTGGCATTGGGAAAAGAAACAAATCTTAAACCCTGTTAAGATTGGCAGCAAAGTACGTTACCGCCGTTCAGACGTTGAAAATGCACTAATAAAATGAGAGTGCCAAAACATAAAATATTATCCTTTGTCCGTTCAGAAACAGACCCTAAAACCTATCATTTAACAGGCAGCAGGTTTAAACGTTTTGTATGCCTAAAAGTTGAAGAGGCATACACGCCGAAAATTAGGGAAATGGGAGTGAAATATGTCATAAACGGATATGACCAAAAAGGCAATAAAACGTTTTTTTCAGGACTTTTTCCGATTGGAAACGGAATATATCACGCAGACCATTACACCCCCCAGAACGCAAAAAAACGGCATTTAATAATCATAAAAGTAGAGAATAATATTTTACGTTTATTCTATTTCAGTAGTTACCCCAGAACTTCAAAAAACGCCTTTTAACAATGTTAAGATGATAGACACCGTAAACCTACATATTAACATAAAACCACCCCCAGAGGTAACAGAGAGGATACCAGAGCCGTTTATTTGGCAAGATATAACCTTTGCCCCCATATACACCCTGAAAGGGTTTATACGGTCGTATTCAGGACGTCTAAACAATCTTTATTTAACGTTTACAGATTTTGGTTTGTTTTTAGGCAACAGTTGGCACAAATACTATCACGGTAAAAATTGGAATGATTATACTTTTCCCGAAATAGTGGCAACCTATGAGGCATTAAACGACCGATTTAATGGATTATTAGAAAACGCAACAATAAACCGATTGGACTATGGTATAAATCTAACATCAGAACCCGCAGAAACATTTAACAGGTGGGCATATTACAAGGGAAAAGAACCGGACACAATGAAATATAAAAGGCATAAGTACGGTAAAAAATTTATGGGTTATAAAGATAGTGAATACAGTTTCAAAGGATACGATAAAACCGCAGAGGTTAAATACCAAACACGTATAACATTGCCTAAACAGATTATACGAATTGAAAAATCGGTAAATAAAATGCGAAACCTCAACCGTCGGAAAAGAGAAAGAATACCGATATACACCGCAAAAGATTTATCAGACCGGAATATTATCAGGCAATTAGCGAATGATTTTTTAAAAACATATAAAAATATTGAGCAAATGGAAAATATTAACCTTACAGGTTTAACAGCCACAGAAAAAAAAATATTTGCAGCAATGCAAAACACACAAGTAAGAGAAGCAATGAAAAAAGAAAATTTAGAAACATACCGTAAGGATATGAGAACCTATCAAGACATTTTGAAACGTAAAAAAACCGAAAACAGAACAACGGAAATGATAACAGAAAAAGTAATGAATTTAGTAAATGCCTAAAAACAGAAAATCCCCCTTGTACCTATGGTAGGAAAATAGGGTAGTATATTACCAAAAGGGGTAACAAAAAAATGGGTAATTTATCAGGGGAAAAGGGAAAGGTTTAGCCTTAAATATTATGAAATTTGTTAGTTTAAAAAGAACCATATTACAAGAACTTAAAAAAACCGAAGACGGTAAAAAACTTTTAGAACTTATAAAGGATACGAATTTGGCAAAGGAACAAAAGGTTAAAATGTTTCAGCAATGGCAGGAAACCCAAACAAAAACAGACAAAAACAGACATTTAAGCCAAAATTATAATGGGAAAATATAGTAAAACAACCGGATTAACACCTCAACAGGAAAAAGCAGCGGTATTGTTAGCAAGCGGAAATACAATCACAGAAACGGCAAAGAAACTAAATGTAATACGTTCCACTGTTTACGAATGGGCAGAGAAAGCAAATTTTAAAGCCTATTACAATAGTTTGATAAAAGACATACGGGAAAGGTCGGAAAACGCCTTATTTGGAATGATAGACGAAGCACACAAGGCAATAAGGGAAAGTCTTAAATCAAAAAATGAGAGTGTAAAATTAAAAGCGGCACTATCTATCATTGACAGAGTAAAAACGGTTGAGATTGGAGAAACCGACCCGATTAAATTAATAAAGCAACAATGTACATACCATTCCAGTTTCAATATTGATTTTGGGGATACGGAATTTGACGAACGCCGTTTTGAAAAGTTAATGCAGGAAAATAATTTAGAGAGTGGATAATAGCACAAACCATTGTTTATATTAACCCATAATATCAAACCTCATCATTAATTTGT
>JAJRQN010000190.1 GCA_024280235.1 Bacteroidota bacterium | reverse complement strand
GTCGTATTTCTATCCTTCTGTAAGTTTATCTGTTTTGATAAACAAGTTTATCGATCCCGATGCTAAAATCCTCGACTACTTAAAGGTAAGAGGCAGTTGGGCACAGGTTGGTGGCGATACCGGCCCTTATCAGCTTAACCTAACCTACAATCTATCGCAAAATGGATACTTAGGCCTGACTACCTTAACCAAACCATCGGTAAAATTGAATCCCGACTTAAAGCCTGAAGAGACCAACTCAACTGAATTTGGTCTGAATTTCCGGATGTTAAAAGACAGGTTATATGGCGATGTATCTTTTTATAGTATCAAATCAACTGACCTGATTATGGATGTACCGGTATCATCTTCTACCGGATACAGCTCTTTCCGCAGTAATGTCGGAGAAACAACTAATAAAGGATGGGAATTAATGGTTGGTGGAAAACCTGTTCTCAACAAAGCCTTCTCATGGGATGTCTCTATGAATATATCTCACAACAAAAACTCACTTGTCAGCCTTATTAAAGGACTTAATCATTTTATTTTCAGCACAAATAACTCAGGAAGTGTTGTGGTTCAGGCCACTGTTGGTGGTGGATATGGCGAAATTTACGGCACTGACTGGGAAAGAAACGACAAGGGTCAATTGGTTGTTGACGCTCAAGGCCGCCCACTCGCTTCCAGTAAGAAAGTTCTTCTTGGTAATTATCAGCCTGATTTGACCGGTGGGTTAAACAACACTTTCAAATATAAAAATCTGGAGCTTGATGTTCTTATTGATTTCCGTATTGGTGGTCAGTTATATTCAGGAACAGATGCATCGCTTGATGCTTCCGGTGTTTCCGATCGTACGCTAAAATATCGAAAAGATGGCGTTACATTGGATGCTGTTACCAACACAGGAACTTCTGCTGCACCTGTTTGGACAAAAAATACCGCTCATATCACCGGGCAACAATATTGGGGTGCGGTTTCCGGTATTGCATCAAATTATGTTTATAATCAGACGAACATCATGCTGCGCCAATTGTCTCTGTCCTACACACTACCTAAGAAAATACTTAAGAACACCCCACTACACTCAATTTCGGTAGGTATTGTCGGCAGCAATTTAGCTTTCTTATACAAACAGATTGAGAATTTTGATCCAATGTCAAGTTACAGCACAAGTAACTTTGCTCAGGGTATGCTATACTTTACTCCTCCTACAACACGGAGTATCGGATTTACTGTCAATGTAAAATTTTAACTGAAAAAGGAATATAAAATGAAAACATTATATAGATTTAAATTTATCCTTCCCATAATTATATTATTTGGGTTTTCTTCGTGCACAAAGGATTTCCTTAAAATTAACTCGAATCCTAATGCAATTTCTCCCGATGAGGCAAGTGCAAAATATTTTATCACCAATGCCGAATATCCTCTTTATGCGCCTAATCGTTATCCTTACTGGCGTGGACAACTAATCCATGCTGATCGTTATGCCGGTTATTTTGACTTTGGTGCAAATCATTGCTGGTGGTCTGATGAGTTAGGTTACAAATATAGCTCAGGCTATACCGATGCAACATGGGGATGGCTGGCAGATTATTTTGGTAAAATTGACAACTTTCTGAAACTTACCGCACCCGGCGGTGATTTTGAAAATGGGAAGATGAATGCAGTCGGTAAGATCATAAAAGCACTTTATTACCAGCGGTTTACAGACGTTTTTGGCGAAATTCCATTTTCCGAAGCCGGAAATCCGGATATCGTTCAACCAAAATTTGACACGCAGAACGAAATATATCAGGGTTTGATAAAAGACCTGAATCAGGCCATTGATACTATTGGCAACAGCACGGTTACCGGTACAGGTGTCAATGATTTGGGCGATAACGATATTATTTTCAAGGGCGACCTGCAGAAATGGAAAAGTCTGGCCAACTCTCTCAAATTGCGTATTGCTATGCGTGCCAATGGAGCACCCGGCGCTAACTGGACAAACAATGTGATCAAAAATGCGTGGAATGGTCCTTTCCTTACGATAGGTGAAGATGCACTGATTCCAAAGGACAATGAAATTACAACATGGTCCAGCGCATGTTATGGTGATATTTTTTATGGATTTGGCGGCACTGGTTCCAAATGGACAGTTAGCGACGTTATGATAAATTATTTACAAGAAAATAACGACCCACGACTTCCTTTTTATGCACAACCGGCACCCGGAGGAACCTTTACGCTAAAACGACCGGACGCCACAAATAATCCGGAAGGTTATAACAATTTCCCTGCCCGTGTAGCTTTTATAGACGCTGTACTGAATCATGCTACCGGCGGCGATATGACCTATACCGATTATACTGACAGTGTGGTCATTTCCATTCCTGAAAACAAGTATTACATTGGTCAGCCACCTCGCTTCAACAGCCATATCAAACCTTATGCCATCTATCAATTCTGGTCCATTCCGGGTGAAACAGTCATTCAGAAGAAAAACCAGGGGAAACAAATATTCCCGGAGATTGTCATGGGTGCTTCGGAGGTGTATTTCCTTCGCGCCGAAGCAGTTGTTCGCGGCTTAGCCTCAGGTGATGCCAACGGACTGTTTCAGGATGGTATTCGGGCTGCCATGAACCTCTGGGGTGTTGATGCCGGCAAAGTTGAAAGTTATATTGCCAACGCACCATTAGCACACCTCACCGGAACCGTTGATCAACAACTTGAGAAAATTGCTGTTCAACGCTGGATTGCATCTTATCCCGAAGGTTTTGAAGGTTGGTCGGATGTACGAAAATCAGGTTATCCGAAAGAACTCGCCAAAGGAGTCCATGACCCTGTTATCTTTGGATTGGGCGATGACAACGGCGTATATCCGCAACGTATGCGTTACGGTGATCAAGCTTATAATACCAATGGTGATAATCTGGCCAAAGCTATAGCAAGACAAGGGGCTGATTTACAAGGAACAAAACTGTGGTGGGCAAAATAAGCCAAATAATAAATCTGTAGTTTTTCTCCGAAGGTGTTCTGTCTGTTATTTATCCTGAAGCTAAACACTTTAGGTTACATTTTCCGGCAGAGCACCTTTGTTTTAAAAGACAGAAGTTCATAAAAAATATATTGTAACGGAAACTATACGGACATTCATTTAATTAATATTTTTATCGCATAAAATATCCTGGGAATAATCCTCTTTTTTCAGAAAAAACATTAGAAGATGACAAGTAAAGAAGTAAGCACTAAACAAAATCAAATGGGACCGATAATTATCATCGGGCTGTTATTTTTTATTTTCGGATTTGTTACATGGCTTAACGCCACCCTGATACCCTATCTCAAGACGGCTTGCGAGTTAACAACTTTTGAATCTTATCTTGTAACCTTCGCTTTTTACATTTCTTATTTTGTTATGGCGCTTCCCTCGGCGAAAGTACTTGAGAAAGTAGGCTTTAAGAATGGCATGTCACTGGGGCTACTCATTATGGCACTGGGAGCACTCATTTTTATTCCGGCAGCCTACACCCGTACTTACACATGGTTTTTAATCGGCTTGTTTGTCCAGGGAACCGGACTGGCACTTTTACAAACAGCAGCCAATCCTTATGTTACCATACTCGGCCCCATCGAAAGTGCTGCCAAACGTATCAGCATCATGGGGATAGCCAACAAAATTGCGGGAATCTTAAGTCCTATTATCCTGGGAGCCATTATCCTGAATGGAATTGGAAAATTAAACAAAAACCTGTCGGGCATGAGTGGAACAGACAAAACCAGGGCATTGGATGCTTTGGCTATGAAAGTCATTTTGCCTTATGTCATTATTGCTGTTGTTCTCATACTGTTGGCGGTTCTTATCTGGATATCAAGTTTACCCGAAGTTGAAGCTGAAGAAGAGACTCCGGGGGAAAATGAGGCGAAACGTACCACTCTCTTTGGGTTTCCCTATTTCTGGCTTGGAGTAGTAGCGTTGTTTTTTTATGTGGGTGCTGAGGTAGTCTCTGTGGACACGCTGATTAACTACGGCCTTTCACTCGGCTTTGAAATAAAAGTGGCCAAGTTCTTCTCTTCCTTTACTCTCATAGCCATGATTGTTGGCTATCTGATAGGAATCATCACCATTCCAAAATACATTTCACAACAAAAAGCACTGCAGATATTCACTTTGTTAGGCATACTATTTACTCTGGTGGCTGTATTTTCTCACGGTTATACTTCGGTACTGTTTGTGGCTGCGCTCGGTTTTGCCAATTCCATCATGTGGCCTGCCATCTGGCCGCTCGCTATTGAAGGTTTAGGGAAATTTACCAAACGTGCCTCCGCCATTATGATTATGGCTATTGCCGGTGGAGCCACCATTCCGTTGTTGTATGGCTATCTGTCCGGATTACCCTCCGTTGGCAGTACCCATGCTTACGCCATTCTGATTATTTGTTATTCCGTTATTTTTTATTTTGCCACAGCCGGATACAAAATCGGAAGACATCATGCCTGATTGTTTTAAATCCATTCCTATGAAAAAATTAACGATTCTCGTTCTCACCGTTTTTTTACTTACTGTCTTTTCTTTTGAAAAAAGTTACGGACAATCTTCCATAAACATAATTCCGCAGCCCAAACATTTGAGTGTTGGCCATGGAAACTTTGATCTCAACGAACACACGCGCATATGGATTGTTCATCCCGACAAATTGAAATTTGAATCTCAATATTTAGCAGATTTTATCAAAAAACACACCGGCATTAAACCGGAAATCATTTCCGGTACAAAGAATGAGCATTTAAAAAATGTCATTATTCTCCAATTGACAAGAAAAGTTTCCGGAAATCCGGAAAGCTATTCGCTGAAAGTAACCAAAAAACAAATCTCTGTTATTGCTCCTGCTTCCAAAGGCATTTTTTATGGAATACAGTCGCTCTTGCAGCTGCTGCCGGCCTCTTTCTATGCCTCAGCTCATGAAAAAAAGTGGAGAATTCCGGAATGTTCCATTCAGGATGCCCCTCGCTTTTCCTACAGGGGAATGCATCTCGATGTAAGCCGGCATTTTTTCCCGCCTTCTGACATCAAGCGATACATCGACATGCTGGCCATGTACAAATTCAACACTTTTCACTGGCATCTTACCGATGACCAGGGATGGCGAATAGAAATTAAAAAATACCCGAAACTAACGGAAATCGGAGCATGGCGTGACTCCACACTCATTGGCAGATATGGAAGAAAGCCCGTCCGCTATGACAAAAAACGTTACGGCGGGTTTTATACACAAGATGAAATTCGGGATATTGTTCATTATGCTGCCCAACGTCAAATCACCATTATTCCCGAGATTGAAATGCCCGGTCATTCCGAAGCAGCTATGGCTTCTTATCCTGTGTTTGCCTGTACACCAGGCCCTTTTCATGTGGCGACTACCTGGGGCGGATTCAAAGACATTTATTGTCCGAAAGACACAACTTTCCGTTTTCTCGAAGAGGTGCTTACCGAAGTTATGGGGCTGTTTCCATCAAAATACATTCATATCGGTGGCGATGAAGTCATAAAATACCGCTGGGAAAACAGTCCGTTTTGTCAGCAGCTCATAAAAAAATACCATCTGAAAAATGAAGAAGGCCTTCAAAGCTGGTTTATCCATCATATTGACAAATTTCTGAGTGCTCACGGACGCGACATGATTGGATGGGATGAGATTCTCGAAGGAGGACTTTCGCCCAATGCAACAGTCATGTCGTGGCGTGGGATAAAAGGAGGAATTGAAGCCGCGCGTCAGGGGCATGATGTGATTATGACACCGGGCGGCTATTGCTATTTCGACCATTATCAGGCAAATCGCAAATTTCAACCGTTGGCCATAGGAGGTTTTACCACACTTAAAAAGGTATATTCCTATGAGCCGGTTCCAAAAGTACTGGATTCTGTAGAAGCCAGGCACATTCTGGGGGCGCAAGGCAACGTGTGGACAGAGTACATCCCCACTTTCAAAAAAGTGCAGTACATGACTTTACCAAGGATGGCAGCCCTCGCCGAAGTAGATTGGACTCCGGCAAAAGAAAAAAACTGGCCGGATTTTCAACGCCGTATCCATGAACATTTTCAGGTTTACAAAGCACTGGGATACAATTACTGCACCGGCTCTTACGCAGTCGATATTATGATACAAAAAAGCGCAAAATCAGACTACAAAATAGTTTTATCTTCAGAGATTTATCATCCGGATATTCGCTACACAACGGACGGTAGCCGTCCGACAGCACATTCTGAAAAGTACAGACATCCATTCATTGTCCGGGCAGGAGCCAAAATAGAAGCTGCCGTTTTTGTCAATGGGAAATTAATGGAAGAGCCTGCCACCAAAGTAGCAAAATAGAAACTGCTGAAAAATACAACCTCTTCCCCTAATCCATTATGTGAT
>JAJRQN010000189.1 GCA_024280235.1 Bacteroidota bacterium | reverse complement strand
CGTTGTCCGGAAGCTACCGGATTCCGAATAAATTCATCTTTTAATACTTTTCCCTCAGTATTGATTTTGCGCAGCTCTATCCACGCTGTTTTGCCAAATGAATGGGCAATACTAAGTTTGGATTCATCAAGCAGCAAGGCCACTTCTTTAAACGATTTCTGCTCAGGTTCGTAGTGAATGGTAGTGGCAGCGAGATTGGAAATCTGTTTCTGAAGTTCCCGTTCAATTTTATCTATCATCAGGTGAGCGGAGTCAATATTTCTTTCTTTCACCTGCAACACAATATCGGCAAAAAGCACACTTCCTGATCGACGGATAAAAAGTCGTTCTGTTTTTATTACCTCCGGAAAGCTGTCAATTACTACCCGGGCTTTTTTTAGTGTGAGAGTATCCACAGAAGCATCCATTAGCGAGAAAAAAGCATCACGTAAAATTTCATAAGCGCCGTAGAAAATCATTAAAATAATAATAACGACAGCTACTTCCTGAGCATAAGGAATGGAAAAATGATAACCAACAATTCCGGCAACAACCACGCCACTGGCTCCCATATCACCCAGCCAGTTCAGGGCATCGGTTCTCATACCAGGCGACTTCAACCGGCGGGCTGCTTTGCGTTCGAAAAAATAAAAGACGAATTCCAGTGCAATCAGTGCCAGCATAAAAATGAGTGTACCCAGAATATTCTCAGGTGTTTGTATTCCTCCACTGAAAAAAACCGTCCTGATAATGCCATAACCGGCCAGCAAAATAGCAAAGCCTCCCAGCGTGGCAGCCATGTCTTCCAGCTTATTCATCCCAAAAGGAAACCGTTTGGACTTATGTCCGGCAAAATGCAGAGCAAGAAATACCAGAAAAGCGCCAATGACATCAGAAATACTGTGAATACCATCCGCCGTTACCACGGTGGAACCAATCCAAAAGCCCCAGAAAAGTTTGGCTGCGGAAAATAACAAATTAAGCAGTAAGGAAGCCAGAAGCCACCCCTCCCTTTCCCTCCTGTTTTTAAACCAAAGCATTCTTTCTTATTTTTTTGCAAATTTAGTATAAAATTAATGAACATACGTTCAGAACGATGATAATTTTCTGATTATGTTCCACACCGGCGCATATTTGCAATGGGCTACACCAAAATAAAAACAACACTTGCCACAATAATGACAGAAAAGGCTATAATGAGTGGTTTTCTCAACCGACGGCTTCCCAATGACAGGGCGTAAATGAGTTTTATAAGATTATTACTCGTAACAGCTATCAGTGTGGCCTGAGACAAAATCGTCAGAGCCAGGCCGTATTTTCCGGTAAACAAACTCAGCAGAAAAGGGTCAACATCGGTAACACCCACCACGAGCGAGAGGATGTCCAGTCCCTTATCGCCATAATGCTGCATGACGAATTTTGTCAAAAGAGCAAAAATAACAAACAGAAAAGCAAACAATAAAGCTGTTTTAAATTCAAGCGGATTTTTAATTTCCGTTTGTTTAAAGTCCATCTCTTTTTCGCGTTTCGCCAGCTTCAAAACAAGCCACGAAATCAGCATGGAAAACAAAGAGAGGGATACAAAAGGAATAATTAATTTGTAAGCCAGTGCGGTATCAAAAATGAATGCCAGAACCAGAATACGCAAAAACATCATGGCTGTAGCCACAATGATTGCCGAGGCAATTTGCAGAATGTTGGCATCTTCCATTTTGCTGCGACGTGCCAACACAACCGTAGTAGCTGTGCTACTGTATATTCCGCCCAAAATTCCGGTTATCATTATACCTTTGTTGGGGAAAAGAAATTTTTGTATCAAATAGCTGGCGTAAGATATTCCTGAAATAACTACCACAGCAAGCCATATCTTAAAAGGGGACACCGGAATATAGGAGTTAATAACGTGATGCGACAAAAGCGGAAGAATGATGCCCGATATCAATAAAAATTTGGCAAGGGTAATGAATTCATTTTCATCAAACCGGTTGGTGAGTTTCCGGAAAAACTGTTTGAGTTCGGTAAAAATAAGTACTACTGTAACAAGTGAAACGGCCATCCAGTCCGGTTTGAGGTAAACCAAAGGAGCCAGGCTGTATGTAATCAACACCACAATCATGGAGGTGATACCGTATTGGTTTCGGTTTTCGATTTTTTTCCAGTAAAAGATGGAGAGAAATACAACAATGGCCATTCCGCCGCCGGCAAACAGCAACAAATTGTATGGCGCAATGACGTATAATACGAACCCCAGCAACCCGATAAAAACATGGGTACGGTCAGTTCCAAATAAGGAGCCTGGCTTTTCATTGATATGATGACGGCGTTGCTCCAGCCCTATCAGCAAGGAAAAGACCAGCACCAATACAAAATTGATAAAATCTTTCGGAACGTATTCCATCATCCGCACTTTTTGTTTTTTTCAAAAATACGGTTTTCTTTTGAAAACTCCTGGCCCAAATACAGATTCAGGTTAATAATCAAAGGCTGAAACAACGGCATAAAAAGCCAGACTGTCCGTGTCTGGTTATTTTTTTTCTGACGCTGCTTTTGCTTTTACCATTTTTGACAAAATCGTTTTCATCTTTTGAAGTTCTTTCCCATATCCTGTCCAGTCGTCCTGTTTCAGGTAATCAAGTGCTTTGTTATAATGGTCTAATGCTTTCTGTGCCTGACTTGTAAGGATGGGTAAACCGGTTTGTATTAATTTGGGAGGCATATTTGGATTATTATTTTGCACCTCCTGAACACCTGAAATGTTAAACACGGTTTTTAATGCTTCATCCAACGTTCTTCTCATCTCAATCTGCTCTTTATAGGCTACAATAACTCTCTTTAACTCAGGTATCTGACCTTGTTCCGATTGCAGATAAACAGGCTCCACATAAATGAATGAATTATTTATGGGAATCACCAACTGATTGCCTTTGATGACCTGCGAACCCTGTTGTCCCCAAAGAGTCAGCTCAGAAGATATATCGGGTTTCTGGTTAATTCTCGCTTCGATTTGCATCGGCCCGTATATCAGTTTGTCCTTTGGAAGGGTATAAACAAGCAGGTCACCATAGTGGGGCGCATCACAACGTGCACACATCCAGGCTACCATATTGTCTTTACCTGAAGGGGTGAGTGGAATCATCAAGATGAATTCTTCCTTCTTGGTATTCGGCAACCGCATAATAATGTAATAGGGAAACATTTTCTGCTGATAATTGCTGTAAATCTCGTTGGGTATCTGCCAGTAATCCTCCTGATTATAAAACACTTTCGGGTCTGTCATGTGATACACATTGTACATTTTCGTCTGAATGGTAAACAAGTCGGTGGGATACCGGATGTGTGCTTTCAGAAAATCAGGCATTTCACTATACGGCTTAAAGAGCTTTGGATATATTTTTTCAAACGTCTGAACCAACGGATCTTTGGGATTAATTACATAAAACGAAACATCTCCATTATAAGCATCAATCACTACTTTCACCGAATTTCTGATATAATTCATACCTCGTTCGATAGGATTTTGGAAAACCGGTTCCGAATAAGGAAACATATTGGTAGTAGTGTAAGCGTCATGAATCCAGTAGAGCCTGCCATCTTTACCTACCACGGGATAAGGCTTGTTGTCAAACGAAAGAAAAGGAGCCAGTATCTTATCGCGTTGACGAATGTTTCTGTAAAACATAATGCGACTCTGATTGGTAATGTAACCTGTAAGAAGAATTTTTATATCTGAAAACTTCCATGCGTAAACAAGTCGCCTGAAAAGGGATGAAATTCGCACTCCGCCTTTCCCTTTGTAACTGGTATAAACGTTTTCATTGCCTTTGGGATAATCAAATTCTTTGGCTTTTGTATTTACCAGAACATATTGGCTGGTTTCTTCACCATAATAGATACCCGTCTGTTTCAAATTCAGCGGAACCGTAGCTGTCGGAGGGATATCTTTCACAATAAGCTCCGGCATACCGTTGGGCGTAATTTTGTTTACCGGACTCATTACCACTCCGTAACCATGCGTATAAATCAAATGGTCGTTGACCCATGTGCGTGCCCGGGCCGGTATTTCCGACATTGGCAACTCACGAGCACTGATTGCCACCTCGGTATATTTCGGAAAATGGTAACGATCTACCTGTACACTTTTGAAATCGTAGTACAAACGAATCTCCTGTAACTGTTTGTATGTCTGTATTAAAGGACGGCGATCCCAAAGCCTGATATTATCAATAGTGCGATAATTGTCCTGAATGTCCTTGTAGCTTATATTTTGTGTTACCGGAAAAGGTTGCTCTTTGATCTTGTTGAGACCATAGGCTTCACGGGTCAATTTGATGTTGTTCAGAATATAGGGTGTTTCTTTTTTCAACTCATTAGGTTTCACAATATATTGCTCAATGAGGCTTGGATAAATCCAGACAAATCCAATCCATATCAATACCCAGGCACCTATTGTATACAAAAGAATTTTTTTCTTTCTGTAAAGAGGATATAAAAACAAAAGCAGTGTAACTATTAAACTGAGAACAACTATGACGTAATAAGAGGGAATCTGAGCATGCACATCCATATAGCTGGGGCCATAAGCCACGCCGTTGTAAGAATAAAGAATATTGTAAACCTTTAAGAGAAATTGTGCGGAAATACCGAGGCCAAAAAAAGCAGTAAGCTGAATCATGTGGTCTTTCGCTCTGCCGGAAATACGAAAGCTGTTTCCATTGAAACTAAAAGCGCTGTCAAGATAGTAAGAGAAAAGAACAGCCACAAAAGAAAGTACTACCATAAACATATACCATCCGGTAATAAATTGATATACAGGTAATTTAAAGATATAAAAACCGGCATCTTTCCCAAAAATAGGATCGCTGACACCAAATTTGGAAGGATGGATAAATTGTAGAAATTCGTTCCAGTGTCCTGCTGCAGAGGATCCCATGACAATACCAAAAAACAGGATGACTACACTCCAAAACCAGAAAACTGCTTTCCCGTGATAGAGAGGCAGAATGAGTCTTCGCGGGTCCTCCTCCGGAAGGAAATCAGTATTACGACTTTCTCCGCCCCACTTATAAGCTATACGAACCTGCATCGCGGCAAACAAGACGAAAACCACAAGGAACAGGGCGAACAAAATCACCTGTGAAAATAACATGGTATCAAAAACAGTACTAAAGCCCATGTTCCTAAACCAAAGCCAGTCGCCGTAGTAATTGACAAATAAGCCAAACAGATAAAGTGCTATAATTATAACGACAGCGATGATAATCCAGCCTTTTAATTTTTTCATGATAATATATTTTGTGTAAAAAATAACGGTCAAAGGTAAATAAAAAAAGGTTTGTTGTAACGGGAAAGTTTGCCGGATTGAAAACAGGGAAAACTACCGTAGTTGTATTGTCCGG
>JAJRQN010000188.1 GCA_024280235.1 Bacteroidota bacterium | reverse complement strand
TATTTAACAAAATCGCTTTTTAACGAACTATATTTGGCTTTCAAACTACTTTTAACGGCGATATTACCAAACGATAAATTATTTTCCAAAAATATCACATGCTGAGGTCTCAAGAAAAATGGGTTATCGGAGTGGACTCATTAATACAAAAAATAATGTTTTTGAACAAGCACTTTTAGCATTGGTCTTGATTTCATACATTCAACCATTTGTTGATGGTAATAAACGAACCGCAAGAATGGTAAGTAATGCAATATTGATAAATCATAATTTTTGTCCAATATCATTTAGGACTGTTGACAGTGTGGATTATAAAAAGGCTATGCTACTGTTTTATGAACAAAACAATATAACAAGCTTTAAAAAGACATTTATTGAACAATATGAATTTGCAGTTAAAACCTATTTTTAAAAAGGAATTGAATGAAAAACGAGCTACAATATTGTGTATAAGCAATGGCGGGGATAGTGCTAAGAATGAAACTAATATGAATAAAACAAACGGCAGTGCAAAAATGAAAGTAAGTACGGAAGATACCCCCACTGCTCATACACTTGTCCGTTGGATGTGAGGATGTTTGGATGTAGGATGTAGGATGTGGGATGTGAGTAGAGGACTTTTGTCTTTACTGTTGAAAAATTGACTAAGAAAAATGACTTACACGGAACTTTTCGGGTTTATTAGGAAGAAGAAATCTTTTCTTTGCGTGGGACTGGATACTGACCTAACGAAGATTCCCGCGCATTTGCTGTTGGAAGAAGACCCTGTGTTTGCTTTTAATAGTGCCATTGTGGATGCTACATTGCCTTTTGCGGTGGCTTATAAACCTAATCTTGCATTTTATGAAGTTCTGGGTGCTGCCGGGTGGGAAAGTCTGAAAAAAACAGTTTCCTATATTCGTTCAAAAAGTGAAGATATTTTCATAATAGCTGATGCCAAAAGAGGTGATATTGGTAATACTTCGGGAATGTATGCCCGGGCTTTTTTTGAGCAGCTTGATGTGGACGCTGTTACACTCTCACCATATATGGGGCAGGATACGGTGATGCCGTTTTTGCGGTTTGAAAACAAATGGGCAGTATTGCTGGCTTTGACTTCCAACCTGTCGGCTGATGACTTTCAGTATTTTGAGGATGCCGGTGGCAGAAAATTATATGAAAAAGTGTTGGAGGTTTCGCAAGGCTGGGGAACGTCGGACCAATTGATGTACGTTGTAGTAGCTACGCGGGCGCAGGCACTGGCTGAAGTACGCAGGATTGTTCCGGAGCATTTTTTGCTGGTTCCGGGAGTGGGGGCGCAGGGTGGTAGTTTGCGTGAGGTTGCGCGATATGGTATGAACGACCATTGCGGGTTGCTGGTAAATTCATCACGGGGAATATTGTATGCTTCCTCAGGGAAAGATTTTGCTGAAAAGGCAGGTGAGGCAGCAGCTAAACTTCAACAGCAAATGGCTGAGCTATTATCAGCACGGGGGCTTCTTCAAAGTGTTGGCTGATAGTTGGTTGGTAATATTGAAAAAAGTTTATTGCATAAGGTTTTGGGTTTGTCCAAATTTTTTAATTTTGCAGCCTCAAAAGAAGGAACTTCTTTTGGTCCGGTAGCTCAGTTGGATAGAGCAGCAGCCTTCTAAGCTGCGGGTCGCGGGTTCGAATCCCGCCCGGATCACAGATAAGAGCAAAAGCTTCACCCGGAGGGTGAGCCTTTTTTTATGTATGGAAAAATCCCAAACTTGTTTGAGGATTTTTCCATACATAAAAAAAGGCTGCGGAATTTGTTCCGCAAGGTTTGCTATTTCAAGACGGAGCCGCAGGGATCATGCAATAATCCCGCTCTGACCCAAACTTGTTTGAGAATTTTTGCGAGTATAAAAATAGTAGCGGGGAAGTCTGAATTATAAACAACTCAAACTAATGGGGCAGGCGATTGCAAATCGCCGGTTTTTAAACATTCGGATTCATTGCCAGAGGCGAGACACAGTGTAAAACCGAATGAGCGGGTGAGTTTGACCGATAAAAATCAGCCGCAATCCTACTGCTAACCCAAATTAAATTAACGTCGCTTTCGTGAATAGAATTTGTTGCGATCCTGACGGCTTTTGCTTCCGCTGTTATCCTCCGGCTTTTTCGTTTTTCGTGGTACTCTCTGTGGTTTTGCAGATTTTGGTGTAGCTTTGTCATTGTCAGCAAGGAAAGGGTGATCCTCTACCACAATAATTTCTTCACCAATGAGTTTCTGAATATCTTTTAAAAAAGGCCTCTCTTCCATATCGCAGAACGACAAGGCAACTCCGCTGGCGCTGGCTCGTCCTGTCCTCCCAATCCGGTGAACATAAGTCTCGGGAATATTTGGCAAATCAAAATTTATGACATAAGATATGTCTTCCACATCGATACCCCGTGCGGCGATGTCAGTGGCTACAAGAATACTTGTCTGTCCGTTTTTAAAATTTTTCAGGGCACGCTGACGCGCATTTTGAGATTTATTGCCGTGAATGGCTTCGGCTTTTAATTCTGCTTTTCCGAGAAAGCGAACTATTTTGTCTGCTCCGTATTTTGTCCTCGAAAAAATCAGAACGGAATCAGGTTGGCCTTCTTTTAACAGATGAACAAGTAACTTGGGTTTCGATTTTTTGTTTACAAAATAGACCGATTGCTCAACACGTTCGGCGGTGGTCTGCTTTGGATTTATGGAGACTTTTGCCGGATTCCCTAAAATTTTACCCGACAACTTAATAATGTCGGGAGGCATGGTAGCGGAGAAAAACAACGACTGTCGTTTCTCAGGCAATAGCGCAATAATCCGGCGAATATCGTGTATAAAACCCATGTCCAGCATGTGGTCAGCTTCGTCCAGAACAACGTATCTCACCTGCTTAAGGCTGATAAATCCCTGTCCGATCAAATCCAACAGCCGGCCCGGAGTTGCCACGAGGATGTCGATGCCTTTTTGAAGCATCTGAGTCTGTGTGCCTTGTTTCACACCCCCGTAAATCACAGTATTCCTAATGTTTGTATATTTTCCGTAAGCGGTAAAACTCTCGCCAATTTGAATAGCGAGTTCGCGTGTGGGTGTAACCACCAGCGCTTTAATCAAGCGTTTTCCCTTGTGTTGTTGCCTGTTCACATAAAGCTGTTGAAGGATGGGAATGGCAAATGCCGCCGTTTTTCCCGTCCCTGTTTGCGCACATCCCAGCAGGTCTTTTCCGCCTAAAAGAATGGGGATTGACTGTGATTGAATAGGCGTGGGGTTACTGTATCCCTGGTCGCTGAGCGCCCTCAGGATAGGGTCTATAATTTTGAGTTCTTTAAAAGTCATGCTAAATTTAAAATGGGCGGCAAAGGTAGTCTATTTGTCTAAATAATGGTGCTGAAATTTTTTTGTTGGGCGGCCGGGCGGGCTGTTCGCTCTACTCCGGCGTACAGCGGCGGTTTTCCGTACAGCGGCAAAGGAGCTTCCTCTGGTCGCTCTTT
>JAJRQN010000187.1 GCA_024280235.1 Bacteroidota bacterium | reverse complement strand
GAAAAACCAAAAACCAAAAAATAGTAAGCTTCTGATCCTGTGAAAAATACAATTTGCTCTTTTTCAAATTGTTAATAAAAAATGAGGTTATCAACAGATTTTATTTGATTCTCGGAGAATGTTACGCAATGTGGGTTAAAGTCAATCTGTTCCTTTCGAAAGTCCCATTTAACATTAAACAACTTCATCCGGCAATATAAATTTAGAAGCTGTATCGTTCGTCGTCGATAAGTTTGTTGGCAATACGTCGGCGTGCTGCTTTGGCGTTTACAGGATTGTAAGCAGTGAGTTTTTGCATGATGGCAAGCATCTCCTCTTTTTCTTCCTCCTCCAAAAAAGAACTGACGGCATCTACGGTCTCTTTTTTGAAAATATGTATGACATCGTGCATTAGCACATCTAAAATGTCGTGATAAACAGAAATATCTTTCTTTATTCCGTTCATATCGAGTTTCTCCACGCGGAGCAGTGTCGATTCCATGACATAAACATACATGACCATATCGGCTACGTTCATCATAATCTCTTCTTCGTAAGCTAATTGCTTTTTAAAATTGTTATTTAGCATGGGGAAAAGAATGACAACTGCTTTTTTCAACTGGTTGACATAAGCATGTTTCTGAGCATAATAATCTTTCATAGAACCATCGACAGCCTGAATACTTTCTTTGTTTTCCAGGATTTCAGCTGCTTTTTCCAGTAGTGAGATTTTATGTCGAAGTCCGCGTTTAAGTTCTGCATCGGCAATAATCAGACGATTGATTTCATTGGTACCTTCAAAAATACGGTTGATGCGCGAGTCGCGATAAGAGCGGTCAGCCGGTGCTTCGGCAGAGAAGCCCATTCCACCGTAAATTTGAACCAGCTCATCAACAATATAATCTAATGATTCAGAACCATATACCTTTAGTAATGCACATTCGGGTTCAAATTCGGCGACAGCACCGATATTGGCCTGGCCGTAGCTCTTTCCCTCCTCGAGAAGGGTAGATATTTCGTCTTGAATGTCTTTACTGGCACGATAAACAGCAGATTCGGTAGAGAAAGTTTTGACTACCTGCTCGGCAAGCTTGTGTTTGATGGCGCCGAAGTCGGCCAGGCTTGCTCCGAACTGTTTGCGCTCCATGGAGTAGTTTATGGAGTTGTTGATAGCCCGGCGCATTCCACCGATAACAGTAGCCCCCAGTTTAATTCGTCCTAAATGCAGGATGTTCAATGCAATACGGTATCCTTCGCCACGTTTTCCCAGCTGATTTTCAACAGGAACTTTCACATCGTTGAAAAATATCTGACGGGTGGAAGAGCCTTTTATACCCATTTTGTTTTCTTCAGGATTCATGGTGATACCTTCGGTAGAAGATTCGACCAAAAAAGCGCTTAACACCCGGTCGTTGTCAATTTTAGCAAAAACCGTCAGTAAATCGGCGAATCCACCGTTGGTAATCCACATTTTCTGGCCATTCAGGATATAATGTTTGCCATCTTCCGACAAAACAGCTTTTGTTTTTCCAGCATTTGCATCCGAACCTGCTCCCGGCTCGGTGAGACAATAGGCTGCCAGCCATTCGCCGGTTGCCAGTTTGGGAAGATAGTGTTCTTTCTGCTGTTGATTTCCGTAATAGAGCAGTGGCAAAGACCCAATGCCGGTGTGAGCCATAAAAGCAACCGAAAATGAGTAGGCTGAACCAATGGCCTCATTTGCTTTCATGTTGGTCAGAAAACTCTGTCCGAAACCATCAAACTCTTCCGGAATGGCTATGCCAAGGAGTCCCATTTCACCGGCCTTTTTCAACAGTGAAGGCATCAGACCTTCCTCGTGCATATCAAGTGCATCAAAATGAGGAGCAACCTCTGTTTCCACAAAGTCCTCACAAGTCTGTGCAATCATAAGTTGCTCTTCATCAAACTCCTCAGGAATAAAAATAGTTTCTGCTGTTACCTCTTTAATAAGAAATTCTCCACCTTTCATATATGTTTTTTTAAGGGTATAAAATTTTTTCTGAGGCAAAAATATACTTTGTTGAAAAGGATACCATGAGCACTATTAATTTATACTGATTCTAAATATTTTCATGGTGGTAAAAGATGAGAAAATACAATGCTGACGCTGTGAATTCGTCAGAAACAGGTTTCCGGATTTTGAAAAAAAGTGAACCTTTGTAAGATTCACTTTTCCTGAAATAACCTTCCTCAACGATAAAATTTACAAAGAGGGAGCTATTCTTCCGTTTTCTTTTTCTTAGCCGGCGTACTCCGGGGAGAAGAAATCTTCACTTTAATTACCTCTTTCTTAGCATCATAATCAATTTTAATACTGTCATTTTCCTTTAGAGTACTTTTTATAATTTCTTCGGCAAGTGGGTCTTCGATGTATTTTTGAATAGCCCGTTTCAGCGGACGGGCGCCAAACTGTTCATCCCATCCCTTATCAATGATAAAGTCTTTTGCTTTGGGCGTAACACTGATTTTATAGCCCATCTCGTTGAGACGGCCATAGAGCTGCGATAATTCAATATCGATAATTTTATAAATATCTTCTTTATCAAGTGATTCGAATATGACCACATCATCAATACGATTCAGGAACTCAGGAGCAAAGGTTCGTTTCAGCGCATTCTCAATCACACCATGTGCATGACTGGCACGACTTTTTTTTCTGGCCTCAGTGCTGAATCCCACTCCAGCGCCAAAGTCTTTCAGCTGCCGTGAGCCAATATTGGAAGTCATGATGATAATGGTGTTTTTAAAATCGACTTTTCTTCCGAGGCTATCAGTCAGGACACCATCGTCCAATACCTGTAAAAGAAGGTGAAACACATCGGGATGGGCTTTCTCAATCTCATCAAGCAAAATAATAGAGTAGGGCTTGCGGCGGACTTTTTCAGTCAACTGGCCACCTTCTTCGTATCCCACATATCCGGGAGGTGCGCCTACAAGACGCGATACGGCGAATTTCTCCATATATTCGCTCATGTCAATACGGATAAGCGCATCTTCGCTGTCAAACATATATTTTGCCAGCATCTTAGCGAGATAAGTCTTCCCCACACCTGTGGGTCCCAAGAAGATAAAAGAGCCGATAGGTTTGCCCGGGTCTTTTAATCCGGCACGGTTACGGCGAATAGCTTTTACTACTTTTCGGATAGCATCGGGTTGTCCAATGACCTCTTTTTGTAACTCAGGTTCCATGCTGACAAGCCTGTGGCTTTCGCTTTGGGCAATATTAGTCATAGGAATACCTGTCATCATAGCAACTACTTCCGCCACTTTTTCTTCATCAACAATTTCACGATTCAACTGAGCATCTTCTTCCCATCTTTTTTTTGCCCGTTCCAGTTCTTCGGTATAACGTCTTTCAATGTCGCGAAACTGAGCAGCCTCTTCAAATTTCTGTTGGTTAATGGATAATACCTTTTTCTGTCTGATTTCCTCAATGGATTTTTCCAGATTAATAATCTCAGCCGGCACATGGATATTGCTGATATGTACACGGGCACCAGCTTCGTCCAGTGCATCAATCGCTTTATCAGGTAAATAACGATCAGAGATATAACGATTTGTAAGGTTTACGCATGCCCGAATAGCTTCATCAGTGTATTTTACCAAATGGTGGTCTTCGTATTTTTCTTTAATATTTTCGAGGATGTGCATGGTCTCATCCGGTGTGGTGGGGTCAACCAGTACCTTTTGGAATCTTCTTTCGAGTGCGCCATCTTTTTCGATATACTGCCTGTATTCATCCAATGTTGTAGCACCAATACATTGCAATTCGCCACGTGCCAGTGCAGGTTTAAACATATTAGAGGCATCCAGCGAACCGGAAGCATTTCCTGCGCCTACAATGGTGTGTATTTCATCAATAAAAAGAATGATATCAGGATTTTTAATCAGTTCATTCAAAACAGCCTTCATACGTTCTTCAAACTGTCCACGGTATTTTGTACCGGCAACAAGAGAAGCCAAATCGAGCGTAACAATTCGTTTGTTGAACAATGCACGGGAGACTTTTCGGTTGACGATTCGCAGGGCAAGTCCCTCAGCAATAGCCGATTTGCCAACGCCTGGTTCTCCAATAAGAATCGGATTATTTTTTTTCCGCCGGCTCAGCACCTGAGCAATACGCTCCAACTCTTTGTCGCGACCCACAATGGGGTCTAACCGGCCTTCTTCGGCTGCACGTGTCAGGTCATTACCAAAATTATCGAGAACAGGAGTTTTCGATTTAGGCTCGGATGTCTTTTTGGGATTGTTACCGTAGGAAGGATTGTCGGAACCGGTTACATTACTTCCGGTTTCATCGGTAATCTCCGGATTGCTTTCAGGATAGCTTCCTTTCAACTTATCTTTTTTCAGACTATGTCCTAATTCATCTTTAACAGATTGGTAATCAACACCTAAAAGGGATAGCTTATGGGTTACAAGGTTGTTGTTATCTTTTAAAATAGCAAGCAGCAGATGCTCGGTTCCTATTTCCTCACTTTGGAAGACCCTCGCTTCGAGGTAAGTTATTTTCATTGCTTTTTCGGCTTGTTTCACCACCGGAATATTTTCCATAATAACGCCAACACCTTTCGGAGTTCTGACAGCATTTTCAATTTCCTGCTTTAGTTTTTTTAAGTCCACTCCAAAATAGAGCAGCATTTGGACAGCCAATCCTTCTCCATCGCGTAAAATTCCCAGCATAAAATGCTCAAGTCCGATATAGTTATTACCCAGTCGCACAGCCTCTTCACGGCTATAAGACATGACATCTTTCATTCGTTTAGAAAACTTTGTATCCATATATTTTCAAATTTCCATGCAAAATTACACATAAGCCTTTTACCAAAAACCATTCCATTCGCTGAATATTGATATTTTTCCTGTTTTATTTTGTAAAATATATTTTTGCGTAGAATAAAATGATTTTTTCCTGAAAACAAAAATAAAAGTAGTTTGGCAGTTGTAACAAAAATAAAATTCTAAATTATTAACACATAATTGTTAACACAAAGTTAAATTTTGTGGTCTGATTTTTTTTAAAAACCAGCATAAATACCTACTTTTGCAAGCTATTTAATTTTTAATAATTAATGAGAAGGAGTTGAGTACATGGAAAGTGTTCATGACGGTGAAAGAATCGTAAAAGTAAACATTGAGAATCAAATGAAAGCGGCTTACATCGACTATTCGATGTCGGTAATTGTGGCCCGTGCGCTCCCTGATGTGCGCGATGGGCTGAAACCTGTACATCGCCGCGTTTTATTTGGGATGTATGAGCTGGGAGTATTTTCAAACAGAGCGTACAAAAAGTCGGCAAGAATAGTAGGGGAGGTGCTTGGTAAATTTCATCCCCATGGCGATAGTTCGGTTTATGACACAATGGTTCGTATGGCTCAGGAGTGGTCGTTGCGTTATCCGTTGGTTGACGGACAGGGAAACTTTGGTTCTATTGACGGAGACAGCCCTGCTGCCATGCGATACACCGAAGCCAGGTTACGTAAAATTGCCGAAGAGATGCTGATGGATTTGGACAAGGATACGGTAGATCATCAGTTAAATTTTGATGACACTATAAAGGAGCCTACTGTATTGCCGGCACTTATTCCTAACTTACTGGTAAACGGAGCTTCAGGTATTACCGTAGGTATGGCCACCAACATGGCTCCGCACAATCTTTCGGAAATTGTGGATGGTATTATTGCTTACATTGACAATAACGATATTACAATAAGTGAGTTAATGAATTTCATTAAAGCACCTGACTTTCCCACCGGGGGTATTATCTATGGTTACGAGGGAGTAAAATCAGCCTTTGAATCCGGCCGCGGACGTATTGTGATACGTGGTAAAGTGGATATTGAAGAGACAAAAAGTGGTCGTGAAAGAATCATTGTTACCGAGTTGCCTTATCAGGTTAACAAAGCCGACATGATTAAAAAGACGGCTGATCTGGTAAACGAGAAGAAACTCGATGGTATTGCCGACCTTAATGATGAGTCGGACCGTAACGGAATGCGTATTGTTTATGATCTGAAAAGAGATGCGTTGGCCAGCATTGTTATCAACAAGCTTTATAAGATGACTGCGCTGCAAAGCTCTTTTAGTGTGAACAATATTGCTCTTGTGAAGGGCCGGCCGGAAGCACTCAACCTGAAAGGACTTATTCAGCACTATGTAAGCCATCGCCACGAAGTGGTTATCAGACGTACACGTTACAACCTGCAGGAAGCTGAGCGTAAAGCTCATATTCTTGAGGGATTGATTATTGCATTGGATAATATTGATGAGGTGATTGCACTTATCAGAGCTTCCAAAACGCCGGATGAAGCCAAACAGGGACTGATACAACGCTTTGAGTTAACGGATGTACAGGCCAGAGCCATTCTCGACATGCGTCTGCAGAAACTTACAGGTCTGGAAAGAGAAAAGCTGAAAGCTGATTATGATGATTTAATGAAATTAATTGGTGAGCTGAAAGAGATTCTTGAAGATGTGGGAATCCGTATGCAAATTATCAAAGATGAGTTGTTGCGAGTCAAAGAAAAATATGGTGACGAAAGGCGGTCGGAGATTGTTTACACTGCCGAAGATATCCGAATGGAAGATGTCATTCCCGATGAACCGGTGGTCATTACCATTTCACATTTGGGATATATCAAAAGGACATCGCTCACCGAATATCATGTGCAGGGCAGGGGAGGCCGCGGTTCACGCGGAAGCACTGCCCGTAATGAGGATTTTCTGGAACACTTGTTTGTGGCAACTAACCACAATTATATGCTGTTTTTTACCGAGCAGGGAAAAGTATACTGGCTCAGAGTTTTTGAAATTCCCGAAGGGGCAAAAGCTTCAAAAGGAAGGGCTATTCAGAATATTATTATGCTCAGTCCGGAAGATTCGGTGAAAGCATACATTAATATTAAGGACCTAAAAGACGAGGATTATATTCGGAATAACTTTATCGTTCTCGCCACAAAGCACGGAACCATTAAGAAGACTTCTCTCGAAGCCTATTCGCGTCCACGTACAAACGGTATCAATGCAATTACTATTCACGAAGGTGATGAACTACTTGCAGCCAGGCTTACGAATGGGACAAATGAAGTATTGCTTGCTCTGAAATCGGGGAGGGCTATTCGCTTTAATGAAATCAAGGTACGTGCCATGGGACGTACTGCTGCCGGAGTAAGAGGCATCAGACTCGCTTCGGAAAAAGATGAAGTTGTCGGGATGATTTGTGTGGAAGATGATTCTTATGATATACTTGTTGTTTCTGAGAAAGGATACGGAAAACGCTCTAAATTAAATGATTACCGTGTTACTAACAGAGGCGGAAAAGGGGTTAAGACCTTGAATATAACGGAAAAAACAGGTAATCTGATCGCCATTAAGAATGTTACCGATGAAGATGATCTTATGATTATCAATAAATCGGGGATTGCCATTCGTATTCCTGTTGACAGCCTCCGTGTCATGGGACGCGCCACGCAGGGAGTGAGGCTCATTAACCTGAAAGATGATGACGAAATCGCCGCAGTTGCCAAGGTTGAAGCTTTCGAGCCGTTGGGCAACGACACCGATGCTGTTGCAGAAGGAGAAGATTCCGGACAAACGGATGAAAATCAAACGCAGGAAGATAACATGGATAATGATAATTCCGAGTCACACGATTAATTTAGAGTCTTGATAAATAAATGAAATAATCGGTACAATTATTGTAAATTATATCTTTGCACACACAAAAATTATTTTAACATGAAAAAATTAATCTTATCGATTTCAATGAGTCTGCTATTTATTGCAGTAGGCTTTGCGCAAAAAAGTAACCGTACAAGCGCCTATATGTACAAGGAAAAAGGGCAGCTGGAGAATGCTAAGAAGGCTATTGACTTAGCCGTAAAGAATAGTAAAACCAAAAACGATCCTAAAACATGGTTGTATTATGGTGAAATCTACTATGATATCGCCGTTTCACCTTTACCGCAGTTCAGAAAACTTGATACTCTGGCTGCTATCAAAGCCTTTACGGGTCTGAAAAAGGCTAAAGCTTTGGATGCGTTAGCAAAAAAGAAAAGGGTAACCAAGGAAGCCAACGAATATATTAAGAAGTTATCTCCGGTATTTTATGCTCTGGGCGCTAATGTTTTCAAAGAGAAAAATTATGACGGAGCCATCAAATATTTCAAAGATGCTTTTCTGGTGAAACAGGAGATAGGGGCATTTGACACAACGGCTGCTTTTAACATCGGCATTACGGGCGTTCTTGGTAAGGAGCCTAAAATTGCTGCTGAATATCTGAAAAAATGTGTGGATGTTAAATTTAACGATCCTAAAATTTTTATCTATTACAACCGTGCATTACAACAGTTGGGTGATACTGCCGGTGCGGAAAGCGCCATCAAACTGGGGCGTTCACGGTTTCCTAATAACCTGAGTCTTTTACTGGAACAGGCACAGCTGTATCTTGAGAAAGGAGAGGCTAATGAGTTGATTAACAGCCTGAAAGAAGCTATCGCCAAAAAGCCGGAAAATCCTGCTAATGCAAACTTCAATTTCCTTATCGGGAAAAGTTATGATGATATGGGAAAATCGGACAGCGCTGAAATTTATTACAAAGAGGCACTTAAAGTTAATCCAAAATTCTTTGAAGCATACTATAATATAGGTGCCATTTATGTGAATAAAGCGTCAAAGATTCAGAAAGTTGCAAACAATTTGCCACTGAGTAAAAATAAGGAATTCAAAGCCATGGAAAAAGAGGCCAATGCCAATTTGAAGAATGCAATCCCTTGGTTAGAAAAAGCGTTTGAAATTAATCCAAATGATAAGCCTACTTTTAATGGCTTAAAAGAGGCTTATGCACGTTTAAAAATGAATGATAAGTTGAAGGAACTTATGTCGAAGCAAAAATAAATTCGTAAATATAATAATAAGGGGGAGGAAGAACATTTCCTTTCCCTTATATTTTAAATGCTCTATTTAACATAATATATATTATAGGACAAATATATGAATTAAAATTATCCTACAAACAGTAAAGAAAAACAATAATAAAGAGAAATCTTATGCTTGATGTTTTGGTCTGAAGTTACGAATAATGACTCGGTTGCTTTTTTCATAACTAAGGTAACTCACTGCCCAGTTTAATCCGACCAAAAGTTTATTCCTAAATCCACTAATGGAGAAAAGGTGAACTACCGACCACAAAATCCAGGCAAAATATCCACTAAATTTTAACCTCCCAATATCGGCAACTGCCCTGCGTTTTCCAACTGTAGCAAGCGAACCTTTGTCATGGTAAATAAATGGTAAAGGCGATTTGTCTGTTCCTAACCTCAGAATATTACGTGCTAAAGTTTGTCCCTGCTGAATGGCAACTTGTGCTACCTGTGGATACCCTTCGGGCCTGGTTTTGGTAATCAAAGCGGCCAAATCGCCTAAGGCAAATACATTAGAATAGCCATCTATCATAAGAAACTCATTGACCTTTAGCCTGTTGCCTCTAACAACACAAAGACTGTTGATTCCTTTTGGAAAGCTACCCATTACTCCGGCTGTCCAGATTAAGTTCTTCGAGGGTATTTTCTGCCCACTTTTGGTAATTACCATTTCACCGTTGTAATCGACAAGTGAATCATTTAGTAAAATATTTACATGAAGTCTTTTGAGATAAGCCAGTGTTTTTTTTGATGCGTTAGATGACATGGCAGCAAGAAGTTCCTGTTGTGCTTCCAGTAAAAATATTTTCATTGAGGAAGAAGGATATTCCGGATAATCTTTTGGAAGTATGTATTTGCAAAATTCGGCCAAAGCACCGGCAGTCTCCACTCCCGCCGGACCTCCACCTACTATCACAAAGCTGGTGAGTGCTTCACGCTCTTTTTCGTCGCATGTAATAGCTGCTTTTTCCAGGTTCTGCAGCATCATATGTCTGATATTCAAGGCGTCGCGAATGCTCTTCATGCCAACACTATGTCGTTGAACTTTCTCCATACCAAAGAAATTGCTGGTTGTTCCGGTAGCCAACACGAGATAATCATAGCTAATGATTCCTTCGCTGGTTACAACAACATTCTCGTCGGTTTTAATCTCAAGCACTTCTGCAAGTCGAAAAATGATGTTTTTACTCTTTCCTATCTGCTTTCTGAAAGGAAAGACAATGCTGTCGGGTTCCAGTCCGCTGGTAGCTATCTGGTAAAACAGAGGCTGAAATTGATGAAAGTTATTTTTATCGACAAGTACGACCTGAACCGGTTGGTTTTTCAACTTTTCAAGAAGAGCCATTCCGGCAAACCCGCCTCCTATCAAAACAATTCGCGGATGATTTGTGGGGGGCAGACAAATGGCATCTTCATGTTGGCCAATCAAACTATTTATATTGGTATTTTCCTGCATAAGAGTAATTATATTCTTCCGGCTTCCTTATGGAGAGAAAAGATTTTCCTTTATCACCATATGGAAATTAACAGGATGCAAAGATGAGACAACTATGGAAATATTTCCTTACATAATCTGAAAAATATTTTACAAAGTTTTTCCTTTTCTTAATGAAGTTGTTTAATGTTAAACTATGAAACTACGGGAAACATCCTGACTTCATTGTCCTATTTGATTATTTTGCCGCAATTACTTTGTCAAATTTCTCCCTTATTTTATCATTACACAAATTGCCGATACTTCCCTCATGCGTATGATGCAGAGCCTTTTCCGGCTGATAAATCCCGTCAAGAATCTGATGTCCGACAAACTTGTATGCATCCCTAAACGATTTTCCTTCAATGACAAGCTTATTGATCGACTCAACACTATACAAATACTCATACATCTTTTTTCCCTCAATGATATTTTCATTTACATTGATTTTGCTTAGCATAAAGGATAAAACAGAAAGATTCTCTTTAACTTCATCTACAGCCTGCATGATTTCACCTTTTAACAGTTGAAAATCACGATGATATCCGCTTGTCAGATTGTTGGTCATTAAAGTAATTTCGTTGGGAAGACTTTGGATACGGTTACTTTTTGCCCGCAATAGTTCGAGTACGTCCGGATTCTGTTTGTGCGGCATAATACTGGAACCTGTGGTAAACTCTTTTGGAAAACTAATAAAGTTGAAGTTAGGACTCAGATAAAGGATCATGTCACAGGCCAGCTTGGATATAGTTCCTGAGACTGACGCCAGCGCAAACGCCATAGATTTTTCCAGTTTTCCCCTACTGAGCTGAGCTGCTATTGAATTGTACTTCAATGTCTTGAAACCTAAAAGCTCTGTCGTAAGATTTCTGTCTATGGGAAAGCTACTACCATATCCGGCTGCCGATCCCAGTGGGTTTTGGTCAGCAATTTCTGCGGCAGCGTTAAAAAGGATTACATCATCAATGAGGCTCTCGGCGTAAGCTGCAAACCAAAGTCCGAATGAGGATGGCATAGCCACCTGCATATGTGTATAGCCGGGCATAAGTACCTCTTTATAGTTGTCGCTCAGCCGCATTAAAATGTCAAATAGCTGTCGGATTTCCTGATTTATCCATTCTGTTTCTTTCTTTAGATACAAGTGTAAAGCAACAAGTACCTGATCGTTACGGGAACGTGCCGTATGAATTTTTTTTCCGGCCTCCCCTATTTTTTGTGTCAGTTCAAATTCTATTTTGCTGTGCACATCTTCAAAATTTTCTTCGATGGTGAATGTACCTTCATCAATCGATTTTTTAATGTCGTCAAGTCCTTTCAAAATGGATATGCTTTCCTTTTTGTTTAGAATTCCAACTTTTTTCAGCATTCCGGCATGTGCAATACTGGCCTGCACATCATATTCTGCCAACTTCATATCCCAAAACCGGTCGTTGCCGACTGTAAATTTCTCCACTAGCTTTTCGGTGGAATAGCCTTTGTCCCAAAGTTTCATAATTTCAGTTTTATAATATTTCTTTAAATATTTTGATAAAAATTTCAATTCCTTCCGATATTTCGTTCAGAAAGATAAACTCATCCGCGCTGTGCGACCTTGTTGAATCGCCGGGACCCATTTTCAGTGATGGACAACTGAGTACGGACTGGTCTGATAAAGTAGGTGAGCCGTAGGTTTGTCTTCCCTGTTTCAATCCTGCCTGAACAAAGGGATGTTTCTCAGGAATGGAAGACGAATTCAGGTTAAACGAACGTGGAATCAGCCTGCTTTTGGTCATAGTATCAAGAGCCTCAAAAATTTCACGGTTTGTGTATTTGTCGTTGACCCTTACATAGACAACAAAATGACAGGTGGCCGGAACCACGTTATGTTGCTCTCCAGCCTCAATTTGGGTAACCGTCATTTTAACTCTTCCCAGCATAGGCGATATTTTTGAAAATTGGAAGTTTCTAATTAGATTTATGTCGTCCAGCGCATGATAAATGGCATTATCGGTGTTTTCGTGCGCCGCATGACCCGCTTTGCCGGCAGCGTAACCATCAATTACCAGAAGCCCTTTCTCGGCAATGGCCATTTGCATGCCGGTAGGCTCGCCTATCACAGCAAAATCGATGGCAGGCAATTCTTCCAAAAGAGAGTTTAACCCATGTGGGCCGGAACTTTCCTCTTCGGCAGTAGCAGCCATAATCAGATTATATTTCAAATCATTACGGCTGTAAAACCAGACAAAAGTACTCAGCAACGAAACCAGCGGTCCGCCCGCATCATTACTACCTAAACCAAATAGTTTTCCATCGGCCGTTTCCGGCAAAAAAGGATTGCGGGTATAACCTTTGTTCGGTTTTACCGTATCTAAATGCGAATTCAGTAAAACAGTCTGCTTTTTCTCGTCAAAATTCTGATTATAGGCGACAATATTATTTCCCGATGTACTGAATTTCACCCCGAATGTTTTCAACCAATCTTGTACAAGGAGGCTTGCCTTTTGTTCTTCTCCCGAAAAAGAAGGTGTTTGAATTAACTCTTTTAGCAGCTCTAATGCTCTGATTACAAGTTCTTTTCTTTTCATTTTATAGCTTTAATTGTGTAAATAATATTGGGTTTTTCTCCAAAATGGTTTCATCGCCTATCATAACTTGCGAAACATTTCTCCTCAACGCATCAAAGCCCATTTGCAGCTTGGGTAACATGCCGTTATGAATCGTCTTTTCATCTTTTGCACGTTGGTATCGAGCCCAATTCATTATCGGAATGACAGAGGTATTCTTTTCAACATCAGTCAGAACACCTTTCTTTTCAAAACAAAACATCAGCCGGGTATCATATTTTTCACTCATGGCAACGGCCACTTCTGCCGCCACGGTGTCTGAGTTGGTATTCAGCAACGTCCCATCACCGCCATGGGTAATAGCGCTGAAAACCGGTGTCAGTCCGGATTCTAACAATGTCTGAATCCAACCGGAATTTACCTTTTCAATATCTCCCACAAAACCGTAATCAATTTCTCCGACCGGACGTTTTCTGGAAACAATGACATTACCGTCTGCTCCGGACAGCCCCACGGCGTTGCAGCCAAGTTGCTGTAATTTAACAACAATTTTTTTATTAATCCAACCGGCATAAACCATGGTAACTATCTCAATATCAAGTGCTGTTGTAATTCTACGGCCATCTGTCATTTGGGGTTTTATTCCAAGATTAAGACTTACCCGGCTGGCCATAGAGCCACCACCGTGAACAAGGATTTTGTTTCCTTTTATTTTGGCAAAAGCGGTTAAGACTTTTTCCAGCCGCTCTTCATCATCGATGAGCTTCCCTCCTGTTTTTACAACTTTCAATATCTTTTTCATGGTTATTATTTTTTTTGGGATTGCAAATCCCCAAGTTCTTTTACATTCGGATTACAAATCCGAATGAGCAGGACGTATATTATGAATATCCAACTGACCTCTCAGTCAGGACTTTTTTTAAAGCTATGGGGAAAGCAACTATTTGTTGTCGAGAGATATTCAGCGGAGGCAATATTCGCAGCAAATTGGGATTTGCCGAAGATCCGGTAAAAATTCTGTATTTGTACAGCAGCTCTTCACGAATTTCTTTGATGGGAAAATCGAATTCTATTCCAAGCATAAGTCCTTTGCCTTTTATTTTTTTTATTCCCGGAATGTTTTTCAATTGTTTTATTAGGATGTCATTAATTATCAGTACGTTATTCATAACATTTTCTTTGTTGAATACATCGAGAACTGACAGCCCTGCAGCACAGGCAAGCGGATTCCCGCCAAATGTGGTTCCCAGCATGCCATGCCATGGCTTAATTCTGGAATGGATGAGTAGTCCGCCCATAGGGAAACCATTTCCCATTCCTTTGGCCATGGTGATAATGTCGGGTTTTATACCGGCATATTGATGAGCAAAAAATTTCCCTGTCCTTCCAAAGCCACTTTGAATTTCATCGAGGATCAGGACAATACCTTTTTTGCGGCTGACTTCGGAAAGTTGTTTTAAAAAGGTAATGGAAGGTGCATCAAGACCGCCTACTCCCTGAATCCCTTCAATAATAACAGCACAAACATCATCATTTTTTATTACCTCACTCAGTTGCTCCGGATGATTTAGCGCTATGAAGTCCACAGGGAAACCATCCATGTTCAGCGAAGCCGATAATTTTGGGTTGTCAGTAACGGCTAATGCAGCAGAAGTTCTTCCATGAAAACTTCCTTTGAAAGCGACAACACGTTTTTTTCCGGTATAACATGAAGCCAATTTTAGGGCATTTTCGTTGGCTTCGGCACCCGAGTTGCACAAAAACAGTGCATAATCATCATAACCGGAAATTTCTCCCAGCTTCTTTGCATATTTATCCTGAATGTCCAGATGAACCGAATTAGAGTAAAAGATCAGATTTTCCTGTTGTACTTTCAGTGCTGAAATAAAATGGGGATGGGAATGTCCGATGGAAATAACACCGTGTCCGCCATATAAATCAAGGTATTTACGGCCTTTATTGTCCCACAGAAAAACACCTTTGGCTTTTTCCATTTTAATATCGAAACGGGGATATACATTATAAAGTTTCATAATAAAGAATTTATTGTAAAAGGTGAATCACGGAGTAAAGCTAACCCTTGATGTCATTTTTGATTTGTGAAATCATTTCGTAGGAGGAAGTCAACCCGCGTATTAATGCTGAACTTAACCCTCTGTATTCCATCTCATTCAGTCCTCTGATTGTGCAGCCCTTTGGGGTGGTAACCTTATCTATTTCACTTTCCGGATGAGCCTTCTCATTTTCGGCCAAAATACTCGCTGCGCCGAGACAGGTTTGTACGGCAATGGCTTTGGCCTCATGTGCATCAAATCCCAGCTGAATGCCACCCTGTGTTGTGGCACGAATCAACCGCATCCAAAACGCAATTCCACTGGCTCCGAGTACGGTAGCAGCCTGCATGAGTTCGTCATTTATTATCAGTGTTTTGCCCAGAGTGTTAAAAATAAGCTGTGCTGTTTTAATACTTTCCCCATTTCCGTGGTAACTCAGGCAGGTCATCGACTGGCTTACGGCAATGGCTGTGTTGGGCATAGAGCGAATAATATCACATTCATTTCCAAGCATTGCTTCCAATGTGTTCAGTGTCAGTCCCGTTATTGTTGAGATGATCACCTTATTTTTCAGCAGGGATTTTACCTGCTCCACAACCAATGGAAATTGTCCGGGCTGTACCGAAAATATTATTACGTCCGAACTTTCTACAGCCAAAACATTATCCGTTGTAAACAAGACATGTTCACTTTTTACCAACGGTATTTCCGGAAGTTTTCGTTTGGTGGCAATAAGTTGAATTTTATCTTTTAACGGAGAATCCAACAAGCCTTTCACAATGGAGAAACCCAGACTTCCTGTGCCGATAATGGCAATTTTTATTTTGTTCATGTTGTCTTTATTTTAAAAATAGCTTGGTTTTAATTTCAGTCCTTCATCGGGTGCAAATCCATACATCAGATTCATATTTTCCACTGCCTGACCCGCGGCTCCTTTCAGCAGATTGTCAATAACGGAAACTATCAGCGCGTTGTTTCCATGTTTTATCACATGAAGTAAACAGTAGTTGGTATTAACCACCTGTTTCAAAGAAACGGGCAACTCGCTCACCACGGTAAACGTTTTATCACTGTAAAAATCCTGATAAAGTTTGATAATCGCCTTTCCGGACAAATCGCATGCGGTGTAAACTGTCGTCAGAATACCTCTTGTAAAATCACCCCGGACAGGAATAAAATTCAGTTCATGGTCAAAATCAGGCTGACAACCTGTAAGTGTCTCCTTTATTTCGTCAAGATGCTGATGCACAAAAGGTTTGTAAACCGAAATATTATTGTTTCGCCAGCTAAAATGGCTTGTTTCCGATAGACTGCGCCCCGCACCGGTGGATCCGGTAATACCATGAATATGAATATCATTGTGCAGCAGTTTCCTGTCAGCCAACGGCAACAATGCCAGCTGAATAGCAGTGGCGAAGCAACCCGGATTGGCAATATTGTTTGAAGAGATAATAACCTCTTTGTTTTGTTCTGCCAAACCATAGGTAAAAGTACGTTTATTCAGCCGGTTATTTTCTTTCAGCCGGAAATCATTACTTAAATCAATGATTTTTGTTCTATCCAAGAAAGAATGTTGCTGAAGAAATTTAGTTGAATTACCATGTCCGAGACTCAAAAACAAGACGTCAACTTCCTGCTTTACCTCGTCAGTAAATATCAGATTGTCAAACATAAACAAATCCTGATGTATGCTGCTTATCTTTTTTCCTGCATGCGAATGGCTGTAAACAAAGCAGATATTCACATCCGGATGGTACATCAGTAGCCGCAGCAGCTCTCCAGCCACATAGCCTGTCCCGCCTACAATTCCTACCTGTATCATAGTTTTCCGTTTACATTTTGATAAATCTTCATGGGATTTGCCAGTATTTTGATGAAGCCTTTCACCTGTTCGCCTGTCCAGGCTTTGTTGACTTCCCCGTAATCGCCAAAATCGGAGTTCATTAAATCGTGATCAGACTTAATTCCTTGTATCTCAAAACTATAAGGGCGTAATACAACACTTATTTCGCCCGAAACAAATTGCTGTGTATCTTCAAGGAAAGTTTCAATATTTCGCATTACCGGTTCGAAATATTGTGCTTCGTGAACAAACATGCCGTACCAGTTGGCGAGTTGTTCTTTCCAGTACAGCTGCCATTTGCTGAGCGTATGCTTTTCCAGAGTATGGTGTGCTTTGATGATGATGGCAGCCGCGGCCGCTTCAAAACCGATTCGGCCCTTGATACCGATAATGGTATCTCCGGTATGCATATCACGACCGATGGCATATTCGGAGGCCAGCTTGTCAATAAGTTGGATAGCTTTTACAGGTTCGGTTTGTTTTCCGTCCAAAGCGATAATTTCTCCTTTTTCAAAAGTCAGGTTTATTGTCGTTGGTTCGGTTGCCATCAGATGGTTTGGATAAGCTTCTTCAGGAAGAGGCTCGTGGGATGTGAGGGTTTCTATTCCACCGATACTTGTTCCCCAAAGGCCCTTGTTGAGCGAATATTTCGATTTTTCCCAATCTTTTTTTATCCCCCATTTTGACAGATAATCAATTTCTTCCCGGCGGCTCAGTATCTGGTATCTAACCGGTGTTAATATTTTCAACTCCGGCGCTACGAGCTGAAAGACAAGGTCAAAACGAATTTGGTCATTACCTGCGCCGGTGCTGCCATGGGCAATGTAATCGGCATTTATTGCTTTGGCATATTCTGCCAGCGCTTTGGCCTGAAAAATACGTTCTGCACTTACTGATAACGGATACGTATTGTTTTTCAAAACGTTGCCAAAAATTAAATACTTTATAATATGATTATAAAAATCCCTGCTTCCGTCAATTGAGTGATATGTTTTGGCCCCAAGCTGATAAGCAAGGTTTTCTATTTTCTGAAGTTCAAGATTGGAAAATCCACCTGTATTGACAAGGGCTGTATGAACTTCCATTCCCTTTTCATGGATAAAATATTTGACACAATAAGAGGTGTCAAGTCCGCCACTAAAGGCAAGCAATACTTTCTTCTTTTTCATTAGTTTATAATTTTGTAATTAACTGTCATTTAACATTAGATATTTGTCATCCCCGCATGCTGTTGTACCAACAGGCGGGACAGGCGGATTAAGCAGATTAAGCGGATTTTAGTTTTTCGCAAGCGAAAAATATTCGTGAAATCCACTCAATCCGATGATTATTTTTTGAGGATAATCTTTCCCTTGTCTGCCCGGCTTTTAGACGGGTGTGTTTAAAATTTAAACATGAGCATTTCATTTGTGTAAAATTTTACTGATTTTGGGATAAAATGAATTTTTCAGGAGAGAATGGTTATGGTTTTTGAGAAACTTTTTAAACTGCTCCCAAGGTACATTTCCTTTCTTCTTTTTGACGGATAATCCGGAAGAAAAAGCCGGATCATATATCATTCCGGTGCACAGGCACATTTTCCGGTTTGTTCTTTGCAAAATGTCGAAATTTACGCATCCCTGACAACCTTTCCAGAATATTTCGTCATTGGTGAGTTCCGAAAAGGTAACCGGTTTATACCCCAATTCGGAGTTTATTTTCATGACCGCAAGGCTGGTGGTGATACCAAATATTTTAGCTTGCGGAAATTTTTTCGTTGATAGTTCAAATATTTTGGACTTTATTTGTTTGGCTAAACCTGTTTTACGATAGTTTGGATGCACAATCAATCCGGAATTGGCAACGAATCTATGTCCCTGCCAACTTTCAATATAACAAAAGCCTACAACATTATCTCCTTCAAGTGCTATGACGGAGTTCCCTTTGTGAATTTTTTCCCGGATATATTCAGGTTTTCTTTTGGCAATCCCCGTGCCTCTGTGTTTGGCAGCTTCCTCAATCAGTTCACAAACCGTCTGTGCATATTTTTCATGGCTGTTATCAGCCACAGTAATAGCAACTTGCATAATTAATAATCTAACAATGAATAATAAAAAAATGGAAATCCTTAAAAAGGCAGAGTACGGAACTCCGCAAAGAAAATTATACCCCTGAGGGGGGCCTGTTGTTCCTCGGAGAAACAAAAGTGCGGAACATATCCATCACAACAGAATGTTGTTTATGAGAAACCGGATATGTATTATTTTGTTTCATATTATGGGGACAAATATATCTGTTTTTTGAATAAAACAAATAAAAAATAGATTTTTTTGAGAAAAATATATTCTGATGTAATACAGGTTCGTATTACATGCTTAATATCAGATGATTATATTGCCCATGCTATTTTCCAAAAGTATCCGGAACAAAAGTCTGCTCCTGCATAGGCGGACGAACATAGCCTTTTTCTTTCTTTCTCGGCGACAGTTTTAAGGAAACCGGTGTGAGGTCTTCATAAGGAATCAAGCTGAGCAGATGATGAATGGTGTTAATCCGTGCACGCTTTTTGTCATCGGCATTAACGACATACCACGGAGAAATTTTTGTATCGGTGTAGGAAAACATCTCATCTTTAGCCCGTGAATATTCTATCCACAATTCGCGTGATTTAACATCCATGGGACTAAGTTTCCACCTTTTTGTCGGGTCTTTCAACCGTGCCTGAAACCGTTTTTCCTGTTCTTCTTCACTCACTGAGAACCAGTATTTTATTATTGTAATCCCGGCACGGATAAGCATTTTTTCAAAATTCGGACAGGCTCTCAGGAAATCCCAGTATTCATCATCTGTGCAAAAGCCCATAACCCGTTCCACACCCGCACGGTTATACCACGAACGGTCGAATAAAACCATTTCGCCGGCAGCGGGCAAATGCGGAACATACCGCTGAAAATACCATTGTGTCTTTTCTTTCTCAGTGGGAACACCCAGCGCAACCACTCTCGCAACACGCGGATTCAGACGCTCGGTAATCCGCTTGATAACACCGCCTTTGCCGGCTGCATCACGTCCCTCGAAAATCACGACAACCCGTTTCCCTTCAGCTTTTACCCACTCCTGAAGCTTTACAAGTTCAATCTGCAATGCTTTGAGCTTCTCTTCATAAACACTGTTTTTGATTTTCCCATACTTATTGAGATACGCCTGTTTTGTTTCCATAAGACTATTT
>JAJRQN010000186.1 GCA_024280235.1 Bacteroidota bacterium | reverse complement strand
GAAAAACCAAAAACCAAAAAATAGTAAGCTTCTGATCCTGTGAAAAATACAATTTGCTCTTTTTCAAATTGTTAATAAAAAATGAGGTTATCAACAGATTTTATTTGATTCTCGGAGAATGTTACGCAATGTGGGTTAAGCAAACCCTAACTATATTTTTGGGTAATGATTACAGTTATAGAAAATACCAAACAGGAAATACCTTTGAATCAGTTTCAGCTACAAGCTTCAGCAATAGCAATCGATACACTTCACTAATATCCTGTTACTTACAAGACATGGAAAAGATATAACAGAACAATAATTATGATTGTAATTGTTGATATTCCAATAGGAAACCACACGGGAGCAATCCATGGACGAGGTATCAGAAAAAGAACATCAACCGTAGTAAGTTTGGGAGGCCATTTGATTAAAAGATAAAGGGACAGATAATAAAACAAGTCCCAGAAAGCAAAAGTCCAAAGAAAGGCAATTATCTTTTCAAACCATGTTTGTCCAACCAAAAAAGCGATAATAACAAGCATCAGTATCGTGGCGGCCTCTCTTGTCTGCTCAATAAAAATGTAACGTTTGGGTAACTTATCTAGCGAAACTTTATTTGATTCGGAATCTACAATTCCAAGAGCCTTGCGAAGATATACCACCACCACTCCTTCAAAATGAGCCATGGCAATACCGAAAAGAGCTAATAATAAAAAATTTTCTATCATAAATTACCCTCCCCTGTTTCCGAAATCACTTCTTTACCAAATCACTAAAAATCCGTTCAAACTTTTCAATTTTAGGTGTTATCACAAACTGGCAGTAACCTGCCGCCGGATTTTTCCGGTAATACTCCTGATGGTATTTTTCGGCAGCATAAAAATTCCGAAACGGACTGATTTCCGTAACCACAGGATTCGGCCAAATACCGGCTTTGTCCAACTTTTTTTTGTAGGCTTCGGCAAGTTGTTTTTGTTTGGGCGAATGGTAAAAAATTACCGACCGGTATTGTGTCCCCGTATCCGCTCCCTGGCGGTGCAGCGTGGTGGGGTTGTGTGTCTTCCAAAAAATCTCCAACAGTTTCTCAAAGCTGATTTTCTCCGGATCATAAACTACCTGAACCACTTCGGCATAGCCCGTATTTTCCCGGCTTACCTGCTGATAAGTTGGATTTGGAGCTTCTCCTCCCGAATAACCTGCTTCTGCCGAGACGACCCCTTTCACCCGTTCGAATATCGCCTCGCTACACCAAAAGCAGCCGGTGCCAAATGTTATCGTATCGTATGCCATAGGTTTTCCCTCCCCGGCCTGTGCAAGAACAGTTGTCGGCAAAAGCAACAACAAAGCCAATCCGGCAACCAACATCTTTCCTGTGCGCATAGCCTGTTTCTTAAATGAGCAGAAGCTTCCGTCCATAAATCAGCTCTTCGATATCCGGTGAAGGCCCGAGAAACTTTTCACGAAACCTGTCCATTTCGCCACGGGTTTTTTCAGAAAGCAGCTCTGCCATTTCTTCCATCACCTCTTCGCCAATAGCCATAGGCGGCGTATTCATCACGAGATGATTCCCGTTAAACTGTCCAATGAGCTGATATTCTTTCATCTCACTCACCGGCTTCTCTTTAAAAAAGCATTTGGAAAGCCACTGTTTCAGATCAAAAGTCTGCATGTTAATCATCATAGGTTCATTTCCACGGGCGGCCATAATATCCTGATAGTATTTCTGAAGGTTTTGCATAGACTCTTCCGACATATCTTTTTGCATCTCCTGATAGCAATCGAGACACATGGCATATTCGAAGACCGTAGAGCTGAACTCGTAACCCTCATAATTTTTAAGCGCTTTCTCTATCACATATTGCGTTCCATCTTCCAAAAGATTTTTTCCGCAAACCACACACTTTTCGAAAGGTCTCCCCTCTGAATCCGAATAAAACTGTTCCGGAATATCCACCAAATAATCGTTCATAGCTATCAGATTTTAATAAACAAAATTACATTTTTCTTTTATAGAAATTCATGCTTACCCACAAATTACCCAATATTTTCCGTATGACAAATGGTGCAGATAACCGGTACTTCCCCTTTCAGGCAAGTCTAAACCTGAATGGTTGAATATCTATATTCATGTTTTTTTTATTTTATCAGTCAAACACACCAACTTATATTTATTTTTGTCTGCCGGCTCCGGAAAACAACTTTTTCTCTACTTGCACTATACTTAAAAGCTCCGGGGCCGGCTTTTTTCAAAAGATGCAACCATGTTCAAACAAAAAATATATCCTTACCTGCTGTCAACAATTCAATTGGGAAGCCTTGCCTTCGTTGGTCTCAGCGCACCTGTCATTGCCAGGAGTTGGGATGGAATCCTACTGGAAAGTGCCGGTATTCTCCTCGGTTTGTATGCCATTTATGTGGCAGGTATTCACAACGTCAATATCACACCTACACCAAAATCAGGCACCGGGTTAATTACCGACGGCCCGTACCGTATTATCCGCCACCCGATGTATCTCGCTCAGGTTGTTGCAGTTATTCCGCTTGTCAACGATTATTTTACGTTACTCAGGTTTAGTATTCTGATCCTTCTCATCCTTACTCTGATTTTAAAAATGCATTACGAAGAGAAAGGCCTTGTCAAACAATTTGGAGAAGCATACATCCAATACAAAGAGAAAACAAAGAAAGTACTCCCTTTTATATACTGACGCCACAAAGTGCAAATCTGTCATATCTGAAAAATAGTCAGACCACGCAAAGAGATGAGGCAAATGGCATGTTAATTGATACATGGACAAGTCAAAAAAGGAACAGGAATATGGCATTAAAAGAGATCGGTTCACATGAGGAGATGCTAAGCATTTTGAACGAAAAGAAGAAAAATTACATTCTTCTTTACAAAAAAGGTTCAGAAGCCAGCGATTGCAGCTATAAGAATATTGAACGTGCTGCAGGAAATGTGAAAAACGTCAGTGTTGCAGCTGCAAATGTAACTTTTGTCCGTGATATTCATCCCCTCTATTCGGTTACCTCAGCTCCTTCGTTGTTGGTCTTTGAAGGCAAACGATTCACCAAGATTATCAAAGGTTGCAACGGCGAAGATTACTATAAAGGGCTGTTTGAAGAGAGTCTGTTCTCCGCTTCCACTGTTGATGGGGAAGAAAAGCCACAAAAACGCGTTACCGTCTATTCCACTCCTTCATGCAGCTGGTGCAACACTTTAAAGACCCATCTGAAAAAGAACGGCATTCGCTTTCGCGATATCGATGTATCGAAAGACCAGAAAGCCGCCAAAGCTATGGTAGCGCGCAGCGGACAACAGGGTGTGCCTCAAACGGATATCAACGGTGAAATTATTATAGGTTTTGATAAAAAACGAATCAATACATTATTAGGAATTCATTAGAAAAAATAAATATTAATTTTAAAAAAATAAAAAAAAGATGAAAGAGTTACAACCATTGAACGAAAATGTTTTGTTGGACATTACCGAAGGAAAAGAAGTCCAAAAAACAGCTTCGGGGATTATTATTCCCGACACAGCCAAAGAAAAACCACAATATGCCGAAGTCGTAGCCATTGGCAACATTGAAAATCCGGGCATAGCTGTCGGCGACACGGTTTTCTATAAAAAATTCTCCGGTACCGAATTTGAATTCGAATCGAAAAAATACCTGATGGTTCCTTATGCCGACCTGCTGGCTAAGATTGTGGAAACAGAAGAGATATAAAATTATTCCTGCGAAATAACAAGGGGTTGCAATCCCTTGTTATTTCCAATCATAGAGAGAAAATGCATACACTTCCGGAATTAATATAACTTCCGAAAAGCTTTCCCGAGGTTTTTCACAATATCTCCGGCTATCATAGCCTCTTCGCCCAGTTTTCTGGTGGCAACATCGCCGGCAAGCCCATGCAGAAATACGCCGAGTATGGCAGCCTCCACCGGACCATAATCTTGTGCCAACAAGGATGTCAGAACACCTGTGAGCACATCGCCGCTGCCGGCCGTAGCCATTCCCGGATTACCTGTTGAATTGAAGTAACAATCCCCGCGCGGCGTACAAATACTGGTGTGTGCCCCTTTGAGTATCACCACGAGTTGAAATTTTTTCGCAAATTCACGTTGTTTTTCCAGTCGTTCAAAATCATCATTCCATTTGCCCGCAAGCCGCTCAAACTCTTTGGGATGTGGTGTCAAAATAGAATAATGAGGTAAAAAAGCTAACCATGTCTTGTTTTCAGCCAAAATATTCAGGGCATCAGCATCAAAAACCATGGGTAGTTTAAACTGCTGAATCAGAAGCTTCAGTGCCATTTGCGACTGATGCTGCGTTCCTAATCCGGGACCTACACCAATGGCATTATACATAGCAAGCTCAGGAATATCCGAAAAATAATTATCATAACGGTCAATACTCAGCATAGCTTCCGGCAGAGTAGTTTGCATAATGGAATAACCCACTTTTGGAATGTGAACGTGCAACAGGCCGACACCCGCGCGCAATGCAGCATGAGCAGCAAGAACCGCAGCTCCCATCTTCCCATAACTTCCGGCAATAAGCAAGGCATGACCGTATGTGCCTTTGTGAGAGAATTTCTTGCGCGGGTTCAAAATGAATGATGCCTCCTGCCGTGTGGAATAAAAATTTCTAACCGAAACTTTTTTGATAAAATCAGGATGCAGACCAATGTCAAGCAAATGCCAGCTACCCACAAAAGCATCATTCTCAGGTAGCAGCAAAGCCAATTTCGGAAACTGAAAACTAAGTGTATAATCCGCCCGGATAATTTCGCCATCCGCCGATTTGGAAGTTGTATCTGCAAACAAACCGGAAGGAATGTCGATGGCAATTTTCAAAGCAGAACTCGTGTTTATCAATTTAATGATTTCACCCGGAAAACCTTTCACCGGACGTGTCAAGCCCGAACCAAAAAGCGCATCTACCACCACATCATCCTCTAAAATCCCGGGAAACGAGTCCCCATCTTTTAAATTACGCAGCTTTTTTTGGCGATTTCCTCAAACCTGTCGTAATTTTTTTGAAAACTATCAGAAGTCTTTTCGGAATATCTGACAACGTAAACGTTTACATCGTAACCCGCCTCTGTCAACAAGCGCGACAAAGCCAATCCGTCACCACCGTTATTTCCCAGACCGGCAAACACAAAAAACCGGTGGCTGTTGTCCACACGTTTAGTTATCCATCCCATGAGCTGTCCCGCCGCACGCTCCATCAGGTCAATATCGGCAATGGGTTCGTTAGCAATGGTATAGGCATCCGCTTCACGAATTCTTTCAACAGGTAGTATTTTCATAATCTTTCATTTTAACCAAATTACTCAAACCGAAGTCTGTTTTTCATTGTTGCTCCAAATTTACGGATAATCATCTGATGTCGTATCCGGTTATTCAACTATTTTTTAATCAGAAAGCTGAAAATAAAAAAGTATGAATTTCCCCCGAATTTCTGATATAATTTACTATCAATCAAGCAATTATTCCCTTTTTTCTTGATTTATAAAGAAATATTTTGATTTTTCCACAAACATCCCGTGCCGGTGTCAGGCAGGAATACATTATCTTTACCGAGATAATTTTTATCCGTATTGTTACCCGTTTTTTTTTAAATGATCTGTTTTCCATGAACCTTCTCTCAGTTGACAAACTCTCCAAAACGTACGGCGACAAAGTGCTCTTCGAAGAGATCACCTTTGGATTGCATAAGGGTGATAAGATGGCACTGATTGCCGACAACGGGACAGGAAAATCCACGCTGTTTAAGATTTTAACAGGGAAAGATTTTGCTGACAGTGGTCATTTCACTTTTCGTGATGGTCTTCGCATTGGATACCTTGATCAACAACCCGAATTTGAGGGGGAGATAACCGTTGAGCAACTTATAAAAACCCATGATTCGGCCGTCCGGAACATTATCCGTAATTACGAAGAAGCATTGTTGCGACAAGCAGAAAACGACACGGCAGGAAACAGAAACAAACTCATGGAAGCCACCAATCTGATGGACAAAACGGAAGCCTGGGATTACGACCGGCGGCTGACAGAAATGCTGAGCCGTTTCGGAATATCCGACCTGCAACAGAAAACAGAAACCCTTTCGGGCGGTCAGACCAAACGGCTGGCTCTCGCTCTGACACTACTTGACAAACCCGAATTACTGTTGCTGGATGAGTCGACCAACCATCTCGACATAGAGATGATAGAATGGTTAGAAAAGTATCTGTCCGCTTCGGATGTTACCCTCTTTATGGTTACCCACGACCGCTATTTTCTCGACCGGATTTGTAATCATATTTTGGAACTTTCTCACGGTCATGTTTTTCTGCACAACGGAAATTATGCTTATTTTCTTGAAAAAAGGGCACTTCGCATTGAAGCTGCCCGGTCAGAAATTGGCAAAGCCGGCAAACTTATGAAAAAAGAGCTGGAATGGATGCGGCGTATGCCCAAAGCACGCACCCACAAATCGAAATCGCGGATAGATGCCTTTTACGAAACCAAAGCAAAAGCCGAAAGCGGTGTTGTGGAACAGGAACTAAAACTGAAAACACAATCCAGCCGACTCGGAGGAAAAATCATTGAGCTGAAACATGTGAACAAACAATACGGTTCCATTAAAATAGTCAAAGATTTCAGTTATACTTTTAAAAAAGGAGAACGTATCGGACTGCTGGGGAAAAACGGTGTAGGTAAGACCACATTTTTGAACCTTCTGACAGGAAACGAACAACCTGACAGCGGCAATATCGAAAGGGGTGAAACGCTGGTTATCGGCTATTACACGCAGGAAGGGTTAAAAGTTGCGGAAAACAAGACTGTTCTTGAAGTAGTAAAAGATATTGCCGAAGTCATCTCATTAGACAAAGGAAAAAGCCTGACTGCTTCGCAGTTTCTAAATTTCTTTTTGTTCCCTCCTAAAATGCAACAGACGCCTGTTTCCAAACTTAGCGGTGGCGAATTAAAACGCTTGTATTTGCTCACCGTATTGATAAAGAACCCTAATTTTTTGATTCTCGACGAGCCAACTAACGATCTTGACATCCTTACACTGAATAAGTTAGAAGATTTCCTGACAAATTTCAAAGGCTGTTTAATCCTCGTTTCTCACGACCGATATTTTCTGAACCGGCTCACCGACCACCTTTTTGTGTTTAAAGGCGAAGGAAAACTGAAAGATTTTTACGGAGACTATTCCGCTTACAAAACTTTCAAAGAAAAAGAGGAAAAAGAAAACAAGCAGTTGAAAGCACAGGAAAAAAAATCATCCACTCCGGCAGGACGTCAAAAAAACAGAAAACTCTCCTTCAACGAAAAGCGCGAATACGAAACACTGGAACGGGAAATAGAAAAATCAGAAGTCGAAAAAGCTACTTTGGAAACGGCCATGAATTCGGGAAAAATGAATTATCAGGAACTGGAAAAAGCAGCTTCCCGTGTGGAAGAACTAATAAATTTGATTGACGGAAAAACCCTTCGCTGGATGGAACTGGATGAACAAAATGGTTAACACAGGAAAAATATATTCTTATTGCAGAAGTTTCATCATCCTGTACTTGTGCTTTTTATACTAAACAACCAGATACCACGCCATACGACAAAACCTATGGATTCAGCTTTACTTCAAATCCCAGACTTATCTTGACTTTATCATTTGAATAAACCTGCACAGGAACTTTTCCTTCGTTATAAGTGGTTACAACCAGAGAGAGAATCATTGAATTCGCTTTCTGAATATTATCCACGAAACCATCTGGAATATTAACTTTGACATGACTACCAACAGGAATATTCTCTGCCTGAGTAGTATCAACAATAGCAGATTTAATTTTACCAAAGTCAATGGTTTGCAATGTTTTACCCGTTAAAGAATCAGGAAAAATCAGTTTTAAAGTTGCCCCAAACGGGAATCCATTAGAAACATTGGCAACAATGATACCTGACTTTGCCGGAATATCGTCAGAAGAAATGTGGACATCTTTTATCGTATCAGAAAAAATAAGGTTTGTTGTTTTAAAACTTAGCGGAATCTTAATGTCTGCATTGGCAACAAAAAGTGATTTATTCGAGATAAAATTTACCTCTTTTCCGGTAGAATTTGTAGTAAAACCGCCCCTATAATTTATTGAATCGGGCCGCAGGGACATGAAATCGACGATGGACGAATTCTTATTGTTGATATCTATACTGCCATATACGGTTTGCCCATCAACACGGGGATATTTTATTGTTACAGAATCAAAATTCAGCTTTTGGGTAGCTTGCGTTTTACTGTTTAAAGCCAAAAAATTCATTTTTGCTTTTATGGGAACTCCAAAATCATTTCTGTATTTTAAAATTATTTCCGGCTTTGTAAATACCAGGCTTCCGCTGAGATTATTAAGAAAATCAAGATTTAAAGAAAGATGGTTGTTTTTAATTTGGTATTCCTGCTTTCCCAGGTATCCCTGTAACGAAGTCGCTTTCAAAGAAGCAATAGCAAAACTGGCAGTCACCCTGTCGGAAGAATCAAAAGTCTCCAGATTTTCGGATTTATCCAACGTTAAATTAAATACTACCGGTATTCGGTTGTATTTCACATCATTATCTGTTGTCAAGTCAATTGTGGTTCCGGATAAGTCCCAGTTATTTACCGTTTTACCAAAGGCAGGTACGGTGAATTCCTCCTCCGGAACCTGTTGGTCAGCCACAGCAGACGGCAGCCTAAATTGCGCATGAAAGCCGACACTCAGGCCTGACTGGATACTGTAATGCAAGTTCCCTTTCTCCAATACAACCTTATATAACCTCTCACCGTATTCAGTATTAAAATGCAGCATTTTTGATTCGGAAAAGGCCAATTGTTTCGACACTTTAGCTGTTCCCGAGATTACATTCAGATTCTGCGTACTGAACTGAAACAAAATTCCTTTGGACAAATCAATAAAGACTTTGTCAGGAAAGCTCCCTTTGCTACTAAACGCATGAACAACAATTTTTAACTTATTGCCCAATGTCTTTCCTGACAAATCAATTGATGCAATCTGTGTTGTTCCGGGATTAAGGTTTATAATTTGAACAGACCCGATAACAGCACCGCTCAAGACGTCCGTCAGATCAAAATTAATGGCATCAATACTAACAGGGAGTGTATTGGTGGCTTCAATATTCAACACACCACTGGAAAACTTCAATATACGAAAGCTGTTGACGACAGGCATATTAATTGAAAAACTACTTAAGAGGCCAAAAGGAGGAAAAACATTTTGTGTACTATCGTATTTCCGTAAAGTATCAGATGCTTCCGAACCAATGTAGGGTAAAATATCATGGATAGAAATCTTGCTGCTATCAGAAAAATCATCAAAATGAATGATACCAAGAGAAAAAATATATTGCTCGGAAGTCTGTGGAGAGAACTGCATCAGGCTGTCAGCACCAATGGAAATAACAGAGTCCTGATGATAGACATAAACAAGAGAGCTGTCTGAATTAGTGATAATATTAGAGTCGTTTCCAGTGATATCACCAAAAGTGATTGTTGATTTTACAAAGGGAACAGAAAGGCCTGGTTTCCATTTTGACAATGAAATTCTACTATACTTATTTATATCTTTTTGACAAGCAGAAAGCAGTGCACCACTTATAAAAGCAACCAGTAAGAGTCTTGTAAATCTTTGCATCACAACAATATTTTCCACGACAAAGATACGTTGGAAAAATTATCAATGTCAAGAAAAATTATAACTATTATATGTATTTCCATTCCTGAAAAACGAATTATGGCAATGTAACATATTATAAATCACAATTTTAATAGTAGAATACGTGATACACCTGAACAGTTAACTATTATCATTTTATAAGATGAACAGCCCTCAGAATCCCGGCCTGCAATAAAACAGCCGCTACCCGAAAAGAAATAGCGGCCGTTTTGTGATTATGAAGATCCTATTACTTATTGGCAGGATTTGTTCCCGATGCATCTTTTCCGGAAGGATAAGCAGGCATCTCTTTAGGTGGCTGCGGCAGAATCATTGGGTGTTCTTTGATTTTCTTCATAAGATAATCAATGGCTGTATCCAGCTGCTTGTCTTTTCCGGCCATTACTGCGCCCGGCAAATTATCCACACGTATATCGGGGCTGACACCATGGTTTTCAACAACCCATTTGGAGTCCAGTCCGTAAATACTGTTCTGTGAGACAACAAGTTGACCACCATCAATCAATGTCCAAACATTGCTGTAGCCTCTGACGCCGCCCCAGGTTCTGGTTCCGATAAGCGGGCCAAGCCCGTATTTGCGGAAGTAGTAAGGGAACATGTCGCCATCGGATGCGGAATAGTGATTCAACAGAGTAACTTTAGGCCCGTTCAGTACCTGTCCGGGGTAGCGTTCTGCTCCACGAACACGGTCGGTACTCATTCCGATTAAAACTCTGCGTAAACGCTCTAATACGATTTGATCAATAAATCCACCACCATTAAAACGATCGTCAATAATGAGTCCCTGCTTGCTAAGTTGCGGATAGAACTGATGAACAAACTGATCCATTCCAAGCGCCTCCATATCAGAAAGGTAGATATAGCCTATTTTCCCATCTGACTTTTTGTTCACATAATTCCGTTTTGTGCGAATCCAATTGAGAAGGCGTAAATTCAATTCGCTCGTGATAGGTTTGACAACTACAGTGTGGGCATCTTTTCCTTCAGGATTGGCTGCCAGTTTCAGGGTAACCTGTTTCCCCACTGTGTTAACAAACAGACTATAAGGATTTGTCGGGGCTTTCAAAGGATGGCCGTTTACAGCAAGAAGGTAATCACCTTGTTTAGCGTTAACCCCCGGTTGGGTAAGAGGTGATTGATATCCTTCTCTGGAATTGTCGCCCTGAAAAATCTTTTTGAAATAATAACGTCCGGAGGCTTTATTAAGCCCGAAGTTAACCCCCAATAATCCTGTGGGATTGTATTTTCCAAGATAATTGTCATCGCCACCCCAAACGTATGTATGTGAGTTGCATAGCTCACCGATCATTTCACCGATAAGGTAGTTCAGGTCTTCGCGCGAGCCAAGTTGCGGTAGTAATTTAGCATATTTTCTGCCAACTTCTTCCCAATTGACTCCATTCATCTTACTGTTGTAAAAATAATCGTTAAACAGGCGCCATGACTGATGATACATCTCATCCCACTCGGCACGCGGATGAATTTGTGTTTTCATACCCGAGAGGTTCAGCATAGCAGCCTCTTTCCCATGGGCAGCTTTAGAAGGAATCAAAAAGAATTTTCCTTTCTGAGCATAAAGAATCGTGCTGCCGTTTGCACTTAAAACATAGGCCCCGACATGATTGTTCACCACTGTGATTTCCTTTTTCTTTGTCAGGTTATAGGACATGAGTGCAGAAATGCCACTTCCAGGTAAAGGCCCTTCAATGGTTTGTAACGGGCGGGTTTGAAAAAAGACACTATTTCCGGCAGCCTGCAGGTTACCATAGTCGTTGGGCTGAACAGGCAATGGAACAGCTCGTTCCATCAAACCATTTAGCTGGATGGTGATGGGTGCACTTGCCACTGGTTTCCAAGTAGTAGCAGAAGCGGATTTTTTCTTTGTAACATTGGGAATTCCTTCATCCGATTTTGGAGCGAAAGGTGATTTCTCACTCTTTTGTAAAGTAGCGACATAAATACCTTCCATTTTTAGTGTGGCAATGTTAAATTCCGTTTCACTGAAAGTGGGGTTTTCATGTCTTGAAGAGATGAAAAATAAGTATTTGCCATTGGGTGAAAAAACAGGTTCGCTATCAGAATAGATGCCGGTGCTAACTTTTGAGATTTTGTGTTTGTCGAGATTATAGAAGTATATCTGAGATAATCCGCTTTTGTTTACTTTGGTATAAGCCAGCCATTTACCATCGGGAGACCAGCTATAGTCGCTGATTGGGCTAAGCTTGTCCTGATCAATACGGACAGCCTTTTTGTCTTTAACATTAAGATACCAAAGCTGATGCAGATTGTCGGCAAAGGCAATCTTGCTGCTTCCGGGACTCCAAACCGGATTTAAGAAATAACCTGTTTTGAAATGTGTTAAAATTTCTTCTTTTCCCGATCCATCAGAAGGGCGCATGGCGAGTTCATTTTTACCCGAGCCATCGGTCAGATAAACAACCCATTTACCATCAGGCGACCAGGCTGCATATTGCTCCTGAACACCTGAAGTGTTAGTAAGGTTGCGTGTAGCACCATGTTTAGCCGGGACGGTGAATATATCGCCACGAGCATCAAAGAGGGCACGTTTTCCATTGGGCGCAATGTCGAAACTTCTGATTTGTTTGTTTACGGCTACCCAACGCGGACGGATACGGGTACCATCGTTGGGAACAGTTACCTTAATTTCGTGAAGTTGTTCGGATGGAAGATCAAGAACATACAGCGAGCCGCCATTATGAAAAACAATACCATTGTTTCCGAGTGAAGGCCAGTCAACATCATAATCTTTAAAATGAGTAACCTGCTTAAATGCTTTAGTGTCAGTGTTATATTTCCAGATATTGAGACGGTGGTTGGTACCACGGTCGGAGGCAAAATAAATAGTGTTTTTGTACCACATGGGATAGGTGTCGGTGCCTTTCCATTTGGTAACCTGTTGGATGTTGTGTGTTTTCAGATCATAAATCCAAATGTTTTGTGCCAGGCCGCCGGTATAGCGTTTCCATGTCCGGAAGTTACGGAAAATCCGGTTGTAAGCAATTTTGCTGCCATCAGGGCTGTATGAAAGAATACCACCTTTTGGTAAGGGCAACTGTTGCGGCAGGCCGCCAACACGACTTACTTCAAACAACTGGCCAAACCATGAGTTCCATGTGTTTCTTCGCTAAAGGAAAACAATATCTTTTCCGTTGGGTGTCCAGCTGACAACCATATTGTTAGGTCCCCAACGTGTTGGTGCTTTACGTACGACATCAGAGTGATAGGTCAGGCGCGTAACGGCTCCGCCTTCGGCAGGAATGGAATAAACATCCACATTGCCATCATATTGGCCGGTGAAAGCGATGGTTTTGCCATCCGGCGAAAACCGGGGCATCATATCGTAGCCATCGTCGGTGGTCAGACGGGTTGCCATGCCTCCCGTACGATCAACACGCCAGAGGTTTCCTGCGGCTTCAAAAACGATAGCATTGTTGTGAATTGTCGGAAACCGGCAAAGTAGATTATTACTTTGTTCCGGTGTAGCCGCAAAGACTACTGCTGTGCTCCAGCTTAGAAAAAGCAGGAGCAACAGACGAAATAAGCTGTTTTTTGTTCTCATGATAAAATATTTAATGAATTATTTTGGGTTTTAACCTTGAAAAATACCAATAAAAAGTATAAGGATGCTGTAATAGCCATTCGCGTAAAATTTAACAAAACAAAATTAGGTAATTTGAGTGAATCTCCTGAAGAAATTAAGATTATTTAAGACCAGAAAAGAGATGACTGTTTGTATTTGTTCGTGTCTTTCCTAATTTTGTAAAAAAATTACCATTGTGAAAGCCAATCTAAGGTTGTATTTTGCCTATTTAAGAAATCCGGTATATTTAAAAAATGAAAAAATTCAATGGTCTGCTTTTTTTAAACTTTTTATTGCCGTTTTTTTGCTTTCGCTGCCGTTGGGTGCCGTTGTATTTGTTTTAAGCCATTTTTTGCATTTGCATAGTTTGGCATCCGTTAAATATTTAAAACAAAACCACATACCGTTATGGAAAATCGCCATTGTAGCACCCATCCTCGAAGAAACCCTGTTTCGTTTTCTTTTGAAACCCTGCCGGAGAAATATTTTTTATGCTGCCGTAATCTTGTTTGTTTTGGTAATCGTTGAAATCATAATAGGCAAATATTATCATGCGGTGTTATATGCTGTTATTGCAATAATTCCTTTAATATTTTTACTTAAAACAGGTTTTTTAAAGCAGGCACAAAAATACTTTTTGAAACATTTTGTGCTGTTTTTCTACCTGAGTTGCCTTATTTTCGGATTGGCGCACGTTTCAAACTTTCGTCCGTTTAGTGAGAAACTTTTGTTGTTGGCCCCGCTGTTGACTTTGCCACAGTTGTTTGCCGGAACAATTTTAGGTTATATAAGAATGAAATACGATGTAGTTTATTCCATGCTTTTTCATTTTTTAATGAATATTATTATATAATCTGCAGGACTTCCTTTGCTGGTCGTGATTTGCAGTCCCGATCCTGTTAGCATAGCAATTTAAAATGCTTTTTCCGGAACATTTGGGATTTTTGAAGATAGTAGCATGCGTTGCAAACACGCACCGGAATTATTCAAAAACCTTATGCAGCTCTTCGGAGATGGTGTTGGCAAGGTTTTCAAAAGGGCGTTTGGCAATCATAGCGAGCATGGGATTCAGGTCGGCATCCACATGGACATTTACAACGGTTTTCTGTTTGTTCAACACATCCGGTTCCAGATGGATTAAAAGTGAAAATTTCACGGGCGTCTTTCCTTCCGGGACTAATTCCAGCAGACTCGAAGCCTCTTTCCGGGCAAATTTAAGTTTGAGATCAGCCATTCCCTTGATGGTAAACGAACAGGTCTCCTTATCGGATTGCCAGTTCACGATCTGCTCGGGCATTAGCTTTTCGTAGTTGTTAAAATCACTGAGGAATTGAAAAACTTTATTTTGGCCTGCTGAAATTACAGCCTTTTTTCCGTCTATTTTCATGGGTGTTATTATTTGTAAATTAATTGATTACGTTGTTTGTGCCGGATTATCCGGTATGGACATCACTCCATTTTTGCGGATCACTACGCTAGGCATAGAGCGAATCCGGCATGTTATTATCAATGAAATTATGAGTCAAAGCTGTCTCCATCAAATGGGAGTAATCAGAAAGAGAAATAAGTTTGCAACCGGCTTTTTCAAAGTTTTCACGAGCTACCGGCAGATCGTAGGTGAAAACCGAAATCATTCCGCTGATGCGGACACCTGCTTCACGCAGGGCTTCCACAGCAGCAAGGCTGCTTTTGCCTGTGGACACCAAATCTTCTACCACCACAGCAGTCTGCCCTTTTTGTACAAATCCTTCAATACGGTTGGTCATGCCGTGGATTTTGGCGGCAGAGCGGACATAAGCAAAGGGCAGATTCAATTCCTGCGCAACCAAAACGCCTTGCGGAATGCCGGCGGTTGCAACCCCCACCACAAGACGGGCATCGCCAAAATTTTCTTTTACAGCTTTTACCAGCTCCTGCCGGATAAAATCGCGTATGGCAGGATAGGAAAGCGCTATGCGGTTGTCGCAGTAAATGGGCGAATGCAATCCCGAAGCCCAGGTAAAAGGCTTTTCAGGGCTTAATTTTATGGCATTTATTTTAAGTAGATGCAGGGCAACTGATTTTGCGGTTTCCGGGTTTACTATCATACTGCAAAATTAAAATTTTTCTCTGATTCGACATGCAGGATTTTAAAGGTTTCCCGTTGCTATCTATCCCGCTACAATTCCTTACCTTTGTATTCAAATTTTATTGTCATGTATTCTGTTTATTATCTTGATAATGTTCTGATTATTACTGAAAACAAAGAAAAGTACCCTGACAACGAACTTGTCCTCGCGGAGGGTAAAACGGCACTTTGTTCTTTTACCGAAGCATGGATTGACGACGAAAATCGGCGTGATACGGTTATTTACGGCTATGATGTGGAAAAGATGTTTCACCATCTTAAAAAGCATTTCAAATATGTGGAAGCGGCGGGTGGCGTGGCGCGCAACAGTGAAAACAAGTTGCTGTTCATCCGGCGTTGGAAGATTTGGGATCTGCCCAAAGGAAAGGTAAATAAAAATGAGAGTATTGAAGCCTGCGCACTACGTGAGGTGGAGGAGGAAACGGGCGTTTCGGGGGTGCAGATAACCGATGTGTTGCCTTCCAGCTTCCATTTTTATTTTTATAAGGAAAAACTTTTTCTGAAGAAAACTTATTGGTTTTTGATGAATACGCAATATGCCGGCGCTCTGAAACCGCAATTGGAAGAGGATATTTCCGAAGTGAAATGGCTGGACGCGGTGCGATGTCGTAATGCTTTTGGTGAAACTTACCGCTCGCTGCGAGATAAGCTCGAAACGGTTGTTTGCAAGCTTTTTGAATAGAGGTTTTGGTTTTTCATCCCCCTTTGACCGTAAGTTTTTCTTAACTTATGATTGGGATTTTCTTTGCCTGACCACCTCGTAAAGTAAAACTGCGGTGGCCACCGAAACATTGAGCGAGGCGATGCTGCCAAGCATGGGGATACGAACTTTAACATCGGATAGTTTAAGATATTCCCCTGAAATTCCTTCGCCTTCGGAACCCATGATCAGCGCCAGCGGCCCGGTGAGGTCTTCGGCAAAATGTGCTTTTTCGGCTTTTTCTGAGACGGCAGCAATGCGGAGTCCGCTATTTTTCAAAAAGTTAATGGCTTCTTTAAGATTGTATTCACGGCAAATAGGAATTTTGTAGATGGCGCCTGCCGAGGATTTTATTGTTCCCGAATTGAGTTGTGCAGCACCTTTGGAGGGAATGAGTACGGCATCCACGCCGGCACTTTCAGCCGTACGCATAATGGCGCCGAAATTGCGTACATCGGTTATTTTGTCAAGAATGAGGATAAACGGCATACGGCCCGCTTCATAAATTCCCGGTAGCACCTGTTCTATTTTGTAAAAAGCTACCGGCGAAATATAGGCGACTACGCCCTGATGATTTTTGCGGGTGATACGGTTTAGCTTTTCAATGGGGACTATCTGGAAGGGAATTTCGCGTTCTTTCAACAGGGGCATCATCTCGTGAAATGTCTTTCCGCCAAGTCCTTTTTGAATGAATACCTTTTCTATTTCCTTGTCAGAAGTCAGTGCTTCCATCAACGGACGGATACCGTAAACCATCTCCTGTGATGTCTCGGTTTCTTTATTATAGTAATTTCCCTGTATCATTATTCTTCGAGATATTTTTTATCAATTTGTTTGGTGGCTTTGGCGCCCATGGTTTTTAGTTTTTCCACTTGTCCCAACAGGTTTCCGCGGCCTGATATGAGCTTTTTGTGGGCTTCGGTGTAAGAGGCCTGTGCTTTGTTCAGGTTGTCGCCAATTTTTTCGAGGTATTTTAAAAATCCTTCAAATTTATCATACAGCTTTCCGCCCTGTTTGGCAATTTCCAGTGCGTTGCGGGTCTGTTTTTCGTGGCTCCAGATAGATGCAACGGTGCGCAGAGTGGCCAGCAGCGTGGTGGGGCTTACAATAACAATACGCTTTTCCCATGCAAAGTTAAAAAGATCGGGGTCGGCTTGTACTGCTGCTCCGAAAGCCGGTTCCACAGGCATAAACATAAGAACGAAGTCGGGCGTATTCAGCTCTTTCAAGTTATGGTAGTTTTTTTCGCTCAGCTCTTTCACGTGATTACGAATGGAAAACAGGTGCTGCTTCAACGCCTTTTCTCTTTTAATTTCATCTTCGGCGGCAATATATTCCTGAAACGCTGTCAGCGAAACTTTGGAATCAATAATCAGATGTTTTTCTTCGGGAAGTTTGATAAGCACATCGGGGCGCAGTGTATTGCCTTCTTCGCCTTTGGCCGTGTATTGCAGGAAATATTCTTCATTTTTGTTCAGACCTGACCGTTCCAGAATACGCTCCAAAACCACTTCTCCCCAGTTGCCCTGTTTTTTGGAATCGGATTTGAGGGCTTTGGTCAGGTTACCGGCCTCTTCGCCCAGCTTCATATTCATCTCCTGAAGGCGTTTCAGCTCTTCTTTCAGAACCGTCTGATCAATTTTTCCCTTTTGGTAAGTTTCTTCCACTTTTTTCTCAAAATCAGTGATTTTCTCTTTTAGCGGATTCAGCAGATCGCTCATATTTTTATGTGAGGTCTCGTTGAATTCGCGGGTGTTCTGTTTGAGGATGGCGTTGGCCATGTTCTGAAATTCGGTTTTGAATTTTTCCTGTAATTTTTCCACCTCTTTGCGTTCGTTATCGAGGCGTTCCTGCAAATGGGTGTAGTCCGATTTCAGGGTGGCAAGCTTTAATTCAGCTTCTTCTTTTTCCTTTTGGGTGATTTCCTGTTTGCCGGCAGCTTCCTCTTTTTCCTTCTGTAGGGAAGTAATACGCTCGTTTAAGATACCCAGCTGTTTTTCCAATTCCATCTTCTCTGTCAAAGCTCTGGTGGAGCGCTTTTCTGTTTGCTTCTCAAAATCTGCATTTTGCGATTTAAGTTTCTGATTAAACAGGAGATAGGTGGTTAAAAAACCAACTGCAAGACCCAAAAAAGCAATAATGAATTCCATATTTTTATTTTTAGTAAAAATACGAAAGTTTTCAAAGAAAAAGTGGGCTGAGCAGGGACAGAAACGGAATAATGGCAGCTTTCAATTCAACTTTAGGATAATTTTTGTTTCCAACTAACAGAATGGTACGTTATCTGAATTTTTTAACTTTGTAAAAAATCCGAATGGAATAATGTGGTGTGTGCTACACTCGTATATGGTAATGAATATTGAAAAATTGACCAAATTATGAAAATTGAAATTGACGAAACAGGGAAATTTATCAAAATCAAAGATATTGTAAGATTCCAGTATTTCATCCAATATCTTTTGTTGGGAATGATTATCGCTAATGCAATTATCTGGTTTATAAAGCTTAATCAAAATTATCCTGGCTGGCTTGAAATCATCTGGATAATTATGGGAGTCGTAGGAATAATTCTGCTGCTTTACCTGCTTTTTAAAAAATCAGCAGCTGAGAAAATAGATATTGATAAGATTGATTCTTTAAAAGAAAAGACCGTCTTTGGCAGAAAACGGTTTTACATAAAATTAAAGAATGGCAAACAAAGAAATTTGTACGAACTGAATAGTAAATCCCAAATTACAGAATTAAAAAAACATTTGATAAGATCGGAATTAGTATCAGTGATAAAAAATAAACGCTTGCTAACAACCTAAGTTATGATGGTTGGGACAGCTTGCCGTGATTTATTAATTAGTGCCTGCACGAAGACTCTGTCTTTTGAATGTGCTTTGTCAGAAAACATTAAGGCCAATCTACATCAAAGTCAACTATGCTTTGCTAAAAATCCAAATGCTGGTAGTTTGAATACCTCTTGTGAGAAAGACAATTTTAACCTTAAATCCGCAAGAATCTTCCTACTGCAAGGCCGAACTACACGTCATTGTTGACAATGCTCGCTTTAAGTTGCTCACCGTAGCTAAAAGGCTGTACTTGCGGTACTTATGCGCTGTGCTTACCAACACTAACATCCATTTCTACCTTTCGTAATAAAACAACCTTGCGGAATTAGAGATATAACAGAAATCGGTTTATACTACCCGGAAAGAAATTTGTTATTTGAATGCGAACAATAATCAGAGCCATGTATTTCGGCCGTAGTATTTTTCCCATCGTAAGAAATGGTCAGGCTGCCATCGCTGGTTGTTCCGGTAGCGGTAATAGAAATGGCATCACCTGCTGAAGCATCCGCAT
>JAJRQN010000185.1 GCA_024280235.1 Bacteroidota bacterium | reverse complement strand
CTCCTGCGGTTGAAGAAAAGAAAGAGGAAACTCCTGTAGCTGAAGAGAAAAAGGAAGAAACCAAAGCTGAGGAAAAAAAATAATCAGCTGATCTTTAGAATTAAAAAGTCCGGTGTAAGCCGGACTTTTTTTATGGGCTGTTTTCCCTATTTTTGTAGCCAATACAATAGATTTTACCGGAAATAAAAGATATGGACACGTTTAAAGATTATTTTTATCTCGGCCTGATTACCAAAACGCATGGCTACGATGGCAAAGTGGTGGCTTTTATCGATGCTGATGATCCTGCTGCATATGAAATGTTGGACATGGTTTTCTTAAATGTTCGCGGCAGCCTTGTACCTTATTTTATTGAGGAACGTTCTTTGAAAAACAACAAACTCATTGTGAAGTTTCAGGATGTCGCCACTGCTGATGCGGCCGCCGGTTTAGTAAAAAAAGAACTTTACCTCCCGCTTTCTGCTTTACCTGCACTTTCCGGAAACAAGTTCTATTACCATGAAGTGAAAGGTTACACGGTGATAGACGAAACTTTTGGTGTGGTTGGCAGGATTAATGAGATTCTGGATTATCCGGCTCAGGCGGTGATGCAGATATTTCACGAAGGAAAAGAGGTGCTGATTCCCATAAACGATGCCGTAATCATGAAACTTAATCGTAAGGAAAAGAAAATAGTGGTAAAAGCTCCCGATGGCTTACTCGACTTGTATTTAAATACTTAAAATGGATACTTCCGACACGCGACCTTTTCATTTTCAGCAATTCAGCCTTTACCATCACCGGTCAACCATGAAAGTGGGAACAGATGCTGTTTTGCTTGGCATTTGGACGAATATCGACAGGGTAGAGGAGGTGCTGGATATCGGGACGGGATGTGGGATAATTCCGCTTTTACTTGCTGCACGCAGTGCTAAAATAAAGATAGATGCTGTGGAGTTGGATGCCGGCTCGTTTAGAGAAGCTGCTGAAAATTTCCGGCATTCCCCGTTTGCCAGCCGGCTGCATGCCTTTCATTCTGACATAAACCGGTTTGTCCCCGGGGGAGGAAAAAAATACAATCTGATTATCAGTAATCCGCCGTTTTTTATCAATGACCAGCGTCCTGAGCATGAAGGTCGTAAACTGGCAAGACATACGGATACATTGCATTATGATGAACTTGTGGCTGTGGCACTAAGGTTTATGCAGCCTGGAGGTTACCTTTCTGTTGTGCTGCCTTATCGCGAAAGTAAAATTTTTCTGAAAATTGCCGAAGAAGCCGGACTGAATGTGCAACGGCAGATGCTTATTTTCCCAAAACCATGCAGAGAGCCTAACCGTGTAAATTTGTTGCTGGGTACTTCTGCATCCGTTTCGGTGATGGAGAAATTCATCATTCGCGACGAAAAGGGTTCTTTTACAACGCAATATGTGGATATGGTAAAAAATTACTACCTTTCGCGCTGAAAAAATCTTATATCTCATGAAAAAAATCAGACTTTCTTCCATTGTCTTTTTGTTGCTGACCGGATTATTATTTTCCGGATGTACCGTGCAAACCAAAAAGAAAGAGGCTCCTCTGAAGGTGGCCATTACCAAATTGAAATCCAATAAATATGGAAATACATACCGCGACTGGCTGCGTCGTTATGATGCTTCTGTTCAGTGGGTTGAGTTGTATCCATTGTCCGTTGATTCTGCTTTAAAGGTGTTGAAAACCTGTGACGGACTGTTGTGTACCGGAGGTGGAGACCTCTATCCCGGCCTTTACGGAAAGTTAGATGAAGCCGATAAATGCGGCCCTCCCGACCGTCACCGCGACAGTATTGAGCTGGCTGTTATCCATGAGGCAGTGAATTTGAAAATGCCACTTATCGGCATTTGTCGGGGTTTACAGGTTATCAATGTGGCTATGGGTGGCACATTATATACTGATTTGCCTACGGACATTGGCACGAAAGTAATTCATCGGACTAAAGAGGGGAAGCCAGCATGGCACGAGGTGTATATTCACAAAAATTCCGAAGTCTATGCCATCAGCAGGGTGGACAGCGGGCTGGTGTATAGTCATCATCATCAGGGAATCGACAAACTTGGACAAGGTTTAAAAGTGTCAGGGCGTACTGCTGATAGTTTGCCGGAAGCTATCGAATGGGCTGACACTATAGGAAAGGGCTTTCTAATGGCTGTACAGTTTCATCCTGAACATGGAAAAATCAATGCTCCGCTTTCCAAATCTTTTGCTGTAAAATTTATTGGTGAGATGAAGGCTTACAGGATAAAAAACGTTGAACGGAAATAGCTGTCGCTGTGGTTGCAATCCCTGGCAGGATTCGTTGTCTTGAAATTACCTTGTGCCGGAAATGACGATATTTTTGGGTCGCTTATTAACAAATTTCAAGTGGGAGAATAAAACATCAAACCAATAATATCGGCTTATAATATATATTGCAATTAGTTGTAAATAAGGATGGTAAGCCTAAGCAAATAATCTATCCGAAAGAGTAAAAATTTATTATTAAAAATACGGCATATTTTGAAGGCGAAAACGTTAAAACAGAGAAGAAAAGCAATTAAACAAATTGGTAAATAGGATAAACAGCGGCGATAATTTATTGTTTGTACAATAATCTATTCTGTCCGGAGTTTAAATAAAAAATTTACATTAACAGATAATAAAATGAACTGGTTCAAATCTTTTTTCGCTTTCACAATCCTGTCTCTTTCGACGTGTGTCGGTGTTGTAGCTGCCGTACCTGCCGATACCACTTTCCAAATTGTAGAGAGCGTTCCTGAGGCTACTTCATATGGCCAACCGGGTGTTCCGCGAACCGGAAAAGTTTGGCTTGATATGGTTCGTGGGGCAAAACGGAGCATAGATATAGCTGCTTTTTACATTACAAATAAGCCAGGCGAAGCGCTGGCTCCGGTAATAAAAGCGCTGGCTGCACGAGCACGTGCCGGCGTTAAGGTGCGCATTTTAATAGGACGTACTTTTTTCCGTGAAAGCCGAAAAAGTATAGAACCGTTAAAAGGTATTGCTAATCTTGAAATTCGCATTCTTCCTGTTGACAGTCTGACCGGAGGTGTACTTCACGCTAAATATTTTATTGTTGACGATAGTAGCGTGTTTGTCGGGAGTCCAAACTGGGACTGGCGTGCGCTTAGTCAAATCCATGAGATTGGTGTACGTATCAATAACCGGAGGTTTGCCCGCACCTTTGAAGCAGTGTTTGATTTCAACTGGCATCTCGCCGGCCATCCCGATCTACCTCGTGCAGAGAGAGTTGCGGTGAGACCGCCTGATTTTGCACCGGTAACAGAAGGTAATCCGGTGATTCTGCATGACGAATATGGTTCGGTGGCTGTAGCCTTTCCCGCTTTTAGCCCGCCTTCTTTGTCGCCACGCTGGGTAGATACCGAACAGCCTGCTTTGGTTAGCCTGATAGAATCGGCAAGGCATACAATGCGCATCCAGGTGATGACGCTATCCGCTTTGATCTATTATGGACCAAAAGGTTATTGGCCTGCAATCGATAATGCGTTGCGCGATGTTGCTGCACGTGGCGTAAAAGTGGAAATTATAGTCGCCAACTGGGCATTACGATGGCCAATGCAGAATTACCTGAAAAGCCTTGCCGTACTTCCGAATATCACTGTGAAGTTTAGTTCGCTGCCGCCGGCGCCGCAAGGATTCATTCCTTATGCGCGTGTTGAGCACTGCAAATACGCTATTGCTGATAGTAGTCGTGCTTATATTGGAACGGGTAACTGGGGGTGGAGCTATTTCAATAATACCATTGATGCTTCGGTTTTTTTCAGCGGGAAAGGCCCGGTTTCTACCCTTATTAAAATCTTTGACCGGGATTGGAATGGACCTTACGTTTCCACGCTTAAACCCGGTGTGCATTATAGACCTCCAAGAAACCATTAAGTAGTGGCTATAAGAAAACGCCAATCTCTTTATCGCCTGAGGCGAGACTATCTGTTGAATTCATGTTGAAACGTAGTCATCCCGCAAATGATGGCGGGACTCCTGTGTTTCAGTATTTAGTTCATCTCGACCTTAATATTTACCTGCGACCATTATTCAGACGGTAAATCCGATGGTAGAATCCAATATTTTTTGAAAAAATGTACCGCAGGATTGATTTTGGTGCCTTTATTTTTCTGACATAACCCCGGATTATTGAATATTATGTCATCGCCAAATTTATTTTCTGCCAGTGAAAACAACGTTTTTCGACTTCCTGTTAAAAGTAAGTTCCCGAATGTCCTGAAATGTTTTAGCGAAAATCTCCTCAAATGGTCTAATATCATTCTGTGCCTTAAAATCATACTGCAAATAATTAAACAGAATAATGCCCTGCGGTTGTAAATGCACATGCAGGTCTTTGAGAAAACCGGCGGTAAGAAATCTTTCCGGCGTTCGATGATCTAAAAATAAATCGACAACAATGAGGTCATACTGCCTTGTTTTTTCAGAAAGAAAATCGGACGCATCTGAGATGTGTATATTAAGATTCTCTAAGTTGCTGAGCTGAAAATATTTATTTGCTAAAGCAATTACCTTTTCATCAATCTCCACACCGGTGATATGGCAGGGACAACGGTTTTCTTTTTGTAAAATCCAGGCCACACTACCTGCGCCGAATCCCAAAATCAAAACGTTATTAAGTTGTTCATAATCAGGGTTTAATTGCTGGAAAGCATCTCTGAAAACCTCATGAAGACTACCGAAAGAATAGTTTGCATGGGAAGCGTTGAGGAGTAGTTTGTCGCCTTGCCGGATCACTTCGAGATGGCTGTATTCCGTTTTGAGTTTCTCGATGGGAAACCATTCGGGAAATTTTTTTTGAAGCCAGCTACTCATTTCAGATTCCTTTGAAAACAGGTTTTCTTTTTTCAAGAAAAGCTTTTTTCCCCTCTTTAAAATCATGGCTCAGGTAAACCTGTTTTACAAAATCACGGTTAGCTTTATCCTGTGTGATTTGTTCTACGGTATGTGTGGCAAGGTGGTGCACTTGCGTTTTGATGAGAGAAATAGCCAGCGGGGCATTGTTTATGATGCGATGAGCCATAGAACGGGTGAAATCTTCCAGTTTTTCCGGGGCGATTAGATGATTCAGAATACCGAGTTTCTCAGCATGTCGGGCATTCATAATATCCGCAGTAAAAAACAGTTCCATAGCGATGTTGCTGCCCACACGCTGCAACACACGGTTGACCTGATTGGGATTGTAAGGTGCACTGATCTTTGCCGGCGTGATGGCAAAGGAAGCTTTCGGACTTCCAAGTAATATGTCGCAAGCAAACACAAGTTCGCATCCACCGCCCCAAACGCTGCCATCAATCATAGCGATGACGACCCCGGGAAAATTTTCGATGCGTTTCAGGATATTTTCCAATGCATATTCGTAAGGTACAGGGTCTTTTTCCGGCGATGGCAGCTGGTCGATACGCAGACCTGCACACCAAACTTTTGCACCGGGGTTGCTACGTAAAATAACCACTCTGGCATTGTTCTTTTCAAACAGGTCGAACGCAGTAACCATTTCATCAATCATGTCTAAATTAAGCGAATTGCTTTTTGCATCGTTGTTAAGCCAAAGGGTGGCATAGCCATCTTCTTGTTGCGTTTTGATAAATTGCATGGGCAGATTTTTTGTTATCGGCAAAGGTACGGAAAGTTTGATGTGCATAGAATGTTTCAGGGGCCTGCAAT
>JAJRQN010000184.1 GCA_024280235.1 Bacteroidota bacterium | reverse complement strand
ATAAATGGTAATTGTCCTGAATCCATCGCCTTTGGCTTCTTTAAAAACAGGCGTAATCACTTGCATGGAAAGACTTTTCATATCTATACTTTTAAAATATTCATTGGAAGCCAGATTAATCAGAATCCGGTCTTCCTGAACAGCAAGCGCTTTCTCTAATGCCTTTGTTATGGCCTCTTTCCAAAATTCATAAAGGTTCGGATAATCTGTCGGAGAATACCGTCCACCCATCTCCAAACGGTAAGGCAGTACCTTATCGAGAGGTCGCAGGATACCATAAAAACCGGAAAGTATCCTTAAATGTATCTGTGTAAAATGCCAGTCATCCTTTTCAAAATCAGAAGCATTAAGTCCTCTGAAAACCTCTCCCTGATAGGTGAGAAGTGCCGGAGTTCCCTTTTTCTCATGTTCTGAAGATTTCCATTGCTGAAAACGTCCAAAATTGAGCTGTGACAACTGTGAATTAATTTTCATGAGTGGGGCAAGTTCGGAAACAGATATCTTTTTCAACTCTTCTGCCAAAAAGCGGGTCTTCTCCAAATATTGCGGGAGCGTAGTATCTTGAAAGTTTCGAACATCCGATTCCCGCATGGTTTTCGCAGGAGATAAAATCATCAGCATACCTATATCTATTATAAAAGTTAAAAGTGAAAGTTTCAAATATAATAAAGACCGGAAAGCAACCGGAAATCTTATCTGTCAGGTTTGGACAAAACCTTTACTGCATTCTTTCGATGTAACCGGTAATTAATCACTTTCCGTATAGACAAGGGAAGTTCCCGGTAAGGATAAACTCGTCCTGTTCTGGAATCCGTAACCGACATACGGGAAAAGTCGATGAGTTGGGTTTGCATTGCCGAATCAACCACTACGGCTGACGGATTGTTATGAAAAGTAGGCATGTACTCGCTACAGGTAACCACGCGCTGGCGTTTATTCGTATCCAGCAAAGAGAGACCATCAACAGCATACTGCGGCCTTATCTTCATAAGGGTCAACATAGTAGCAAAAATATCAGATTGGGAGACAAGGCGTTTTTCTTTTTTCATCATTAGGTTAAGAGCAGAAGTATCTCCGGCTGGCGGGAAAGCAATGAGAGCATTATGAAAAACATCCTGCGTGAAGTTATCATTGAAATGGCCATTGAGCCCACCAAAATTTTGCCCGTGATCAGGTGTAAAAAACATTAAAGTATGTGGAAAATATTTGGTTAAGAAGCTGTAAAGGCGCGTCAAATAGATATCGGTAACCACCAGTGTATTGTCGAAAGCATTCACGCCGTTGGGCTTTCTTTCCGGTAGGAATCTTTTCAAACTATCAGGAGAGTGCTCATTATAAGGATAATGACTCCCATCCATCTGTACAACCAGTAAAAAAGGAGACCCATATTTCTTTAAAAAATGAAAAATATGCGGTAACATTGCCAAATCATCAACCCCTTTAAGTACATCCACATGACTACTAAAGAAATTTCCATCTTCCAATACATCGACACTCCCATCATTAAAAAGGTTATTCAACTTCCCCCAATGAAGATCCTGAGCGGATAGAAACAAGGTGTGATAGCCGGCCGCTTTGGCATAATCAAAAATGGAGGGATATTCAAAAAAAGCACCTTTCGGATCGGGTCCCTGCAACCCTGACAACATATACGGTACACTTAAACGTGTTCTGTTTCCAATAGAAACAGCCTTTTGAAAAGGAATAATCCTGTGTGCTTTATATAAAGAATCGAGCAGAGGCGTCGTCGGCCGGGGATAACCATACAAACTCATATGGGACAGCACCTGCGACTCACCAACCACAAAAACCAGATTAGGAGGATTTTCAGGTTTTCTGACCGGTAATAATTTAAGACGATGCGTTACGAGAGAATGCTCTTCACCAGACAAAACTTCCTGTGTAAGATTGTCATAAAAGGCAATGGTACTGTGCTGAAAGAAATCAACACTGTACCAATGTAAAGTAAGAAAAATAGAAATCCCAATGAATATAGCACCCGCCGGTAACATAATCCACTTCTTCCGGGGTTTGTACTTCTGTAATGCAAACCCTGCAACAAGAATAAGAAAAGTGCCAGCCAAAAGAAAAAACCAGTTCAGATTAGCAGCTCCAACACCCAACACCATTTTTGGCGACTCAGTAAATATGGCAAAATCAGCAGGAGAAATAAAATTTTTATAAACAATGAAGTAGTTACCCTGCAACAGCATAGGTAAAACAATGAGTAGGGAATAAAGAATCCAAAAAACAGCTTTCTTTCTAATAAACGCAAGTAGATAAATTAATCCCAACAATGCTATTGCCGAAAGTAAATAATTTGCGATGAAACGTAATCCGGTCAAATTATGCGCAAGCCATCCCAACCCGCGAAAAGCACAATCAACAGCCAATAAGATAATCCAGGCTATCAGAAGACCGGATTGTTTTTTCTTTTTCATGTGTTTATAATTTTTTGGTATTGATATTCAGTATTTTATAGGCTCTATTTAACATAATATTTTTCCCATTTGTTCAGGTTTGCATTATAATCATTCTCCTGTGTGTTCCCGCTTTAAGCGGGGTCATGAATGT
>JAJRQN010000183.1 GCA_024280235.1 Bacteroidota bacterium | reverse complement strand
GGATGTTTTTCGCTTGCGAAAAACTAAAATCCGCTTAATCTGCTTAATCCGCCTGTCCCGCCTGTTGGTACAACAGCAAGCGGGGATGACAAATATATAATGTTAAATGACAGTTAATTACAAAATTATAAACACATGAAAGTCATAAAAAGAAACAGCTTGCTCATTCTAACCATATTGGCAACAGCCTTTTTCTCCTCCTGCACAAATCAGGGAACACTTGCGGACGGCTATGGCAATTTTGACGCCCACGCCGAGGTTATTGTTTCATCCCAAACCATGGGCGAGTTGTTGCGGTTTAAGGTGGAGGAAGGTATGCTCCTGAAAGCCCGACAGGTTGTGGGATTGGTAGATACGACACAACTTTATTTGAAAAAGAAAGTATTGCAGAACCAAAAGAAAGTAGTAGCATCGAGGTCGGCAAACATAAATGCTTCCATTGCCGTACAACAACAGCAGTTGAAAATTAATGAAATCAACCTGCGACGTATTCAGAATCTTTATCGCGGGAAAGCTGCCACACAAAAACAGTTGGATGATGTGAACGGGTTGGTAGAATTAAACAAAAAGCAAATTATGGCCACCCAAACTCAAAAAGACAATATCGTTACCGAGTTAGAAAGTATTGATGCTCAGATTGCTCAGGTTAACGAAAGTATCCGGCAAAGCCTGGTTACAAACCCCGTTCAGGGAACCGTTTTGGTAAAATATGCCGAAAAAGGAGAACTGGCAACGCCGGGTAAACCGCTCTATAAAATTGCCAACCTGAAAACACTGGAACTGAATGCTTTTGTCAGTGGCAGCCAGCTGAGTCATATCAAAATAGGACAAAAGGTAAAAGTCTATTATGATGAAAATAAAAAAACAGATACGGAGGTGGATGGAACCATCTTATGGATATCATCGCAAGCAGAGTTTACACCCAAAACCATTCAAACCAAACAGGAGCGGGTGGACCTTGTCTATGCTGTAAAAATAAAAGTTTCCAATACTGATGGTGCCATTAAAATTGGCATGCCGGGCGAGTTCAGAATTGTTTCTCCTCAAAGTAATTAGTCTCATGTTGCTTTTTATTTCAAAAAATAATTACTTTTATGCTGTGAATCACGATGATTCGAAACAAATATTTATTCATTAAAAATTATAAACGATGAAAATTTCAAGTATTGCAATTGTGTTGTTGGGTTTATTGATAACCCCGTTTACAAATGTTCAGGCTCAGGATGTGAAACCCAACGATATTGTTGGTGTTTGGCTCACTCAGGACAAGGACTCCCATGTGCAAATTTACAAAGAAGGCGATAAGTATTTTGGCAAGATCATCTGGTTGCAGACCCCTATCGACAGCATCACCGGAAAGCCAAAAGTAGATGACAAAAATGAAAATCCGGCATTGCAAAGCAGACCTGTTATGGGAATGAAATTATTGGAAAACTTTGTTTTTAATGGCGATGATGAGTGGGAAGATGGTACCATTTATGACCCCAAAAAAGGGAAAACTTACAGCTGTTACATGGTATTTCCTGATAAAAACAACAAAAATCACTTAAAAATCAGAGGCTATATCGGTTTCAGCCTGCTGGGACGAACCGTTTACTGGGATCGGGTAAAAAAATAATCCGTAATTTTTTTCAGGGAAACGAAATAGCCACGGATACCTGACACATTATTGTTTTTTGAAAAATTAAATACTTATCATTTCCTCAAAACAAAAAACGAGGAAAAAAGGGGAGAATATGTCCGTATCAATTCAGATAAAAAATCTGGTAAAATCCTATGAAAAAGCTGATGCTCTGCAAGATATAAGCCTTGATATAAAGCCAAATGAGCTTTTCGGCTTCATTGGCCCCGATGGTGCCGGAAAGACAACGCTTTTCAGAATACTGACGAGCTTAATCCTCGCCGACAGCGGAACGGTAACCATCGACCAGTGGGATGTGGTGAAAAACTACAAAGACATCAGGAAGATGACCGGATATATGCCCGGACGCATTTCATTGTACATGGACCTCACCGTGGAAGAAAATCTGCAGTTTTATGCCCGGCTGTTTGGCACCAATATAAAAGAAAACTACGACCTCATCGAAGATGTGTATGAGCAAATTGCGCCTTTTAAAAACCGCCGTGCCGGAGCGCTTTCAGGCGGGATGAGGCAAAAACTGGCACTTTCGTGCGCACTTATTCATAAACCACGGTTGCTGGTGTTGGATGAACCTACCACCGGCGTGGATGCCGTGTCGCGAAAAGAGTTCTGGGAACTGCTCAAGAAAATGCAGAAAAGGGATATTACCATCCTCGTTTCCACTCCATACATGGATGAAGCGGCGCTGTGCGACCGTGTTGCCCTGATGCAGTCGGGGAAGTTGCTCTCGTTAGATACTCCTCAGAAAATAATAGATGATTTCGACGGAACACTACTTGCCGTTAAAACGGAGAAGATGTACTCGTTGCTCCATGACCTCTCTTCTTTTGAAAATGAAACCCGGGTTTACAGGTTTGGCGAAACATTGCATTTGGTAAGTCATGCCGAATCTCGTGAAACAGAAGAAAAAATTAAAATTTTCCTTACAGGGAAAGGCTACCGTGATATTTTGATTAGGCAAATAACGCCGGCAATTGAAGACTGCTTTCTGGCTTTGATGAATAACATGACAGACTCATGAGCAATCGGGAAAAAATAATAGAGGTGCAAAACCTTGTGAAGAAGTTCGGCAACTTTGAGGCCAACAAAAATCTCACATTCAATGTGTATCGTGGAGAGATATTCGGCTTTCTCGGCGCCAACGGCGCCGGAAAGACAACCGCTATCAAAATCCTGTGCGGCTTGTCGAAACCTACTTCGGGAAGCGTACACGTGGCCGGAATAAACGTCAACAAACATCCCGAAGCGGTAAAAAAACGCATTGGCTATATGAGCCAGTTTTTTTCCCTCTACAACGACATGACAGTAAAAGAAAACTTCCGCTTTTATGGTGGCGTTTACGGTCTTGGCAAAAAGGAAATTCGCGACAGGACACTCTTTTTTCTTGAGAAGTTAAACATGCGAAGTTATGAAAATATGTTGCTGAAAAACATTCCGTTAGGATGGAAACAGAAACTTGCTTTTTCGGTGGCCAGCATACACAAACCGGATATTATCTTTCTCGATGAACCTACCGGAGGTGTTGACCCCATTACCCGCCGGCAGTTTTGGGAGATGATTTACGAAGCTTCAGACAACGGAACCACCGTTTTTGTTACCACACACTACATGGACGAAGCTGAATACTGCGAGCGGGTTTGTATCATGTCCGAAGGTGAGATAAAAGCGCTGGGACGCCCCCGCGACCTGAAAACAGAATATCAGGCAGACAATATAAATGACATATTTCTGAAAATAGCAAGAAATGTGGAGTAAAATAAAGTTTAAACAGACAAACAATGTGGGCATTTATTAAAAAAGAGTTTCTTTATATTTTTCGCGACTACCGTACCATGCTCATCCTTTTCGGGATGCCGCTGGCGCAGATTATGCTTTTCGGCTTTGCCATCACCAACGACATAAACAATGCCCACATTGCTATCCTCGACAACTCAAAAGATGTGGTTACACGTGAGATTACCCGAAAATTGCTCTCCTCCCACTATTTTATTCTGGATCGTTATCTGACATCAGATAAGGAGATAAAACCTGCTTTTCGCAAAGGGGAAATTAAAGAAGTGGTTGTTTTTGAGAAAAATTTTGCACAAAAAATGAAAACCGAAGGGAAAGCTCATGTGCAGCTTATTTTGGATGCTTCCGACCCCAATACGGCAAACATTTTAAATGCCTACACCAACGGAATAATCAACACCTATATTTTTCATAAACTTGCAGGAGAAGGCGGGATACCATTACGTGTAAATATCCAAAGTACAATGCTTTACAACAAAGAACTACAAAGCGTCTATATGTTTGTTCCGGGTATTATCACTGTGATTCTCATGTTGGTTTCCACCATGATGACCTCTATTACGATTGTGCGCGAAAAAGAACTGGGAACCATGGAAGCATTGCTGGTGTCGCCTGTAAAGCCGGTTATTATCATTGTCGGCAAAGTGATTCCGTACGTGGTACTTTCCTTTATCAACCTGATAATTATTTTACTACTTTC
>JAJRQN010000182.1 GCA_024280235.1 Bacteroidota bacterium | reverse complement strand
TTGGTTTTTCGCAAGCGAAAAACATCTGTTAAATCTGTTAAATCCGATGATTATTTTTTGGGTGATAATCATTCGCCTGCCTGCCCGGCTTTCTTTCAGACGGGTGTGCTTAAAATTTAAACATGAGTGTTTCATCTGTTTATGATTTTGTTATATTCTGTTTATCAACACTTCATCTATCATCGGATTAAGCGGATTTAACGGATTTTTGGTCTCGCGTCTGAGCCGAGAAAGGTATGGCGAGACAAATCTTGGTAATCTGTAAATTCGATGAAAAAAATATGGGTTTCATCTATTTTTTTTTCCGTAAAAGTAAACCCTGTTGCTGACAATTTGTGTCATTAGCCTATTCTGTTTTGGATTTTTTTATCAACATATTCCTTTAAGCCTTTTGGGGCAAGCACTTTAACCTCATCCATCAGTCCCAGAATAAATCTACCGACACCATCGAAGTTGCAGACCTGAGCATCAAATTGCCACTGGTTGTCAGGGAGTTTGGTACATAAAGGCTCCGCCAGCGGGAATTCTTCAATCAACAGGCTAAAGGCTCGCATGCTGAGTAACAAACTTACCGGGATTTGCTTTGTGCTGCTGATGCGAAAGGCATCGGCGGTTTGTTTTTTGTGGTTATCGGCATATTCAGAAGGTTTATCCAGCACTTCGACGCTTTCAATCCTGGCGGTTTTAAACAATTTGTTTTTTCTGCTTTCCGGTTCAAAAGCCCAAACCGCAATGTAGTTGGTGGCGAAATCGAAGGGTTCCACAAGCCTGTCTCTTTCAATATTGCTGTTGGCCGAACGGTAGCTTCTTAGCAAAACCTGCTTTTTCTCTTTCATTGCTTTCAACAGTTTGTGGATATTGTCGCTGTTTTTTCCTTTTATAACTGCGTCAACAACTCGGTCAAAATTATAAAGCGAGTACAATTTCTTTTCCAAATTGGCTTTCACAATGTTGTTGTCACTGACGGCATGAATGGCTTTGGTGAGTAGATAAGCTTCTTCATCTGAGAAGTGCAGCAGGTCGGAAAGTTTGCGAAAGTCCTTGTCCATGGTTGCAATCCGGTAATGTCCGTTTTCCTGCTTAAAGACGAATCCCACGTCTTTGAATGTCGAAATATACCGGTGTATGGTTCGTTCGGAGGTTTCATATTTTTCAGCCAGCTCGGTAATCGTATAATTGCGGTTACCCGATAACAAAAGCAGCATATTTAATAAGCGCTTTATTTTTGCATGGGAATCCATAATTGTGTCAGGTTAAAAGGTGTGGGCAGTCCGGGTTCATTATTTTGGTTTTAAGAACTTCAAAGTTATACAATATTTGCATTATTTCGACGGGTGCTGAAATATTTCTGATGTTATTCGTGGCGAAGTAGTTATTCTATTGTCATTCGCTGTGCTGTCAAACGGTTGTCATTCAATTGTCAGACAGTTGTAAATCGCTCAACTCACAACCTCACAACTTCGCCCTTTCACTTCGTCTTTTCTTTGCGGGAGGGATGGCAGTGGCATCCGATGGTAGCCGGTGGCATTGGTTTTTGCCGGCAGGCGGAGGCTGAGGCACGAAGACCCCGCACTGACGTTGCAAAACCTGCCACCGGCAACAGCGATATAACGGACAGCCCGTGCAGGCTTGTGGGGAGGCCGCCCAAAAAAATATGCATGAAACATGAATGTCGTTTGCTCACGCTGAGGGCATCTTCAAATTTCCTTTAGAATTTATCCGTTATCTTTGTCTTCAACTATTTCGGATATGAAGATACTAATCGTAGAAGATGAAAAAAATCTGCTGGAAACAATGACGGTGTTCCTGCAAAGGGAGGGCTTCGTCTGTGAAATGGCGGATTCTTACTTTGCAGCGGAGGACAAACTGGCGGCTTTCGACTACGACATTATCATTCTGGATATTACCCTTCCGGACGGTAACGGGCTGGATTTGCTTCAGAAAATCAAAGTATCGGACAATGGCGCAGGTATCCTGATTGTCTCGGCACGCAACTCATTGGACGATAAGTTAAAAGGCCTTGATCTCGGCGCTGATGATTATATTACCAAACCGTTTCACCTTTCGGAACTTAACTCCAGAGTCAGGGCGGTTTTGCGGAGAAGAAAATTCAATGGGTCTAAAGAGCTTAAATTCAACGAGTTTAGATTATTTCCGGAAGAGAGGGAGGCGTTTGTGGGTGATAAAAAACTGCAGCTTACGCCGAAGGAGTATGAGTTGTTGCTCTTTTTTGTTACGAATAAAAACCGTGTGCTTACGCGGCAGTCCATCGCCGAGCATTTGTGGGGCGATTATATGGATATGGCCGACCGGTTCGATTTTATCTATACTCATTTGAATAATCTGCGAAAAAAAATCAGACGGTCGGGCGGCAGCGATTACATAAAAACTGTTTATGGAATTGGTTACAAAATGGAGGCGGAATGAGGTTACTGAAGAAAATAAACCGGAGTTACCTGCTCAGCTCTGCCATCGTGTTAATTATCGGATTGCTGGCATTCTATTTTCTCATTAACCACGTGGCCTCACGGGAAACTCTTGAGGGACTGCATGCCAGCGAAGCCCGTATTGTTCACGAGCTGAAACAACACAAGCCGGCTTTTAGTCTTTATCCGTTAATTGAGGTGAAAGAAACTTCAAAAACCGGCCCTGAATTTGTGAAAGACACCACTATTTTTGATCCTATTGAGGGTGAAGATGAGGTTTTTAAAGAGTTAAACACTTTCCGGAAAATCAACGGCAGACTTTATCACATTACCATCCGGTCGCTGAGTGTGGAAAAAGAAGACATTGTGATGAGTATTTTTCTCAGCATCACAGCGATTTTTTTGCTGCTTATCGGTGTGCTTTATTTTATTAACAAAAGAGCCACTTCCACCGTATGGCGTCCTTTTTATCAAAATCTGGCCATCCTTAAAAACTTTTCGCTGGAGGATAACCGGGAAATCTCCCTCCGGGAAACCGGCATCACGGAATTTGACGAACTCAATGAGGTCATCACCAAACTTACCGAAAAAGTCTCCTCCGATTATCTGAGTCTGAAAGAGTTTACCGAAAATGCTTCGCATGAAATTCAAACCCCTTTATCGGTCATTTTGATGAATCTTGAAGAGATCCTTCAAAAAAATCTTCCGGAAGAGGAGCTGACGAAAATATATCACACTTACGAAGCAGCCAAACGGCTTTCCACACTAAACCAACATCTGATTTTACTTACCAAAATTGAAAATAAGCAATTTACCGCAAAAGAAATTTTTCTCGACAACATCGTACAAAACAGATTAGAAGTACTCAAGCCGCTCATCGAAAGTGCTAACCTCCGGATTCGGTTTGAAAAACAGGGAAATTTTCTTGTCAGTATGCATGAAGCGCTGGCAGAGGTTTTGATTAACAACCTGCTCTCTAATGCGATAAAACACAATGTCGAAGGCGGAAATATTAGCATAAACATTTCCGGTAACAGCCTTGAAATTTGCAACACGGGCAAAGAAGAGCCACTTTCCGGCAAGGAAATTTTTAATCGTTTTGTGAAAAAAGAATCACAGGGACA
>JAJRQN010000181.1 GCA_024280235.1 Bacteroidota bacterium | reverse complement strand
TAATCAGACGAATAGCGTTGAATATGATTCGATTAGAAGACTCAATAAAGAAAAGCAAGAAAGCTAAGATGAAAATATCTGCTATTGATGATCTCTACAGAGAAGCCGTTTTGAAAATTTAGTAAGCGATAGCCCTGGATGCTAACGAGCAAAGAAGACTTGAAAGCAGCGCTAAAAGGGAAACTAACCGAACATCACAAGTTTATGCTTACCACGATAAAAGAATCCATTGAAGAGAAAGAGCAACTCATTAACAAATTGGATAAACGAATAGAAGAACATTTAAAAACAAATGAATTGGCTTTGGATGCGGACCTTTTACAAACCATACCCGGTGTGGGCAAAGATGCGGCACCAGGTATTTTAGCAGAGATAGGCAATAATATGGATCAATTTCCTAATGAACAACATTTAGCATCATGGGCAGGTATGAGTCCTGGAAACAATGAGAGTGCAGGTAAAAAAAAACAGTAGAATTACCCATGGAGACAAATACCTAAAAACATTATTGGTACAATGTGCATGGGCAGCAACACGAACGAAGAACACATATTTAAGAAGCAAATACGATAGTCTTGTATTACGAAGAGGAAAGAAAAGAGCATTAATAGCAGTAGGACACAAGATTCTGATAGCCTCCTACTTCATATTGCGAGACAAAATAACATACAAAGAATTGGGAAGTGAATTTTTACAAGACAGGAACAAAGAAAAAAGGATCAATCGTCATCTAAAACTATTAAAAGAGCTAGGTGTCGAAATAGAAGTAATAGAAAAAGTTGCATAAAAAGGTCGATTTTTACTGGAGGTTGAAACATCTCCAGATAACTTGGGAGAAACCCCGAAGATGAAACTGACAACAAACGCTAAGCACACAAGAGTATTGCCATAGAGCATGAACATGAAATTTTAACTTTCTTAGTGTTTTGCAACAAATTTAATAAACTGAAATTCAATGAAATACAAAATTATAAACACATGAAACATTCATGACCCCGCTTAAAGCGGGAACACACAGGCGAATGATTATCCCCAAAAAATAATCATCGGATTGAGCGGATTTAACGGATGTTTTTCGCTTGCGAAAAACCAAAATCAGCTTAATCCCTCGAAATAATCGGGGCAAGCTGTTTAATCCGCCTGTCCCGCCTGTTGGTACAACAGCAAGCGGGGATAACAAATATATAATGTTAAATGACAGTTAATTACAAAATTATAAGCACATGAAATAGATTGATACCGAAGTCTTTAACAGGCTGTCATTTATGCGCATGCGGATTTACAATCCCATAAAACAGGATATCGATTAGAGCATTCAGTTTAGACTCGATAACAACATATTGATCTTCGGCAAAAAAGGAATCTCCAGCGCTTTCATACTCAGGACAATAGTTAAAGCTACCATCTCAACATTCTCAGCAGCTATGCTAAATTCCTTATTACGCACACCTTGTATTAAGATGGTGCTAATGAGTTGTACTTCCAGTTCATCGTACTGCCGGCGATATTTCTGGACAAAGTCATAATTTTCGAGAAATTCCCGGCGCATAGTTTTATAAAGATTGCCCAGTTTTTCAAATTCATACCAGCGTATTGTGATGTAGTCTTTAATTTTTTCCAGGGCAGTGCGATTTGGATCATGAACAATACCGAGCAAAATATTTTTCAGTTTTGTACCCTCAAGGTCAATAACTTCACTGAAAATAGCCGTCTTATTTTCAAAATAGTAATATAGTGTGCTCTTGCCTTTCCCTGCAACAGAGGCAATATCTGCTATGGTAGTCTTAGCATAGCCATGGGAGGCAAAAGCTTCTCTTGCTGCCTTTACCAGTTCGGCACGAACTCTCTCTTTTTTCAGCATTTAAAAAAATTGTTTTTGCTAAAGTACAAAAAATTCGGAAGTATTAATAAGTACAAATGAGCAACTTACAGTACTTTACCTGAATACTTCATAAGTTTCTCATCAAAAGAAGTCAAAACCCAAAGAGCAAAAGTAAGTGCAGATATATACGAAAATCATTTGCGGGAGGGATGGTAGCGGCAGCCCGCAGCTGGAAGCACTATTTGAAGCTTAGCGGACAAAAGCGACCTGAGAAGCTCTTTGTACCGCTTAGCTGAAGAGTGCTGCCAGCGAGGACTATAAGCGGACAGCCCGGTGAGGTTTGCGTAGGGTCATTGAGCGGAGAAACCGAGGCCGCCCGGGAAATACCGCAGTGTAAAAAAATTGTAAAAGAGCAACTGTTCCGGTCAACAGCAGACTACAGAGAGGCGAAAAATTATTTTACCATACCTGTAAAGCCCATGAAAGCAAGTGCCAAAATTCCTGCAGTAACGAGGGCTATGGGAACTCCGCGCATGCCTTTTGGCACTTCGATGATCTCAAGATGCTCCCTGATACCGGCGAAAATCACCAGCGCCATGGTATAGCCGACAGCAGTAGCCATGGCAAAAACAACGCCCTGCAACAGGTCGAAATGCTTCTGAACAGTCAGGATAGCCACCCCGAGAACGGCACAGTTGGTGGTAATAAGCGGCAGGAAAATTCCGAGTGCCTGATAGAGTGAAGGACTGATTTTTTTCAAGACGATCTCAACCATCTGCACCAGTGCGGCAATAACGAGAATAAAAACGATGGTTTGCATAAAGACAAGACCCATTGGCACAAGCACATAGTACTGAAATATCCATGTTACCATGGTGGCGAGGGTCATAACAAAAAGAAGAGCGCCACCCATTCCAATGGAGGTTGAGATACGCGTTGAGACGCCAAGAAAGGGGCAGATACCCAAAAACTGGGTCAGTACGATATTGCTGACAAAAATGGCGGAAATAATTATGACAAAGTAACTCATATCTTATTTGTTATGCGGTTTTTTTATTCAATTTGTTAATAATGGCAATAATGTAACCCAATGCAATAAAAGCGCCGGGAGCGAGAATAAAGACAAGCATTCCGTCTCCTTTTATTAAATGAATACCGAACAAGGCCCCACTGCCAAGCAGTTCGCGTACTGCACCAAGGATGGTGAGTGCCAGAGCGAAGCCCAGCCCCATGCCCAAGCCGTCGATGGCAGAAGACCACACCGTATTTTTAGAAGCAAAGGCTTCTGCCCTGCCGAGGACAATACAGTTGACAACGATAAGCGGTATAAATAACCCGAGCTGCGCGTACAACACCGGAACATAAGCCTGCATAACAAGTTCCACGATGGTAACAAAAGAGGCAATAATGACAATAAAAGCGGGGATTCTCACCTTGTCGGGAATCAGATTTTTGACCAGCGAGACAACCACATTTGACCCAACGAGCACAAAAGCAGTAGCAAGTCCCATTCCCAGACCATTGAAAGCGGAGGTGGTGGTTCCAAGTGTGGGACACATGCCGAGTAACAGTACAAAGACAGGATTTTCCTTAATAAAGCCTTTGGTAAGATTTTGCACCTGATTCATAGTTGACATATTATTTTGAACAATATTTTTCTCATTGTTTTATTTGACTTTTATCCTTTTGGAAGCTATCGTAAGCGCGCTGAACGGCATCACAAAATGCACGTGAGCTGATAGTAGCTGCGGTTATAGCATCCACATCTCCGCCATCTTTTTTCACTTTCAGGCGAAAAGTTTTGGGGTTTTTTCCTTTAAACTGGTCGGGGAAATCAGATTTGGATTTTTGCAATTTTGTTCCAAGTCCAGGAGTCTCTTTGAGTTCAAGAATAGAAGTATTGAAGATGGTTCCATCGGGAAGGAAGCCAATCATAGCCTCAATTCTTCCTCCAAAACCTTTATCGGTATAGCTGTTTACAGCTACGCCCACAAGTTTACCGTCTTTTGTAGCCACATTGAAAAGCAGGGAGTCGTTGCCATCGGCATCGGGCAGGATTACACTTTTCACCTTATCGAAAGCAGGCAAAACTGCTTTGATAGCTGCCTCCTGTTTTCTTTTCTGCGCTAGCGCAATCGGCTTTTTTGTTACCACATAAACGCTGCCGAGAGCCAAAGCAGCCACCACTGACACAAAGACGAGTGCCAGCACCATGTTAACAAAATTTGATTCCTTCTTAGAAGCCATCTTTACAAATTATTTATTATTTTCATTTTCAAAAAAGTTATTTTCCCATTACTGCTACGCGGGCAGAGCCAAAACGTTTTGGCTTGAAACTATTATTGATAAGCGGCACCACAGCATTCATCAGCAGGATAGCAAACGAAACCCCTTCTGGATAGGCACCCCAAACGCGAATCAGCATGGTTATCAACCCAATACCAAAGCCGAAGAGCAACTGTCCGTTGCGTGTCATGGGTGAAGTAACCATATCGGTAGCCATAAAGATGGCACCAAGCATAACACCGCCGGAAAGCAGATTAAAGAACGGGTCTGTATAATGTTGCGGATTAATCCACCACAAGATTCCGGAAAAGACAAAAACGGTAACCAAAACAGACACCGGAATCTCCCAGGTGATAATTTTTTTCCACAACATAAAAATACCACCGAGAATCAATGCCAGTGCAGAGACTTCTCCCAGCGAGCCACCCATTTGTCCCATAAGTTGCTGGGCATAAGATGGTAAATGCTGCGACAATTCGGCCAAAGATTTACCGGCGCCAAGTCCTTCTTTGATGAAACCCAATGGCGTAGGCCCGGTAATGGTGTCCACCAGCGTTTTTGTAACAGGTGATGGTTTTGGCCATGAAGTCATGGCTACCGGAAAAGAGACCAGCAAAAAAACACGCGATACCAGTGCCGGATTGAAAATATTCTTTCCGAGACCACCAAAAGACATCTTCCCAATGCCAATAGCAGCCAATGCACCGATAATCACCATCCACCATGGTAAGTTGGAAGGCACATTGAAAGCCAGCAAAATACCGGTAACCATAGCCGACCCATCGGTGATGGTAACAGGCCCTTTAACAAGATATTTTTGGATAACCCATTCGAAAAAGAGGCAGAAAACCACTGAAAGAACAATAACCTGAAGAGCACCAAGTCCGAAATACCAAATGGCAATAAACATGGCCGGCAGCAAAGCCACCACCACGCCATACATGATTTTTTTGGTGGAATTATCCCCGTGAAGATGTGGAGAACCTGATATTGTCAGGATATTCATATTTTTCATTTCAATTCATTAATCAAACAACATCTTTATTTTTTGGTACGCCCTCTGATCATGGCTCCCACCTTACTTTTGCCGAGGCGTAAATAATCAAGCAATGGGATATTGGCAGGACAGGTATATTGGCAAGAGCCACACTCAATACAATCCATCACCTTTTCTTGTTCTGCCGAAGAATAATTTCCAATTCGAGCCAGCCGCGACAGCAAAAACGGCTCCAGTCCCATAGGACAGACCTGTGTACATTTGGAGCAACGTATGCAGGGACCTTCCGCAAGACGATGGGAAGCTTCATCGCGCATAATCAAAATACCGGAAGTACCTTTTACCACGGGCACATCCAATGTGGCAAGCGCTTTCCCCATCATAGGTCCGCCGCCAATAATTTTACCCGTATCATCGGGCATGCCGCCGGCCATTTCCACCAGATTTTTTATCGGTGTTCCAATCCTGACTTTCAGGTTGGAAGGATTCTTCAGAGCTTTTCCGGTAACGGTAACCACTCTTTCAATAAGCGGTTTGTTTTTCGTAACAGCTTCGTAAACTGCAAAAGCCGTTCCCACGTTTTGCACAACACATCCTACCTCAACAGGGAGTTTTCCAGAGGGTACCTCGCGATTTGTAATTGCTTTAATAAGCTGTTTCTCACCGCCTTGCGGATATTTTACCTGCAACGGCTGAACAGTAATTCCCTCTTCCCTTACAGCAAGTGCCGACATTAGTTCGATGGCATCCGGCTTGTTGTTTTCAATGCCGATAACCGCCTGTTTCACATTCAGGGCTTTCATCAAAATTTTTGTCCCCACAATGATCTCCGGACCTTTTTCCAGCATAAGCTGATGGTCGGCTGTAAGATATGGTTCACACTCCACACCATTGATAATCAGATAATCAGCCTTTTTACCGGGAGAAATCATCAGCTTAACATGAGTAGGGAAAGTAGCTCCGCCCATTCCAACGATACCGGCTTCTTTTACTTTAGCGATAATCTCTTCGGGATTCAGATTTATATCTGTTATCAGCGTCTCCGACCGGTCGATGTTCTCCATCCACTCATCGCCTTCCACTTTGATAATAAATGCAGGACGACGGTATCCGGACATATCCATGACACTATCGATTTTAAGAATTGTTCCGGAAACGGGCGAATGCACGTCGGAAGATATAAATCCTGAGGCCTGAGCAATCAGCTGGCCGGTTTTCACCTTGTCGCCTCTTTTGACCACCGGTTTTGAGGGCGCCCCAAGGTTTTGGCCCATGGGAACAACCACCTGAGGAGGAATCTCCAAAATACGAACAGGTGAGTTTGCCGATAATTTATTTTCCGGCGGGTGGATGCCCCCCAACACAAAAGTTTTTAAAAGCCCCATATTATTTCTCAGATTTTTCTGTGTTTGAACTCACTATGCTCTTTATTTCAGCAAAAGCCTCCTGCTTTTTCGCCGATGCAGATACTGTTTCTTTGGCGGGAATTTTCTTTGGCCTGACAGCCTCCGGTTTGGGTTTTCGCGGTTTGAAGTTCACCTCCCAAATGGCATCGGTAGGACACACATCCACACATTTGCGGCAAAGTTTACAATTTGCAAAATTAATATAAGCTAAAAAGCTGGTAATGGTAATAGCATCAAATTCACAGACTTTCTCACACTTACCACAACCGATACACGCTACTTCACAGTTCTTTTTAGCTATGGCTCCTTTTTCTTTATTCACACAAGAGACAAAAATACGTTTGTCTTTAGGCCCCTTTTTACGCAGTTCGATAATATCGCGCGGGCAGGCAATGACGCAGGCACCACACGCTGTGCATTTGTCGTTCACCACCGGCAGGCCGGTTTCCAAACTCATGTGAATGGCATCAAACTCACAGGCCTCCACGCAGTCGCCGAGGCCGAGACAACCGTATTGGCAGCCTCCTTTACCGGCATACAACGCATGGGCAAAAGAACAGGAAGTTACTCCTTCGAATTTAACTTTATCGGGTGAATGAGCATAAGAACCGTTGCATCGAACCACGGCAATCATCGGGTCTTTTTCTTCAACTTCAAGTCCCAGAATCCCAGCCACTTTCTGCATGACCTCATTGCCGCCCACCGGACATAAAAAGCCGTCTAAATTTTTTTCTTTTCCTGCATTTTTTGTGGAGGCCTCAGCAAAAGCCCGGCATCCGGGATAACCGCAACCGCCACAATTGGCAGCAGGCAAAACCGCTTCCACCTCATCAAACTTAGGGTCTTCATAAACCTTAAACTTTCTGGCGATAAAAAACAGAATAATGGCTGAAACAAGGCCGAGTGCACCAAGAACAATTACCGAAATTAATACAACATTACTCACTGGAATAGCTTATTCGTTTGAAAATAAAGTTTCTGTTTTTTTTGTGGATTACAAAAGTAAAACATTTCAGATTCTATCGAAACAGTTATACAATAACAGCATGATTTAGTGTTATTTCCATTATAAAGCAGGGATTATTCCAGGAAAGTAAGAGATTAAACTAAATTTTTATATTACTCATTATCAGTAATATACGATATTTACAAAGAAGAATTAAATTCCGGCCATGAATTTATTTAGAAAGCATTAAAATATCAAATTCTTTTGTACAGAAGTCAAAAAACGGAAATAAAAACTGTTTAAAGATAAATGGGATTTAAGAAGTGATTTACATGGAAGACAACCATAAAAGAGGCTCAGTTTGAGAGGATATTCACATGATTTTATCGAAACTTTTCACAAACGCTATTGAATATGGTAGCGAAACCGTTTTTTAAAAAAATCGCGCAGGAGGTAAAGGATACCGTAGTATGGGAACAGTAGTGCAATGGCAAGAACGCCGGCCAGCCCCTGGTCAAGACCGAAATGCAGAAAAAGGATTAGCCCGAGAAAAAGTATGAGAAAAGGAAAAAAATAGCCTAAAAGTACTGCCCATGTACCATACGACTGTTTCATCTCGACAACAACATTGTCCCCTTCGTTGTAATGTTTTATCTGGCTTAAATCAACTTCTATGATTTTCTCTTTCATGTCGCTTACAGAACACACATTATTCAGCGAACAGGAGACACAACCTGCCTTGGAAATAACAGAGATCTCCACTTTATTTCCCACAATCTTCCGGACAGTTCCGGGATGAGTTACCGTTTCTTCACTTAATGCCATAGTTATCTATTACCGGAAAGCAAAGTTAATACTTTTTGAAATGGGGACAAGAAGAGTCGTCCCCCTATTTACGCACAAAGAAATAACCTGCCAGCTGTCTGACTTTCCGGTTGATGTCTTCCGATACCTTGAAAATATAGACTGGCGTCAGGAAAACAATGCTGATAAACAAACTGCGGACAATCAAATCTAAAATAAATGAGTTTAACTCCGGAATATATGTGGAAAGATACTAGGCTATAAAAGAAAACAAAATGATTTCGAGATGTCTGTAACTAAACGGCTGGAATTTAAATTTCTTATATAATAAAAGGAATTTCAGGCTGTTATAAATGTATTTGGAAATAAGGGATGCCACCGCTGCGCCTGTAATGCCAAAACGGGGAATAAGTAAAATATTGGTAATGATTAGTAAAATGGCAAAGACAAACAGCAGGTACGACATCCACCGAAAATATTTTGAATTTAAGATGACGTGTCCGCTAACACCCATAAACAAATCTGAAAGGTTGGCCAGCCCAATAAACAGGATGACATATTTGCCGGCCGTATAATCTTTTCCAACTATTTGAAAAACATTATCAAGGTTGCCCCAAATACCGATAAACAGCAAAAATCCGATGACACTCAGGCTGATGGAGCTTTTCCGGTAAATGTCCATGATGGTTTTGCGGTCATCCGTTTTCCATGCATCGGCAATTACCACCGAGCTGATTTTACCCATGGTGCGCATGGGAACCAAAATAAGTGTTCCGAAGAAAAAAGCAATGGTATAAATTCCTGCTGCTCCCAGACCGAGATAATGGTTCACCATAATCACATCAATGTTTAGCACCAAAACACCCGAAAAACTGGCAAGAATCCCGAAGAAGGCCACATTTCTCATTTCGCCGGCCATCTTTTTATCAATAAAATTCAGGTCGGGTTTGGCATAAAACATTTTATCTTTGAGGAGTGTTCCCATGAGAAACAGGGCGGGAGAAATAAAGGCGAGTACATATATAATGACCAGCCATTGAAAGTCAATCAGCTTGAAAAAATAGAGGAGAATAGCAGCAAGTATAATTAACCTTTGCACCACCTCTTTGTAAACAATACCCTTTACTGCGTTGTACAGTACACGGTAATAGGTGTCAAACAAGGTGAAGAGCAGGGTAAATAAAATCAGCGGAATAACGTAGTAAAAGTAATCGAGAAACAGAGAAGATTTGCCGGCAGCATTGGCTACAAACAAGGGCTTTAGCAAGAGATAAATACCGGTGGAAAGGATGAAACCTGTTAATCCCACAAGCAGTGTAAGCCCGAGATAGCCATGATGCTTTTTGGCTTCATCGCGAAAATAGGGAAACAGTTTGACACTAACGGAGTTGATTCCCAAACTTGCAAACTGGGCAAAGAGAACCGAATAGGAGACCAGTATGCGCAACAAACCCACTTCTTCGGTGGACAAGACCCGCGGGAAAAGCCATCCGGTAGTGATAAATCCCAGTACTACTCCGAGGTAGGAGTATATGGTTCCGGAAATGCTCTGTTTTTGAATGACGCCCAAAGT
>JAJRQN010000014.1 GCA_024280235.1 Bacteroidota bacterium | reverse complement strand
TCGGTACTGAGAAGCTTTGCTCTAAATATTTTAAGGAAAAATAAAATTGACAATATTAATAGTGAGTTATATGAAAACAGCCTTCAATACTACAAACTATACAGTTATCAACAATTTATTTAGAATTGAACAGCCCTGTTTGGACAACATATCCCCTGGGCAAACTGGTTAATCTTTCATAATATTTTCAGCCATTTAACATTTCAGTACAGTTAAAAACTCAGATTATCCTATTTTTGCAAATCAAAAATACATTAAAAAACTTCAATTCATAAATATGAAGCGTTTTATCTTTTTGCTGACCGCCATAGTTCTCTTTGGAATTTCGGTATCGGCACAAATTCTGGAACCGGTAAAATGGTCCTTTTCCACCCAAAAGATTTCTGCTGACGAGTACAAACTGATTTTTAAGGCTACCATCGACAACCGCTGGCATTTATATTCGCAAGATATTCCACAGGCCCCTCCCGCCACCACTTTCTCCTTTACAAAAGACAGTAGTTACGTCCGTATTGGTAAAGTGAAAGAAGTCGGCCATGTAATACAGGAATTCGACAAGAATTTCAACATGGAATTAAAATATTACGCAGACAGCGTCAGCTTTGTGCAAAAAGTCAGACTAAAAACTCAGGGAGCTGTCGTACATGGAAGCCTGAACTTTATGTCTTGCGACGATACTCAGTGCCTACCTCCAAAAGACGTGGATTTCTCTTTTGAACTTGGAAAAATAACACCGGTCGTCTCCAATGCCATCGTAAGCAAAGGCGCTACCTTTTCCGGAAAAGATAAAATAAATATCGGCGGACGTAAAAAAGGATTGTGGGGTTTCTTTGTCCTGGCTTTTCTTGGCGGGCTGCTCGGTATTTTAACGCCTTGCGTCTTTCCCATGATTCCCATGACGGTTAGCTTTTTTATGAAAGAAGGCGAAGAAAAAGCAAAAGGTAAAATGCAGGCATTGCTTTACGGTTTCAGCATTATTGCCATTTATACACTTATCGGTTCGGTGCTCGCTGTGATTGCCGGCCCTAATATCGCCAACTGGCTCAGCACAAACTGGTTACCCAATATTTTATTTTTCCTCATCTTTATGGTTTTTGCCTTTTCATTCTTTGGAATGTTTGAGATTACATTACCGCATTGGGCGGTAAACAAATCGGATCAGGAGGCCGACAAAGGCGGGTTCCTTGGCCCTGTCTTCATGGCACTAACGCTGGTACTGGTTTCATTCAGCTGTACAGGCCCCATTGTCGGGACTATTTTGGTGGAATCGGCCGGCGGGCAGATTTTGAAACCCATTATCGGAATGTTCGGCTTCTCGCTGGCTTTCGCTCTGCCTTTTACACTGTTTGCCTTTTTCCCGTCGTGGCTTTCCAATCTGCCCAACTCGGGTGGCTGGCTCAACTCCGTAAAAGTAGTTTTGGGTTTTCTTGAGTTGGCTTTGGGATTAAAATTTCTGAGTATTGCCGACCAAACTTATCACTGGCATATCCTTGACCGGGAAGTTTATCTTGCGCTCTGGATTGTCATCTTTTTCCTCTTGGGACTTTACCTGCTCGGAAAGATCAAATTTGCCCACGATTCGGACGTACCCCATGTAACGGTTCCGCGGTTACTGCTTGCCATCCTTACTTTTAGTTTTGTCGTGTATATGGTTCCCGGCATGTTTGGCGCTCCGCTGAAAGCTTTGGCAGGATACCTGCCACCGCAAACCACACTGGATTTCGATATGAATAAAATTGTCCGTGAGAATTTACAGGTTTATGGAGGCGGAGCAAAGGCTAACGAGCCGAAAGAAATTTGTGAAACTCCCAAATACCATAACTTTCTGGATTTGCCACATGGCTTAAAAGGCTATTTTGACTATGACCAGGCCGTAGCCTGTTCAAGAAAACAGAACAAACCGATTTTCATCGATTTTACCGGACACGGTTGTGTCAACTGCCGCGAAATGGAAGCCAATGTGTGGTCAGACCCGCGTGTGCTTAAGCGTCTTCGTAACGATTATGTAATTCTCGCCCTTTATGTGGACGACAAATATAAACTACCCAAAGACGAATGGGTCAGGTCTTCTTATAACGGAAAAATGATGAAAACATTAGGCAAAAAAGATGCCGATTTTCAAATTACAAAATTCGGGGTAAATGCCCAGCCGTTTTACGTGCTTATGGATAACAAAGGTAATGTACTTGTACAGCCCAAAGCTTATGATCTGAATGTGGATCATTTCATTAAATTTTTAGATGACGGAGTAAAAAATTATAAAAATGAAAAATCTCTGTTCAACATCAATCATAAGTAAGAGAAAAAGGGAATAAAGTCTTTTTCACAAATTTCTTGTCCGAAAATTTTGATATAAAAAATATTTATCTACATTTGTCCCGTTGAAACAAATCAAAGAGAATGCTTAACAGGTCAAACATCTTTTTTTACACCTTTTATTACTTTTATTTTAAAAGTTTTAAGGGGCTGTGTATGGTTTGACATTAATTAATAATAAAACATATCATAAAAAGTCCCGAAGCACATTCGGGACTTTTTTTTATGGAAAAAAGAAAAGAATATGAAAATAGCTATGCAGGGTGTTCGCGGTGCTTTCCATGAAATTGCCATTCGGAAATATTTCAAAAATGAAGATTATGATACGGTTCCCTGTGCTTCTTTCAACGAACTGTTTGATGCGTTGCAATTTCAGAAAGCTGATTACGGGATGGTAGCCATCGAGAACTCTATTGTGGGAAGTATCCTGCCCAATTTCACACTGTTGCGCGAGTCGGGTTTGCGCATTCTCGGAGAGGTATATCTACGTATTGAACAACATCTGCTGGCTCTTCCGGGACAAACATTGTCTGACATAAAGAAAGTCTATTCTCATCCTATGGCACTACAACAATGCCGCGAGTTTCTCACTCCCATGCGCCGAAACGGAGTGCAGATGGTCGATTCAGAAGATACTGCACTGAGCGCCAGGTGGATTAGTGAAGGAAACATGAAAGAAGTGGGTGCTATCGCCAGCCGGCTGGCAGCAAAATTGTATGATCTGAAAATTGTGGCCGAAAGTATCGAAACCAATAAGATGAATTTCACACGTTTCCTCATCGTTTCACACGAAGAAAATTATCAAAACCATCTGAAAGGCCAGGATATCAACAAAGCATCACTTTGCTTTGTACTCCCCCATCAGCAGGGACGACTTTCAGAAGTACTTCCGGTATTGTCGTTTTACAAAATCAACCTGACCAAAATACAATCGCTGCCCATAGTAGGTCAGGAGTGGGAATATCTTTTTTATGTAGATGTGGACTTTAAAGATTTCCCAAAATACCGCCAGTCTTTGGATGCTATTCGTCCGTTGCTCAGTGAGTTAACAATTTTTGGAGAATATGAGAAAGGAGAGAAAGTTCATGAAAATTAAAACAGCCGACCGGTTAAATATCGTAAGCGAATACTATTTTTCGCGAAAGCTTAAGGAGATTGCTTCTTTGCGCGAAAAGGGATTTGACATAATCAATCTAGGTATTGGCAGCCCGGATATGGCTCCGTCCGGAGAAGTAATATCCGTTCTGACTAATGAAAGTAAAAAGTCCGAAAATCATGCTTATCAAAGCTATGCCGGCATATCGGCATTACGTGAAGCTTACGCCGAATGGTATCTGAATTTCTTTGGCGTTTCGTTGAAAGCGGAAAATGAAATACTCCCGCTGATGGGTTCTAAAGAGGGCATTATGCATATCTCCATGGCTTTTCTGAATCCGGAAGATGAAGTGCTGGTTCCCAATCCGGGATATCCGGCTTATGCAGCTGTGGCAAAGCTGCTTGGGGCAAAAGTACGCTATTTTGATCTTGTAGCAGAAAACAATTGGATTCCCGATTTGGATACGCTGGAAAAAACCGATTTGTCCAACGTAAAACTCATGTGGGTCAACTATCCCAACATGCCCACCGGTACACGGGCTTCTAAAAAACTTTTTGAAACACTTATTGACTTTGGTCATAGTCATAATATTCTGATTATCAATGATAATCCGTATAGCTTTATTTTAAATGAAGAGCAATTGAGCTTGTTGAGTGTTCCGGAAGCCAAAGAAATTGCGTTGGAGTTGAACTCGCTGAGCAAGTCGCACAATATGGCCGGATGGCGACTCGGTATGCTGGCAGGCCATTCCGAATATGTCCGTGCTGTTTTGCAGGTAAAAAGCAATATGGATTCGGGAATGTTCAAACCTTTGCAACTTGCTGCTGTGGAAGCGTTGCAACAACCGCAAAGCTGGTACCGACAGCTGAATGAAATATACCGTGAACGAAGAAAAGTGGCTTTTGAAATTCTCAATGTGTTGCAATGTGATTTTGACAAAAATCAGGTAGGTATGTTTGTGTGGGCAAAATCCCTGAAGATTGTCAGGGTTCGGAGCAATTCTCAGATATTGTTATGAAAAACAGCCGGGTATTTCTTACTCCCGGATTTATTTTCGGTCCGGCCGGTGAACGGTATGTACGCCTTTCGCTTTGTACCAGAAAAATCAGGCTGATGGAGGCAATAGCAAGAATAAAGAAAACAACAACCATTAAACAGGAGGTTATTTAGATGAACATATGTATTGTAGGCATTGGACTTATTGGCGGTTCTATGGCGCTGGATTTAAAAAAACGAGGATTTGGCGCAAAAGTTATCGGTGTGGATATCAATCCGCAGCATGCCAATATTGCCAAACTCAGCAAGCTGGTGGATGAAACCATGGAATTGGAAGAAGCAGTAGAACAATCTGATTTGATTATCATTGCCACTCCCATTGACGTTACCAAACAGCTGCTTCCGGATATTTTGTCTCTTTGCGAAGGTTCGGAAAAAGTGGTTACCGATGTGGGTTCTACAAAAGCCGGAATTCTTCAAAAGATACAAAATCATTCCAACCGCAAACAATATGTGGCTTCGCATCCCATGGCCGGAACGGAATTCTCCGGTCCGCTGGCAGCCATCAGCCGGTTGTTTGATTATAAAACCGCTATAATCTGCGACAGTGGTAACAGCTCACGGCAGGCTCTGGAGATAGTCAGACAAATGTATGAAACGCTGCACATGAAAGTTATTTTCATGAAGCCGCATGAGCATGATGTGAGTGCAGCCTACGTTTCGCATATTTCACATATCTCCGCCTTTGCCCTTTCGCTGGCGGTACTGGAAAAAGAAAAAGATGAAAAACGTATTCTGGACCTCGCCAGCGGTGGTTTTGCAACTACCGTGCGTCTCGCCAAAAGTTCTGCCGAAATGTGGGTTCCTGTATTTGATCAAAATTCAGATTATGTGCTGGAAGTGCTGGATACCTACATCGAAAAACTGGGACAGTTTCGCCAGGCCATTACCCTGAAAGACCATAAGGAATTAACGCGTCTTATTCAGGAGTCCAATAAAATTCAAAAAATACTTTAAAATAAAAAATATCATGCCTGAAAATTTACAAATCAAACCATTATCCGAATGGAAAGAATATAACAGTCGGCCATTTGTCGTAGCCGGACCGTGTAGCGCCGAATCGGAAAAACAAGTAATTGAAACGGCTATCGGCCTGAAGAATACCGGAAAAGTAGATATGCTGCGAGCCGGAATCTGGAAACCGCGTACACGTCCCAACAGTTTTGAAGGAGTCGGGGCAAAAGGTTTGCCATGGTTAAAGAAAGCCAGAAAAGAAACCGGCCTGCCACTGACTATTGAAGTAGCCAATGCCACGCATGTTTACGAAGCTCTTAAATTTGGGGTGGACGTGTTGTGGCTGGGGGCACGGACAACAGCCAACCCTTTTGCCGTACAGGAAATAGCCAATGCGATAGAAGGGGCCGATGTGGGTGTCTTAATAAAAAACCCTGTAAATCCCGACCTGGAACTATGGATAGGTGCCATAGAACGCCTCTATCAGGCCGGTATTCGGAAAATCGGCCTCATCCATCGCGGATTTTCCACTTACGAAAAAACTACTTATCGCAACCTGCCACAGTGGCAGATTCCCATCGAAATGAAAAGTCGCCTTCCACAGGTTCCCATGCTGAACGACCCCAGCCACATCGGCGGCGATGCTGCCCTGTTGCAGGACATCTCACAAAAAGCCATGGATCTGAACTTTGATGGTTTGATGATTGAGTCGCACATAAACCCAAAAGTGGCACTGAGCGATGCTAAACAGCAAATTACACCGGAAGAACTCGGGACTTTGCTGGATAACCTGATATTACGCAGCCCCCGCCCCCGAGACGAGCAACAACTGAATGTGTTGGAAGAACTGCGTGGCAAAATCGATTGGCTCGACGACCAGTTTCTGGAACTTATCGAACAACGTATGCAGGTGGTGGAAACCATCGGCGAGTACAAGAAAAGAAACAATATCAGCATCTTACAAAACAAACGATGGGAAGATATCATTTACAAAAGTATTGAAAAAGGTGCTAAAAAAGGGCTTAGCCGCGAGTTTATCAACAGAGCTTTCAAAGCGATTCACCAAGAGTCCATCAACCACCAAATGGTGATACTGAACGGGAAACCCATGAAGAAATAAAACTTTTCAAACCCAGACAAAAGGCTGTTGGACAAGGAAACTACTTATCCACATGGCCGATGTACAAGGCATTACCATTCTCATCATTCAGCACTTCGACAGCGGGAAAAGCAGCTTCCATTTCGTCTTTAAAGTGCTTTTTGAAATGGACATAATCGCTGCGCTCAAGCCGTTCAAGAACCTCGACGGAAAGCGGCGATCTTCCATGAAAGTCATGGATGACGACCAATTTTTTGGCCACCCGCCTCATCTCGGACAACATTAAAGCTCTTTTTCCTGATTTCATGCCATGCAGCACAAAAGAAGCAGTTACAATGTTAAAAGAGTTATCAGCAAAAGCCGAAAGATGTTCACCATGCTGATGGATAAATTCCGTTTGTGGATGATTTTTCTCAGCCTGCCTCAGCATCTTCAGAGAAAAATCCACCCCCACACTTTTTCGCAATTTATAAGCACCAAGTGCTGAAATCCAGGAGCCGGTTCCGCAGCCTACATCTAAAATACTATTTCCCACCAGAGAGATGTAACTGTTCAGTAGCGCAGCCATTTTAATGTAATTGTTCTTTGTCCCTTTGTCGATGAGGTGATATACCGGTGCGATAAGGTTAAAGATAAACAGCGCTCTTTTGTCTTCGTTTTTTGAAAAATAATGCCATAGTCCCATGGGCTGCAAAAGTATGTTTTTCCCTAAAACCCTCGTAATATACTACCGGACAATACAACTACGGTAGTTTTCCCTGTTTTCAATCCGGCAAACTTTCCCGTTACAACAAACCTTTTTTTATTTACCTTTGACCGTTATTTTTTACACAAAATATATTATCATGAAAAAATTAAAAGGCTGGATTAT
>JAJRQN010000180.1 GCA_024280235.1 Bacteroidota bacterium | reverse complement strand
CTGGCTCCCTTTTCCAAACCCAAATTTGTTTTGAAAGATAAAAAGCCCATCTTTCGTTGGCCTAAAAATGATACTTTTACACCGGTACGTTAAAAATTTAGCTGTATTTATATGAATATGTTTACATTTTTTATACTTTTGTTTATATGGTACGGAAACTGATTTCCATATCGTTTTTGCTTTTATATCTGGCATTTTTAATACTGCCGGCTTATCCCATTATGCATTATTATTTGTTTTCAACGGGAAATGAGTATGCTTCGCACACCCAACAAAAAAAGTATTTTAACGGCGATCATACCAAAACCGGTGATATGGCCTATCTGAGCGCTTTGTTGAAAAGCGCGGGCGATAAAAACAATACCGACAAAAAGAATCAAAACCCGCCCCCTTCCACCAACAACGAAATCAATAACCTGGTGTATATAGTCTCCGGAAATTTTCATTTGGCTCTGCATACATCGGGTGTTCCTTTACATTTTCGTATTTACTGCGAAACACCCCTTGTGCGTTATTTAAAAGTCCTTATCCCGCCTCCTAACCGGGTTTAATCCGGCAATTTGCTTTCATTCTTTTCTCTCAAATTTTACCCGGATCCCGGAGTTTGCCTATGCATGATGTTGCATAATTTCTGTTATGCCGGTTTCCATCAGATGCTTTAATCATGCTGTTGTATTTTTACGGTGATAGGAGTTTTTTTGATGTCGTATTTTTTCTGCTGTAAACTCCTGACCTTTGACATCATGAATTGTTTGGGTTGGTAAATGGAAATGGTTTTTCTGATTGTATAAGAATGAAACGCAAATAGCATTCCTGCGGATGACACATTTTCCTGTAAAACCGTTTGATAAAAACGATTGTAAGCTTTGCTGGGTAGTGTGTTGTTTGCAGGTGTGCTTGCCTGAGCAACAGGTGTTTTCATAAACAGGTTTTTTTAACCTTCATGCTGTTTTCCCTGTTTTAATGCCCTTGCACCAATAGGCAGTCTCCGTAGAATAAAACAGCAGTTGGTGTGATTTTTTAAAAAGTTGTAAATAACTAAAAAAAAGATGATACATTTTAAAAATATTTTATTAACTGTCATTATGTTTTTGGTAGTTTTTACTGCCGGAGCACAAATGGCACTATCGCCTTCCGATACGCTTAACCTGGAAGAAATTCTGATTACGGGAAACAAAGCCAAAGAGATAAACCGTAAAGACATTAACGGAAAAATATTAGAATTACAAAATATCCACGATGGGGGGGAGATTTTTATCAACCAGCCCGGTTTCGGGGTGTTAAAAAAAGGAAATTACGGCATGGAACCCGTATTGCGCGGATTCAAATACGAACAGCTCAATGTTCAGTTTGACGGAGGTGTTCACAGTAGTAATGCCTGTCCAAATCGTATGGACCCTGCTATTTCACAAATCTCTGTCGAAGATATTGAAAGAGTGGAAGTAATTTACGGGCCTTATAGTGTGCGCTTTGGGCCTGTTTTTGGCGGCGTGGTCAATGTGGTGAGCAAGCGTCCTGTTTACCGGGGAAAAGTGTTTTCAGGTTCGGTAGATGGAGGGTATCAAACCAACGGAAACAATTTTTATACCGATTTGTTTGCGCAAATTGTGAAAAAGAAATATGATTTTTCGGTGAATGCCGGATACAAAAATTATGGGAACTACAAAAGCGGTTCGGGTGAAACCATTGCCTCTTCTTTTAAGCGTAGCGGATATACCACGAGACTGGGGATTAATCTTACCCAAAAACAACGGATTCAGGCTACCTGGCGGCAAAGCTTTGCCCGTGATGTCCTCTATGCCGGACTCCCCATGGATGCCGACGAAGACAACAGCAGCATCCTGTCGGTCGATTATGGTATTAAAAATCTTTCGGAATCTCTCTTTTCTTTAAAAGTAAAAGTTTACGGAGCCTATGTTAGCCATTTAATGACAAACAAAAGACGTCCAAGTTATAAAGCCACTCATTCAAAGACCCCCGTGGAAGCGCGTACTTTCGGAGGACGTATGGAACTGGGAATCAGTACCGGAGCAAGAAACATCCTGTATGCCGGAGTTGATTTCCTGCATGTGGGTAAAGATGGCTCCCGCGAAAGAGTTGTATATGTAAATAGCTGTACGGGCGTGGTACTGCCCAAACCTAAAACGTTTTATGATAAGGTGTGGCAGGATTCGCAAAAGAATGATTTTGGATTGTTTTTAGAGAATAAATTTTCATTGGGGACTCATGTGGACTGGCTGGTAGGATTGCGGCTCGACCAGGTTTCATATGCCATAAACGATCCTGAAACTGATTTTGCCAACTTGTACAAGAACAATATTAAACCCGATAGCCGGTTTGTTCCTGAAATGACCACCAGCCTTTCCTGGCGCCCCTCACATGGTTTATTGTTACAGCTTTCCACCGCACGTGCCGTGCGAACCCCCGATTTAGGAGAGCTCTTCATAAACCATTTGAGCGTGGGAATGGATGCCTACGAATATGTGGGAAACCCCAACCTGAAACCCGAAATCAATTACCAGACCGATTTACGGTTTGAAAAGCAGTGGAAGCAAGTGCATGTTTTTGGCGATGTGTTTGTCTCCTTTTTGCAGGATTATATTACTGCCCGGGTGGATACAACCATTCCGCGGAAATTTATGCCGTGTAAATTACCCAAATATACCAAAAGATTTACCAATATCGACAACGCTTTTAAAACGGGTTTTGAAGCGGGGATTACCTGGCGGTTTGCCAAACATTTCATATACGATGTGTCTGCTTCGTACACCTATGCCCAAAACAAAACCTGGGATGAGCCGTTGCCTGAAATACCTCCCTTTGCTGCCGTAACAAGTCTGATTTACAAAACAGATAAACTCAATACCCGTTTGAATGTGCGAATGGCCTCGGCACAGAACAGGGTTTCCGAAACCTTTAATGAATCCTCTACGCCGGGTTATACCGTATTTGACTGGTATTTCAACTATCATGTAGCTAAATTTATGGAAGTCCGGGCGTCGGTAACCAACATTTTCAACAAAAATTACGTAGAGCATTTAAGCAGACCCTACAAAAACATGGACATTTCCAGCTTGTACTACGAGCCGGGAGTCAGTTTCAATGTTGGAGTAAAGTTTTTATTTTAAATAATTCATTAATAACGCATGTTTAATGCTTACGGTGGTTGGGTTCTTTTGAAAATGACAATCATTTATTTCTTCCACCTGCGAGGTGGAGAGGCTTCTCAACAAAGGCTTGTTATTTTCAGAAAACCATTTTCAGGTAGCTTTAAACAGTTTTAAAATTAACATCTATGAAGGTATTTTATAAAATTATGATTGCAGGATTGTTCCTTTTTGTATCGAATGGTATAATAGCGCAAAATGCAGGAATAATTAGCGGAACCGTAAAAGATCAGAAAACAGGAAAACCGCTTCAGCATGTAGAAGTTTATATCCATCATTTAAAAACTGGTGGTGTGAGTGATAGCCAGGGTAATTTTGTCCTTAAAAATGTTCCGGCTGGCAATTATACTGTAGAAGCCAGGCTTTTAGGTTATACCCCGAAACACATTGAAGATGTACAGGTGAAGGCCGGAGAGACTACCACTTTAAATATCAAAATGGAAATGACTTCCATTACTTTTAACGAAGTGGAAATCTCGGCAACCAAAATTCCTCAAACGGTCAGAACGGTGAGTTCTCCGGTGTATGTTATTAGTAAAAAGTCGTTGGACCTGACTACTGAAAGAAGAAATGTCGGAGAAGCCATGTTGTCGATTCCTGGCGTATTTACCGAAGACCGTCGTCATGGTGAGGCGAATGTGATTAGTTTCAGGGGAGTGGGTTTACATACTTATATTACCCGTGGTATTTTGGTGTTGGTTGATGGTGTACCGATCACAGAGGCTTCCGGAAGAACCCTGTTTGAAGGGGTGGATATGGACCATGCCGAAAAAATTGAAGTGCTAAAAGGGCCTGTTTCTGCTTTGTACGGTCCCAATGGCATTACGGGAGTTATCAATATTATTGAAAAAAGTCCGAAGGAGGGCTTTCATGGCGATTTCTCGGGTGCATACGGCTCATATAACTATCAAAAGTTTAGTGGTAATGTTAATGGCGGAAAGGGTAAATTCCGTTACCTTATGAAAGGTGGATATTACCATACCGATGGCTACCAGGACCGTACCGAATATACATCAGGACGTGCCGGTATCAAGCTTATTGAAGATCTGGGGAAAGCTGGTAAATTCCAGTTTACCGGAGATTATACCAAAGACACTTCCCAAAGCGGAGGCCCCCTTGATAGTCTTCAGTTTGTACAACGTTCACGTGAAGCTACACGAAATTTTACCGGCTGGACGAATGAAATCTATCGTTTTAACCTGCACTATGATAAGCAGTTTGGCACGAACAGCGATTTGTTTGTAAACACTTATTACAGTGGCAGAAACACAACAGGACATTACCTTGATACCAAATGGGGAAAAGACAATGTAAGGATGTACGGTGGAGAAGTGCGTTATAAACTGGTCTCCAGGTTTTCCGGTATAAAAAATTCGATGGTTGTCGGGATGAGTGCCGACCGCCAAACCGACGATAACCATACTTATGCACGAGATGGGGAAACTGGCGTCGTGGGCGAGCTGACAGATGCCGGAAAAAGTACCTACGATATGGTGGGCGTGTATGCCGAAGACCGGGTGAGCCTGTTTCAGGAACGGCTTGATTTGTCTTTAGGTTTACGGTACGATTACATTGGTTACGACTGGCAGGATAATTTTCATACGGGAGATGATAATACTACTGCCAATTCAAGCCTGACAAACTTTAGCCCGAAATTCGGATTTGCTTATAATCCGATGGAAAACCTCACCGTTTTCGGAAATATATCCAGAGGATTTAATCCTCCCCAGATTTCCCAGTTGTTTACAAGTACCTGGGTAATTCCCAATCCTGACCTGAAACCGGAATACCTGACAAACTACGAGTTGGGTGTCAGAGGTAGCTTCTTAAAAAATGCTTTGCATTATCAGCTTTCTGTTTTCCGTATGGATTTTACTGATCAGATTGTTTCCGACGGTTATCCGGCTACCTATATTAATATTGGAAATACCCGCCATGACGGCGTTGAGTTGTCGTTGAACTATCAGTTGAAGAAAAACTTTAATGTTTTTCTTGCTTATTCTTATCTCAATGCAACATTTATTGATAATCCGGATAGCACGTTGGTTGGAAACCAACTGCGAAAAACACCGCATAACATGGTATCGGCCGGGGCAACCTATTCCTTTGATTTTGGCTTGAGCCTGACAATAAATTACCAGTTTATGGGTGAATACTACATGGATAATTATGAGCATGTTATGTATCCGGGATACTCTATGGTAAATGCCAAAATTATGTACAAAATAAAGCGGCTTACGGCTTCTCTTGCTGTAAATAACGTTTTTGATGTTAACTACGCTACCTGGGCTTATGCCAACAAATCTTACAATTATCATACACACCAGTACACATGGTATCAGTATTATTCACCGGGTTGGCCCATCAATGTGGTATTTACTGTAGGCTATCACTTTTAACAGGAAATGTTATTCAAGGGTAAACCTTTTGTGCCTGGTTGCACAAGGGGTTTGCATCTGATAATTTTTAGGCTTAACGATTAATTTATAAGACAATGAAGAATTCCACCCGGCTCTTTTGGTATTTCTTTTTAGCCATTTTACTTGCCTCCGCAGATATGAGGGCATCCGATAAACCTGTATGGCTGTCTAATGTGCCGCCTGCCCATCTGAAAAAATCAGTTTCTTCGTATGGGATGCATCGGCTTTGTACTACAAAAAGAAAGAGGGGTGAAAGAGGGGCAATTAAAGTTATTCAATGGGTTCGTGAGGGGGCTTCCGTAGAACATGCCCGGTACCTTTTCCTTTCCGATACAGCCGGTTACCGTACTTTTGTTTTTTCGCCCCACAAGAAAAAAGTGAGGTCGAAAGTAATTAATATCAAAGGTAAAAGTGTTGTGGAATACCCTGATAATGAGGAAGGTTATTACAATGTTTATCTCGTGATGAAAAGGGTGTCGGGCGATACCTTATATGTTGATGTCGCCAAGGCGGAACTGCTTAGCCACAGTTGCCGTAACGGACATAAGAATGTGAGAAAAGAGGTAAAACCCAAAATATATCCTGAGGTTATTACTTTTGAAATTGTGAGAGAACGACACCTGAATGAGGATTTTCACTTTTTCATTGCTTCGGGCGACCGGTTTACGTATAAGCCTATGCTGAATGGTAAACCTGTGCCGGGCATACCTGTTACTCTTTGTACAGAAAAAGGCTGGAGTAAAAAAGAAAGTACAGATAAAACGGGCAAGGCTGAATTTCAGTTCATTCAGGATTATTTTACCCATTGGAGTGAGATGAACCGCAGGAAAATTTATTATTACCTGATTTATTCGGAATTTACTACTGACAAATCCGGAAAATTTCAGGGACAGGATTACCGGTATGTCCATTATTCCACTTCCCTTTCCGATGGTTATTTTCCGTCCAGAACCATGTATACGTCATTGGTTTGGTCCTTAATAGTTTTTGTAGTTTCGTTGATTGTTATTGTTGCCGGGATAGCCATTTTCCGGGAGAGAAGAAAAAAACCTTATAAAGAATATATTTTTGATGAAAACGAAGATGAATAATATCAGAAAATGGATAAATAATGCGAATGTTTCCCGGTTTAGGTTCTGGGTACAGATTCTGACTTTTATCCTATTTGTTTACGGTAGTTATTTTTTGATACATATCGGGCAAAATCTGCCGACATTTGCCTGTCCGTATAATCCGGGCAGTCCGGGAACCTGTTTCCTTATATCTGTACAGCATCAGATGCATACCCCGTTTTCTTCTTTGTTTAGCTGGCGTGGTTTGGGGTTTCTGACTTCTCTTGGGTCGTTTGTATTGTTTTTTGTCCTTTTTAATAAAGCCTGGTGCGGATTTATGTGTCCGTTGGGGACGATACAGGATTGGATTACCAAATTAAGAAATCGTCTGGGGATTCGTTTCAGTAATTATGATGAAAGGAGTTTTAAGAGATTAAGCTGGATAAAATATGTATTGTTGGTATTGCTCTTTTTGATTCCTTTGGCCATAGCCAATTCTTTCTTTGGTTTGCCCAAAGTGTCGCACAACATGATGTCTCCGTTTTGCCAGATATGTCCGGCCAGGATTATTCTGCCGCTCTTTTCGGGGGATACGTCGCAGATGTTTATTAATTTTACCAATACCACCACCATAGTCATGTCATCGCTGGCTATCCTTGTGTTGGCCTTGTTTTTTGTGGGATCTTTTGTAAAAAAACGTTTCTTTTGTTTCTTTTGTCCCATGAGTGCTTTGCAGTATTTGTTTTCCAGGATAGGTATTTTGCGCCTGACCAAGGTGGGTGATAAATGTACCCGTTGCGGAAACTGTTCGCGGGTATGTGATATGGGAATTCTCTCCATAGCCGAAGACATCACCAGTGTAAATGTGGTTACTGACAACTGTATGATGTGTTTTAAATGTGTGGAAGCTTGTCCCGAAGAAGGTTGTCTTGATGTTAAAGTATTTAATTTTAAGATATTTAGCTCTACCGAAGAGGGCTTTTTTAAGCGTTATAATCCGGATGGCGATTCCAAGGAGTTGCCTCCATTAAACTCAAAGAAATAAGTATGCAGCATAGCGTTAGCAAGGATCGTTTTGAACGAATGAGGAAAACCGGGAGTATTCATTACTCCATGGAGATAAAAAAGAATCTTGCGGAGATTGTGGATAAATTTCCGGATAATCCCAAGAGTATGCAATATTTTTACGACCGTTACGAACACTTTCTTAGTGGCGATGACAGCTCTTTTAAAGGAAAGAAAGTTGTTGCTTCCATGTGTATTCATGTTCCTTTGGAGTTGATCTATGCGGTGGGAGCTGTTCCTGTCAGGATCTGTGCCGGTGCTTATGCCATGGACCAAATAGGTACGGAATTTCTTCCGGCCAAGACGTGTCCCCTGGTGAAATCGACTCTTGGCGCTATTTATCTTGATATTCTGCCCGGCAATATTGATCCGGTGCTGATTGTCAATCCTGCTACCTGTGACCAGAAGAAAAAAATGGGTGAAATGGGAGAGGAGTTGTCCAAACCACTTTATCTGCTGGAAGTTCCTCCCACAAAAGATACCGAAGAAGCCCGACGCTATTGGCACAGGGTGATAAAAAGGTTTGTGAAAAAACTGGAATCGGTTACCGGAAATAAAATTACCCGCAGAAGTTTGAAACGGGCAATCAAAATGGTGGCCAAAGCCCAGGCCGAATATCGCCGGTTTAATCAATTGCGAAAAACGGCTCCTGTGATTTATGGTAAGGATGCCATTTTGGTGACCAACGCCTATTTCTTCGATGATATTGAGCGCTGGACACAAAAGGTTTCGGAACTAAACGATGAGCTTGAAAAAAGGATCGAACAAAAAATTTATGTCGGCAAGCCGCATTCCCCCCGGATCTTGCTTACGGGTTCGCCCAGTATTTTCCCCAATATGAAGCTCCCCGTTTTGATAGAAGAGCTGGGAGGACTGGTGGTTTATGAGGAGTTTTGTTCCACCAGTCGTATGATCTGGGATACGGTAGCCGTTGATGAGTGGTTTTTGTACGACATGATTCCTGCTGTTGCTGACAGATACCTGAAACCCAGTACCTGTCCCAATTTTACACCTAATAACGACAGGAAAAGGAAAATCGCCAAAGGGATTGAAGATTTTTCCGTGGATGGTGTGATTTATCAGACCTTTTCCGGTTGCCAGTTGTATGACATGGAATCGAGAATGGTTGGGAATTTTGTGGAGAGCATGGGAATTTCTACGCTGTTTATCGAGTCTGATTATAACCCCGACGATTTTGGCCAGCTCACCACCCGCCTGGAAGCTTTTCTGGATTCATTAAAAAATAAAAAATAAGCCGAGCAGAGAGATGAAGTATTTTGTAGGAATAGATATTGGATCGACAACCATAAAAATTGCCATAATAAACGAAGAGAAAGAATTGGTTGCCAAGGGGGCTTCTCCCACCGGAAGCCGGTTTAATCAGAATGCAGTAGATGCCCTTGATTTGTTATTGTTCAGGAATAACATCAAAAAGGAAGATATTGCTTATACGGTTTCAACAGGTTACGGACGAAAGCTGTTTAAAGACAGTGATGAAAATGTCAATGAGCTTACGGCCAATGCTGTAGGCGCAAGAGCTTTCCAACAGGATGGGGTAAAGATTCGTACCATCATCAATGTGGGAGGACAGGATACGAAAGTAATCCTGTTGGATGAAAATGGAGATATTAAGAACTTTGTCATGAATGATAAATGTGCTGCCGGTACCGGAAGGTTTTTGGATATTGCTGCCAGAAACCTGGAGGTGGATATTATAGATATGGGAAGCCTCCATTTTGAAGCCAAGGATTCTCCGCTTCCTGTAAACAGTACCTGTGCCGTTTTCGCCGAATCAGAAATTATTTCATTACTCGCTGCAGGTCATCATGTGAATGAGATTGTTTCAGGAATCCATTATTCGATTGCCCGGCGTATTAGCCGGCTGGCTGCACGTGGCCGTATAGAAGATGATGTGTTGTTTGACGGTGGTACGGCATTAAACAAGGGAATGGTTGAAGCACTGGAAAATGAATTGATGCGTAAGATCCATATCCATCCGCATCCTCAATTCACAACAGCGATTGGTTCTGCTCATATAGCCTTAAAAAAATTTATTAGAGTAAGTGTTTAAGAAGTTAGAATATGTATATTTGGTGCATATTATTAGTACAAATATTTTACTTAAACTTTAAAAGGATGTCGATATGAAAAGACAAGCCGACGGACTCAATAGGCGTCAGTTTCTGAAGTCCAGCGCTATTGCTGTTGGGGCTTTAGCAGCCGTAGGGGCCGGGGTGGGCTACCTTCAAAAAGTGACCACTGAAAAGCGGATAAATCAAAATTTTTTAAGACCTCCCGGAGCTATTGAAGAGACTACTTTTATATATGCCTGTATAAAATGCGGTCTTTGTATTCAGATTTGCCCGGTAAAAGCTATAAAGTTTGCAGGCATTAAAGATGGGCTGGCTTATGGAACGCCTTACATTGATGCCCGTGAACAAGCCTGTGACTTGTCGTGTGACTCTATCCAATGTGTGGAAACCTGTCCTACAGCAGCTTTGTATTTTGTTCCTTTTAAAAATGCCGGGGAAAAGGCTATTGAGGCCTATGATAAAACGCATAAAATCGATGCCAACTACAATCCTTTTCCGGTACAAATAAAAGCCATGAAAAGGCAGGTAAAGATGGGAGTTGCCAAAGTAAACGATAAAACCTGTCTTGCGGTTTTGGGCAAGGGGTTTAAAGGAACTCCTCGGGGTAACGACTTTAAGGGGATTAACCGCTCTCCGTATGGAAACTCACCCAAAGCCACTCCCTTGCGCGATAAACATTACGATGAAAAAATATGTGATATCTGTGTGAAAGAGTGTCCAATGGGCGAAGAGGCTATTGTTTTGGATAAACATACCCGTGCCGATGGAACTGTTGGTTACAAACCCAAAGTACTCGATGGTTGCGTGGGCTGTGGTGTTTGTGTGATGGTTTGTCCGACGGAGGAACCCAGCATTATTGTTGAACCTTTAACTGCTTCGTGATATGTTTGGAAAGAAGAATACTACGCCTATACCGGCTAAGACCAAAGAAGAAATGCCGTATGTAAAAGCAGGTATGAGCTTTAAAGCCTGGCGTGAAAAATACGGCGGACGACACAAATGGCGTACCATCCGCTGGGCAGTCCTCATAGGAATTAACGGACTTTTTATCCTGTCGTTTATGCTCGATCTTTCCATGCTTGAGGGTTCCCTGAGCGGATCGCGTCTGATCGGATTTTACCTGATGGATCCTTTTAATACATTACAACAATTGGTTATTTCATTCTATACGGGCCATTGGGTGCATCTGACCATGAATTTTGTAATTGGCGACGGAACCATATTCATTTTTTATTTTTTGATGGGTGGAAGAACCTTTTGCTCGTGGATATGCCCATATCATTTTTTGGCCGAATGGGGTGAGAGATTGCACAATTATCTTGTGAAAAAGAAAAAAATCAAAGAACATACGTACAACCGTTATCTGCGTTATGTTTTTTGGGTAGGTTTTCTGCTGCTGGCATTTTTTACACAAAACCTTGTGTTTGAAGACCTGAATCCGGTGGGGATTATTTCGCGGGCAATGATATATGGTCCGGGGCTGATCCTTTTGTGGATTTTATTGCTGATTACATTTGAAATTGTTCACAGCAAACGTTTCTGGTGCCGTTATGTATGTCCAATTGGTGCTACCTACAGTATGGTGGGGCAGTTATCGCCTTTTGGTGTTAAATTCGAACTGGACAAATGTGCCCATTGTCTAGATTGTCAGAATGTGTGCCTTGTTCCGCATGAACTCTGGTTTGTCGAACGAGGCAAAGCCACCAGCAAACGGCACGATGTGGGTGCCGACTGTACCCGGTGTGGACTTTGTATCGATGTTTGCCCCGGACATGCGTTAAGTTATACAGTTAAAGGATGGGACAAGATTTTATGACAGAAATAAAAAAAAATACACCGGTCATTAGGGCAATCAAGTTATCGAAATCGTTTGGTAAAGTGGAAGTGTTAAAACAACTTTCCGTTGACTTTAACGAAGGTGACAGAATTGCTCTTGTAGGTCAGAACGGCGCAGGCAAAACCACATTAATACGCTGTATTCTGGGGCAGTATATTTTTGATGGTCAACTGAAAGTGCTGGATAAAGACCCCCGTCAGCAACGGGTGGATATTTTAAAAGAGGTGGGATTTGTGCCGCAAATTCCGCCACCGCTTAAAATTACGGTAAAAGAGCTGCTGCGCTTTTTTTCCGATTTGAGCAATGTGCCCGAGGAAGAGTATGTGGATATTGCCGAGAAACTTGGTCTGCAGATTAAGGATAGTTACAATAAACCATTTGTGGCACTTTCCGGTGGAATGAAACAAAAGCTGCTCGTGGCATTTGCTCTTGGGAAGAAACCAACCGTACTGCTTATGGATGAGCCTTCGGCCAATCTCGACCCGGCAGCCCGTGAAATATTTTTCGATTATCTCGGTAAATACAACAAAGAAGCGTTGCTTGTTTTAAGCAGCCACCGTATGACAGAAATAGAAGGACTGGTAAACCGTGTGGTAGAAATGGATTTCGGACAAATTGTTTTGGATAAGATATTGTATCCGGTAGAAAATATGAACGTTTAAAAATAGTGAGTTATGAAAAAGTTACTTTTTATTCCGGTGGTTATTTTAATGCTGCTGGTTTCTTGTTCGCACGCACCTGATTACTCCCCGCGGAAAGTAAATTACGATCGTGATATTTGTGCCCAGTGTTTAATGGGAATTGCCGATCAACAGTATGCAGTACAGGCTATTAATTCGTATGGCGATGTACTTTGGTTCGATGATATCGGATGTTTAAATGAGTACATGAAAGGACCCGAATGGAAAAAATTTGTGGATGGAAAAAAAGTACAGATTTGGGTAGGCGACAGCCAGCACAAAGACAAATGGCTCGATGCAACAAAAGCCTATTATACTTTTGGAAAACACACGCCTATGGGTTACGGCTACAGTGCCGTGGCACAGCCCGGCGATTCCACCTTTACTTATGAACAGATGCTTAAACGTATTGACGAAGGAAAAACCATGCGTGAGGAGTTTCTCAAAAAGCACAAAATGATGGGTAAGGGGATGAAAAAGAATAAAAAATAGTTTTTTGGTAATTATTGGTTTAAATATATAGAATGCTTTTTGGGTTAATCCCAAAGAAACAGAGGAGAAGGATTATGTCAAAAGGATTTAAGTCGATTTTGGTTTTGGATTTGAACCAAAGTCTCCGGAGTAAAGGATTTTGGATATACAGTATCCTGTTTGGCGGTTTTGTAGCTTTTATGTTTGTTTCGGGAATCACCGAAACTCAAATTATTGGCTTTGTGGGATTGGGGCGTCTGATGGTTACCTTTATGCAGGTTTGTATGGTTATTATTCCCATTTACGTGCTCATAACGGTGGTGCGCTCCATTGTGGGCGATAAAGAGAGTAATGTGATGGAGTACATGCTTTCGCTGCCGGTGTCGCTGAGTAATTTTTACTGGGGGAAATTTATTGCCAAATTTATTGTGATTTATATCCCGTTGTTTGTCTCATTGTTTGCCGCTGTAATTTGGGGAACTATTACCAGCCTTGATATTCCCTGGGACATGTTTGCTTTGTACAGCTTTTTGCTTGCCGCCATGGTGTTCTGTTTTCTCGGGATTGGTATGTTTATCTCGGTTTATGCCCGTTCGCAGGAAATGGCAGTAAGCTCGGCTTTTGTGTTATGGCTGTTGCTGGTGGCTTTTATAGATTTGTTGCTGATGGGTATGATGCTTAAATTCCGTATGAATCCGAGCCTTGTGATTGGTCTGGGAATGCTCAATCCTTTGCAGGTTTTCCGTGTTGGCGTATTGGTACTTTTTGATCCCAAGCTGACAGTCATGGGGCCGGCAGCTTACTTTGTGCTGGATACTGTGAGCCGGGGTGTTTTTATAGTTTTCTCTGTGGTTTATCCTGCTTTGCTCGGCTTTTTATTTGGATGGTTGGGCAACCGCCGGTTTAACCGGAAAGATATTATTTAAACCTTACTTTTAAAATATGAAACTGACTTTTCAAATAGCGACAGTATTTATTCTGCTCACGGGATTTGTGGCTTGTAATTATTCTGCCAAAAAGGAAACCAAAACCAAAGCGAATTCTTTGTCTGAGACACTGAAAACTCCGGATGCTTCTTCCTTTAAAAAGGTGGCTAATTTTTTAAGTCCGCATGAAATTGACAGCATTGTCAACAAAAAAACATTATTACCTGATGGTAAAGTGCGGCCAAAGGGTATTAAACCTGTTCCGCAAAATGGCGATGATTTCCGGAAGGCGATGCTTGACAATGTTTACTGGAATGGCGTTCATGTGGTGAATGGCGACTTTAGAGGCGCCAGCATGCGTTCTGCCAAATGCAGTGAAACAAATTTCAGCTATTCCGACTTCCGCGCTGCGGATATCCGGTGGACACTTTTCGACCGTTCACTGTTTTACCGTTGCAATTTCAGTCAGGCCAAGCTTTTCCATGACCATGTTACCGATTCCCGATTGGATAGTTCCGATTTCCAAGGGGCTAATATGTTCGGTATGACCGGACACAGGGCTTCGTTGAAGTATTGTGATTTTACCAATGCTTTGATGAAAGATGTGGAGTTTACCCATGCCGATTTTAGTCATTCGGTGGCTGTGCATACACGGTTTATTCGTGGCGTACTGTCCAACTCCAAATTTGATTATTGCAATCTTACTGATTCTGATTTTACCGGTGCCGGATTAGAAGGAGCCAGCTTTAAACAGGCTGTTCTCAGAAATGTAAACTTAGGCGGTGCGCATTTGCAGGAGACTGATTTTACCGGTGCCGATTTGGAAGGATGTAGTTTTTTTGGTGCCGAAATGCGTAACACCCGTTTTACAAATGCGAAGAATATTCCTCCGGAACTTCAAAAATTATTGAAAAACGGACAAATTACCGGTGTGATTGCCGAACGCAAAAATAAATAGAATGCACAGGTTATGATAAAAAAACTCACCCTGTATTTGTCTCTTTCTATCCTGTTGGCAGGTTCGCTTTTTGCATCCGGGCCGGCAAAAGGTGATACCGTAGAGTACAGGATCGACACTGCGCTGAGCCGGCTTTTCTGGTCGTGCAATATCCATCACGGTTACATATACCTGAAAGAGGGTTGTGTGAAAATGACTGACGATAAACTTGTTGCTGCCGATATTCTTTTTCAGATGGATAGCGTGTTCGATCAGGATATTACGTATGATTTGATGCGGGAGACTTTACAAAATATCCTGCGTTCAGACGTTTTTTTTAATACAAAAAAATATCCTTATTCCCGGTTTCTGCTTGACAATGCCAAATCATTGGGCAATCATGTATTTCAGGTTACGGGCGATTTGGAGTTGATGGGAGTAGCTGTCTGTATCACTTTCCATGCAAAGATTATCCGGAAGGGAGAAACGCTGGAAATAAAATCGGGAAAATTCTACATCGACCGCCTGCGGTGGGGAGTTACGAGCTATTCGCAACATGAGGCTGTTAGCGACAAGAGTTTTATCGTCAGCGACAGTATCGGTGTTTCTTTTGACCTGAAGGCCATACGGAAATAGACTTTACTATTCTTCCGTCTCCTGGCTTCGGACTTCAGACTTTCTGCCGCTTTAGGTAATGAGATAAATGATTATCTTTGTAACCATGTTACGATTCAATAAATATATTGAGATAAATCCCGAAAAAAGATTTGGGAAACCTATAATCAAAGGAACCAGAATTTCTGTTTACGATGTATTGTCCTGGTTGTCGAATGGGATGACGCGGAAAGAAATTATTCGTGACTACTCTGAATTAACGGAAGAACAGATAAATGCGTGCTTATCATTTGCAGCGAAAAAAGAACAGGGACAATTATATGCCTCATGAAATTGCTTTTTGACCAGAACCTTTCTTTTCGACTAATTAGACGAATTATCGACCTTTTTCCGGAATCGAAACAAGTCAGAGAATTAGGACTTGAAAACGCTACTGACTTTGAAATCTTTGAGTACGCTAAAAGAAAACGGTTATGCAATAGTAACTTTTGATTCTGATTTCTGCGACTTAAACATAATAAAAGGGTTCCCCCCTAAAGTAATCTGGTTAAGAACAGGAAATACGACAACAAAAAACATCGAAAAACTTTTACGAAATAAACAGGAACTAATTGAAATATTTTTGACAGAAGATTTCGGTTGTCTTGAAATAATTGAATAGAAAGCACAAAAGTTCAACAGCACCTTAAATTAACGTCTTGCAACTTCCGTCTTCTGATTTCCTGCGCTTCAATTCAGTACTTCTCTAAAATATATGAGTTGAACCAGAAAAATAATGTTTTATTTTGCTTCCGCAGGATGGGAATAAAAATCCATAAAAGCAATCTCATTTTCAATGTCATCGCGCATGCTGCGAATAGTTTTTTCGGATAGAATTTTGTAAAAATTTCCTTTTACAATCTGGTATTCTTTGTGAATAGGGCAGGGCTTTTCTTCGTTGCATTCGTGTAGCCCCAATCCGCAGGTGTTGAAAAACTGTAACCCTTCAATGGCATCTATCAATGAGAGCAGCGATATGTCTGTGCCGGCTTCATCGAGATAAAAGCCGCCATGTGGCCCTTTGGATGATTTGATAATTTGTTTTTTTGCTAAATCCTGCAAAACCTTTCCGAGATAGTGTTCGGGAAATCCCAAATCGGCTGCAATTTGTTTTATCCCCAGCTTATTCTCTGATGAGGCATGAATAGATAAATAGACCATGGCTCTGATGGCGTATTCCGTGGGTTTTGTAAAAAACATCATATTAGTTTGATAAAGTGTTGTTTCACAATTTGTTTCAGATTGTAAAACAACCGTTTTTCTTAAATAATTTAAAGTCCTTCAATGGCCTGACGCCCCTCTTCGGTTAACATCTCCGGCGACCATACGGGTTCCCATACCAGCTCTATATCAATCTTATGGCCCGGATAATTTGCTTCCAGCACCACTTCCACATTTTGCATGATGGTGTCGCCCAACGGACATCCCCGCGTGGAGAGTGTCATGACCACTTTGATGCTTTTTTCTTCCTCATTGTAATGTATTTCATAGATTAACCCAAGGTCAAAAATGTTAAGGGCAACTTCCGGGTCAATAACAGTTTTCAATATCAGGGCTATTTCTTTTTCCTTCTCTGTAAGGTTGTGAATGTTACTCATTTTCTATAATTTTTTCTTTGTGAAACACTATTTTAAAAACATTGTAATTGTAAAGAACGGCAGTAATGATAAACATGGCTGCTGCCGATCGGATAAGCCATATCTGACTGGCCAGTTCTCCGACAATAAGAAAGCCGAAGGCTATATAATAGGTTTTCATGTGCCATTTGGCAATACGGTCAGAGTATATCTCCTGAGGCAGCGGAATCTTTTGTTTTCCTACTTTGGATGAATATTTCTGTAGCCACACTATAAATGGGAGTGTTTTGTATGTCTGTCCGAGAATCAGTGCTGTCAGAAATCCGAAAATTATACTCATAATAAAAGCAATGTCAATGTGCAGTTGGTATGCGCTCAGAAAATCCGGACTGATGACAGATACAACTCCCAGCACAACAGTAAATCCTAATATTAAAAAGGCTGCCTTGGAAAGTTTCATCCCTGTATCCAGATTTTTGCGAAAGCGATGTTTAAAAGCGTAATAATTAAATTTTAAAAACATGAATATTCCAACCAAAATCAGCAGCGATGCCACCATAATAGCCCATGGTTTCGGATAAAAATAATAAATCGTCGCCAGTGCAATAATTCCTGTATTCAGCAGGAAGTAAGCATATTTTAAAAGGTAATCCGGCAGCTTGTGGATGATAAGAAACATGGGCATAAGCTTGCTTGAAACACCGATGACGAGAAATAAAAACCAGCCTGTAAGGCCAAGTGTCAGATGCATTTTGAGCAAATCAAGTACGCTGACATGGATATAAGGATGGGCAAAATTGATAATCATTAATATGGCTAGTGAAACTGTCAGGACGAGGTAAACGATACCTGTTACCACAAAGATATTACCCATATCCATCCGGTCAGAGCGAAAGGCACTTTTAAGCGTGTTGATGGCAAAAAGTATTACCGCGGTCAGAATAAGTGTACCTGATATTTCAAACCAAAGCCAATTTTGCTTTGGGCCAAAACCAGCTTCCCAAAAATGATAAACCAAAATGAGCAGCCCCAAACCGAAAAACCAAAAGGTAATCTTGGCCATAAGCTCGCTGTACAGTTTTACTTCCATTACGACCGGAATCAGTTGGTATAGAGAGCCAAAAATGATTGTGGTAATAAAACCCAGCACCATCAGATGTGTCAGGGTAAGCATGTGCGGATTAAGATGATAAGGAAGTACCATCTGGGGAGCTGCCACCAGTAAAACCACAGCTGCTGAAAGAAACATTAACGCTGCAAAAACAAAATGCGGTAAAACTACCGAAGGCGAAGGAGCATTTTTTGTACTTAATCCTGCTTGCATTATTTGTAAATTATCAGTTTCAGATTATTTTCGTCCACAGGTTTTTGTACCAACTTAAAGTTGCGGTTTTCCAGTTCGGGTAACAAATATTGCGGTAATCGTTTGTGGTGAACATACAGTGCTTCGCCCTCTGAGAGCTTTTCCAGCTCCTCAAGAACAGTTACCATAGGCATGGGCATTTCGAGGTTTCGTACATCAACTTCTCTCAACTTTCCGCTAAACCGGTTCTCTACCATGTCAAAATCATCGGCTTTATCATCTGTTATCTTCATTACTTTTCCCGATGCAGGACCTGCATCGGTTTTGTGCAGATAGGTATGAACTATACCGGTTTCGGGCCGTTCGGTTTCAAATGCATAGCCTCTTTTTTTGAGAATATTTAGAATAGGGATGGGTTCAAAGGTGTTGATAATCAATAATGTCTGACTATCGTCCATCTCTTTGAGCGCTTTCATAATTTCGTCAAAAGGATCCACACCTCCTGCAAGAACAGGCCGAACGTCTAATGTTATAATATTTGTTTTATTCATTTTATTTTTGTTTGAATTGTTATTCTGATCTTGTGTATTCTCATCATTTTCTTTTTCCCCGAATTGAACCTGATAACCATTTTCCTGAAGTTTTTTCAAAAAAGCTTCTGTACTGATACCACCGATTTTGGCAGCATCAGCCACGCTTACACGTGATGCCAGCATTTTGCATAAAATCGGATTCTTTAGTTTCCTGAAATGCCTGTTGATGGAAGCAATTACATCAATGACCTTCTTATCCAGTTTTATGATTTTTGAAATCTTTGTTTTTGCCGTTATTATCATGCCTGGTTGCTTTGAAATATGATGCAAAAATACAAAAATATTTTAATAAAAGAGTAAAAGGTCTTTTATTATTTTATATTTTTTGCAACAAAATTTTTAACAGGGTGGAGGAGAGAATGACCGTATTTGAAAAATAGCCTATTTTTGGCGCTAAAATTTTCTGCTCATGAAACGTTTCCTGCTTTCTGTCTGGTTTTTTTTTCTCGGATTTGTTCTTGTTGCTCAAGTTCCTGATGGTTACTACGATGCTGCTGCCGGATTAAAGGGGAAAGCGCTGAAAGCTGCTTTATACAATATTATAAAAGGGCAAAAATCCTATCCTTACACCAGCACCGGCAGTACAGACGTTTGGGATATTTTAAAAAAAACCGATCAGGATACAACCAATCCTGACAATGTTATTTTGTTTTACACAGGACGTTCCGTGAATGCTGCTCAGGAATATAACAGCGGAAAAGGATGGTCGCGTGAACATGTGTGGGCAAAATCAAGAGGAGACTTTGGGACACAACCTCCGGCCGGAACGGATGTGAACAATCTTCGTCCTGCCGATATTTCGGTAAACAGCACACGCAACAACCGGTGGTTCGATACCTGCTCGGTTATGGTCTATGACAATGGCGTGGCTACCGGGAGCTACAAAAGTGATACCCGTTGGGTGTGGCAACCTCGTAAAGAAGTTATGGGTGATGCGGCACGAATGATATTTTATATGGCTACACGTTATGAGGGCGAGAATGGAGAGCCTGATTTACAAATTATCAATTATCTACCGGAAGATAAAAGGTCGAAAAAGCCATTATTTGCTATGTTACATACGTTGTTAAAGTGGAATTAGGAAGATCCTGTGGACGGTTTTGAACGCCACCGTAATGATGTGATATATTCCTATCAGCATAACCGTAATCCCTTCATTGACCATCCTGAATATGCGCAACTTATATGGGGCGATTCTACTATTTCGGGAGTCATTCCTCACGGACAGAGAACTTTTGTTGTCTATCCCAATCCTGTGGTTTCTGTTCTTCATTTTTCCGGTTCCGAACAAGATATTAAATATCTTTATTCCATGCAGGGCGTGTTGTTGAAATCAACTACATCGAAACAGATGATGGTCAATGACTTGCCTTCCGGACTTTATTTCATTGTATTTAAAAATAAAAAATCAGGGAATATCACAGGACACCTGAAAGTGGTCAGGCAATAATCTTTTATAATTGCTAATAACATGCCTGTTTTTGTACTTTTGCTTTTTCGCATTTTTGTGAAAAAGGCCAAAGAAAACAGAGCATGAAGCAGAAAAAAATAGCTATTATCGGCGCAGGAATTACCGGATTGGTTACGGCGTATTACCTGAAAAAAGCAGATATTCCTTTTCGGATATTTGAAAAGTCCGGACACATTGGCGGCGTCATTGAAACACGACAGGAAAATGGATTTGTTTACGAAAGAGGTCCTAATAGCGGCGTTCTGGCCAATGTGGAGACGGTTGAGTTTTTTGAAGATTTGGGAAGTCGTTGTAAGCCGGAGATTGCGGATGCATCTTCGGCTAAACGACTTATCTGGAAAGGGGGCATGTGGCATTCGCTGCCTTCCGGTATTGCCGGCGGCATCACTACGCCGCTTTTTAGCATGAAGGACAAGTTACGACTGCTCGGAGAACCTTTCAGGAAAAAAGGTACGGATCCCAACGAAACACTTTCTCACCTTGTTATTCGCAGAATGGGACAGAGTTTCCTGGATTATGCCATCGATCCGTTTATTCTTGGAATTTATGCCGGTGATCCTGCTTACATAGTGCCCAAATATGCTCTTCCCAAACTGTACCAGCTCGAACAGAATTATGGCAGTTTTATCGGCGGTGCCATCAAAAAGAAACGGGAGAAAAAAGAGCCTTCTGAAAAAAAAGTTTCACGTGATATTTTCTCCATCGAAGGTGGTCTGCAACGACTTACGGAAACTTTATCCGAAATAGTGGGAAAGGAAAATATTGAACTGGAGTGCTCCGGTTTGTCAGTGAAAAAATCCGCGCAAGGTTTTCAGGTGTATTATAAGGAAAAACAGGAGGATTTTTATCAGGTGGTCAGTACCATCATCGCCGGCGAACTGCCTAAGCTGTTTCCTTTTGTGGAGAATCGGATGTGGGAGCCTGTTTCCCGCCTGAAATATGCCAAAGTTACCGAGGTTGCCATCGGGTTTAAAAAATGGAACGGGATTCCGTTGGATGCTTTTGGCGGGCTGATTCCTTTTAAAGAAAACCGGAATCTGCTGGGGGTTTTGTTTATGTCGAGTTTGTTTAAAGACCGGGCGCCAAAAGGTGGCGCACTCCTGACGACTTTTGTGGGTGGTATGCGCAAGGCAGAGCTAACGGATTTGGGAGAAGATGCGCTTTTTCAGTTGATAAAAAATGAACTGGAAATCACCATGGGGATTAAAAACAATGACCCCGACCTGTTTCAATATTCCACACACCAACACGCCATTGCACAGTATGGCGCTGACTCGGAAGCGCGATACAGCGCCATAGCTGCTATTGAGTTGCAACACAATGGGCTGTATCTTGGAGGAAGTATTCGCGATGGTATTGGTATTGCCGACAGAATAAAGCAAGCCCGCCTCATGGCAGAACGTATTATAAAGGAGGCTTAGGGCTTATTACGAAATAAGTTCTCTGAATCAGGCGAAATTATTTTGTTCGATAACGAGGCAAAAAATGCAGGCATAGCAAAGCTACGGCGAGGCTTTTTAACAAAGTTGGCGGGCAAAAGAATGAGTATAAACGGAGTAGTTATTTCGTAACAAGCCCTTAAAGTACTTCCAGCGAAAAAACTGAATAGTTTATTTAATGTCAGCAAGAAAGCTCTCTGTTTTAGAAGGTGATTGTCAGAAGTTGTCAGGGGCGAGGCAAACGCTATCTGAAAATGAGGGTTTTACTTAAATGACTGATTTGAAAGATAAGCTCAACAGCTTTTTCCGATTTGAAGCTGGAAAGAGATTGACGTTTTCTAACAGCCACTATTTATACTCTTTTCATATTATACGAACCCCTCTGATTCAGAGAAAAATGGTATTAATTTAGCAGTACCTAAATTCAAAAGATTAATATGTCAGGTAAAATGAAAAAGCAGGTTATTCTCGATGTGATTTGTCCATTATGCCATAAATCGCTTATGGATGATGAAGTGGAAATCAAGGGACTTCCAAGTGTTCGTTTAAACATTCGCTCTGAAGAGGGGGAAAAGGGTATGGTTCATCTTTGCGCTGCATACGAATGCTTTGAACATCAGAAAGATATGCTCGTCGCTGAGGGGGAAATCGTTTGCTTTTGCTGTCCGCATTGCCACGAAGAGTTGCTTACGGAAGAGTCCTGTCAGGTGTGCGGAGCACCTATGGTAAAGATGGGACTGACCTCCGGCGGGATGGTGAAGATTTGCTCCCGGTTTGGATGTTTTAATCATTTTCTTTCGCTTTCCGATCAGGAAAGGACGGGACATTCCACAGAGATAGCACACTGATTTTTAAGATTATTATGGTCAGTTATGATTTTGGGGTAGGGAAAAGAACCGGAGATATGATTAAAATCTTAACTGACCAGTCTCATCAGTTTGATTGGTGTACCATTAATGGATACTAACTCATCATTAACCCCTGATTCTATTTGGCTTTTTTCAGGTACTTATCCAGAACTTTAAAAAGATCAATTTTGCGGGTGGGCTTTCGCAGAAATGCCACACAACCTGCTTTTTGGGCTTCTTCCTGGTTTTCCAAAGCTGTATAAGCCGTTTGTGCTACAACAATAAACTCCGGATGTTGTTTTTTTATTAACATTGTCGCTTCTAATCCGCTCATTTTCGGCATTTTAATATCCATGAGTATGAGATTAATCTCCGGGTGATGTGTGCAAAGCTCCACGGCCTCTTTCCCATTGATGGCATGCAGGATTTTCATATTGGTACTATACTTTTTCAGTAAAATTTAAAGGTATTGGTAATTGACCTCTTCGTCTTCTGTTACCAGTACTGTGATTTCCGGCGACAATGGTTTTGTAGATATCTTTAATATTGAACTAATTTTTGGATTAACAGGCTTGTAAGGAATTTCAACAAAGAAAGTGGAACCTTTTCCTTTTTTTGATTCAAGGCGAATTTTTCCATCGAGAAGTTCCACATTGCCTTTTACAATAGAGAGACCAAGGCCTAGTCCTTCAGCCACTCTTGAAAGTCGTGTGTCTTCCTGCGAGAACTGTTCAAAAATGAGTTCCTTTGCTTCGGGGTAGATACCTATACCAGAGTCTTTAACGAAAAATTCCAGTGTCATTCCTTTTAGTATATACCCTAGTTCTACGTAACCTTGCTGAGTAAACTTTAGTGCATTTTCTATCAGATTCTCCATGATTTTATGCATTTTTTCTCCATCCATAAAAACATTGGCATCCTCATCAGACAGCCCTTTTTTCAGATGTAAAGAAACCCCTTTATTTTTTGCAACGTCATCAAACTCCGAAAAGCATTGCATCAACATTTCGTTGATATTCATCTTTTTATCAATCTTTTTCAGCTGGTGGGTTTGGAGCTTCGAAACCTCAAGAATTTCGTCAATGATATGTAATAATTGGTGCGTACTGTTTTGGATAATTTGTACATAGTTTTTTCTTGATTCAAGACTTAGGTCATTGTCATCGAGTAGAGAGGTAAATCCAATGATTCCATTCATGGGCGTGCGAATTTCGTGCGACATGTTGGAAAGGAACTCACTCTTTAATCTGTTGCTTTCTTCTGCTTGTTGCTTGGCTTTTCTCAACTCGGTTTCCATCTCTTTGCGCTTAGTGATGTCCTCTTTTACAGCAATATAATGGGTTGTCTCACCTTTTTCGTTTTTTACAGGGGAGATGTTGACTAATTCCCAATAAAGGCTTTGGTCTTTTCGTCTGTTAATCATCTCACCATGCCACTCCTGTCCGGAAGTAATGGTTTTCCAAAGTTCTTCGTATAAACTATCAGGCATTTTTCCTGATTTTAATATACGCGGATTCATTCCCAAAGCCTCTTCCATAGTGTAGCCACTTACCTCCGTGAACTTTTTGTTTGCATATTCGATTGCTCCTTCAAGGTCGGTGATAACAATGGAAGCAGGGCTTTGCTCGACTCCGAGCGAAAGCTGCCTGATTTTTTCTTCGGACTTTTTACGTTCACTTATGTCGCGGGCAATACCCAGTATATAATTTTTTCCACCGATTTCCACCTTGCTTGTTCTTATTTCCACCGGAAACTCTGAACCATCTCTTCTGCGGTGAACCGAAGTAAATTATACTACTCGTTCCGGGACAAATTTATCCAATATTCTTTCTTTGTGTTTTTCCGAGATAAAAAAAGGATCAAAATCGGAAGCTTTTTTGGTTTTCAGCTCTTTCAGCGTATATCCAAGATTTCTTATGGCAGTATCATTGGCATCCAGAATATTACCTTCCATATCAATGAGGAAAATAGCATCGCCGGCTTGCTGCATGACCGTCTTGTATCGTTCGTTGCTGGCTTTTAATTGGGCAAGCGCTTCTTTTCGCTCAATAAAAAGGGCCAGCTGGGTTGAGATAAAGTTAAGCAGTTCTTCGTCTTTTACCGTAAAGGCATGAGGATTGCTGAAATGCTGGAGAGCCATAACGCCGATAAAGTTACCTTTGCTTATCAGTGGAATTCCCATCCATGCAGCAGCATAAGGCCCTATTTTTTCTATTTCTCCTTTTTGCTCCAGCTTTTGAACCTGACTTTTTGTTAAAACCAACAGTTTCTTCCTGCGGCGGATATACTCAATTAAACCTTTTTTGGAGTCGGACATGGTATCGGGATAGATTTCCCCGTCTTTGTATCGCTGAAAAGGAAAATAATATTGATGTTTTTCGGCATCATAAAGTGCCAGATAGGCATGCTCATATTCTACAATCTGTTCGATAATTCCAAAGACTTTTGCAATGAAATTTTCCAGTTTTTCCTCTATAACAGCTGCTTTTGCAATATCTAACAGAACCTTTTGCCGTTGTGTTGTTTCCTGTTTCTCTTTTTCTATTTCGATGTTGTGCAGGGCATAGGAGATGTCTCCTGTTACTTCTCTGAATAAATCTGTTTCTTCTTTATTTATAGTTATGTTGACAGGTAGCCTGACGGTAATAATTCCAAAACGTTTTTTCTGATACACCAGGGCTTTTGTTAATCCGAAATTTGAGGGGTAAATCCTGCCTAACGGACACTCCCCGCTGCTAATTTCATTGTGAGGAATACCGACAACATCATTCGTTTTGGTTGCCTGGATAACGCAAGGTGGAAACTTGTTTTTGCGTAGATTTTTGATCAGAGGTGTAAAGTGCTTTTGGTCTATTCCTGAAAAAGCATTAATCGTTCCCAGTTTTCCATTTTTGTCGTACAGAGATATCCATGCACAGACATAGCTATGCTCGTGTGTAAACATTTCGCAGGCTTGTTGAATCAGTTTTTGTTTGTCTTTCTCGCGGGTAATGAGCTGGTTTATGTTCCTGATGGCTTTTAGGATACGATTCAAATGCTGGACGGTAAGGTCAGCAATTTGTTTTTCGTATTCTATCTTTTTCTGGGCAATAGCGGACTTAACTGCCTCTCCGATTCGGGTGATGTGCTCTTTTATAACATAGTCGTTGGCCCCCGCTTTCATACAATTTACGGCAGTGGCTTCGTTGGTGGATCCTGTGGTTATAATAAAGGGCAGAAATGGTTTTTGTTTGTTTCTGATTTGCAATGCTTCCATCCCGTCAAAGGATGGCAGGACATAATCGGAAATGACGATGTCAAAGGGTTTCTTTAGTTCGGCCAAATATTCTTCTTTTGTTTCGATGACTGTAAGAACAAAATTGCCAAAGCTTTTTGATAATGCTCTTTTTAACAGTTTTGCGTCGGCGGCGTTGTCTTCCAGTAGTAATATTTTAAGTGAATCTTTCATAGCTGTTTTTATTTACCGGTTTTTGAAAGTGTGAAAAACAGGGTGGTACCTCCTCCCTGCTTGCTTGTTGCCCATATTTTACCTTTGTGTCGTGAGACAATACGTTTGGCAATGGCGAGGCCGATACCTGTTCCTGTGAAATCTTTTCTGGAATGCAGCCGATGGAAGGCTTCAAACATTTTTCCGGAGACTTGCTCGTCAAAACCAACCCCGTTGTCCTTTACATAAAAAACAGTTTCTTTCGTCTCGTTACTTTCCTTACTACCTATTTCTACAAGAGGTTGTGGATGATGTGAGGAGTATTTTAAGGCGTTGGAGAGCAGGTTCGCCATTAACTGTTTTATTAAAGTATAGTCGGCAAAAACCGGAGGGAGATTATAGATTTTCAAAAGAGCATGGGGCATGTCGAATTCTTTTTGTTGCTCGGAAAAGATAGATTGTGCCAGAGGTTTTAAGTCGAATTCAACAAAGTTCAGATTTTTACTTCCTGTACGTGAAAGTTGTAAAAGGGCTTCAATGATGTTTGACATGCTTTCTGTTTCGCCGAGGATGTCGTCAATTAAAATCTTGCCGTTTTCGTCAAAAACAGAAAAATAATCTTCTTTAATGATGGAGGTAAACCCTCTGATGGCACGCAGGGGAGCTTTCAAATCGTGGGATACAGAATATGAAAAGGCTTCCAGTTCGTGGTTCAGGTTTTTTAAAGCGAAGTTTGAGTGTTGCAATTCCTTCTGAACTATCCGCATGTCACTTAGTAATTTAGATAAGTCCTGCTGCTTCTTCTTTAATCTTGCTGTACGGTCATGCACTTTCTTCTCAAGCAATTCGTTTAATTCTCTCAGCTTATCTTCTGCCTCTTTCAAACGGGTTATGTCCTGAATGGTACCGTGTGTCCTGATAAGTTTCCCCTTTTCGTCATAGAAACTTTTCCCTCTTTCGATGACCCATTTTATTTTATTGTTTTCCAGCAACAAACGATGAATGTGTTTAAAAGATTTCCCTGATTTTATGGACTCTTTTAATACTTTGCGTGCCATGGTTATATCTTCCGGATGAATGCGATGTTGGAAAAGACTGTAATTCGGACTTTGTGATAAATCCAACTCCAGAAGATGGTAGATTCCGTCAGACCAGTAAAGTTCTTTAGTTTGCCAATCCAGTTCCCAGCTTCCCAGCCTGCCAATATCCTGTGCCTCTTTCAGGCGTTCTGCGTTTTTTACCAGTTCTTCTCGGATATGTTTCTCACGTGTAACGTCAATAGATATGGAAAGAATGGCCAGCTTGCTGTTTTCAAGAAGAATACGTGTTTCATAAAGACGTAGATAGAGGAGTTCGCCATTTTTACGGACATTGACTACTTCTTTTTCTACCACTTTATTTTTTGGGATTGTTGGAATATAATTTATGATGTCTTTTTGGGATTCGTTTAGACTATTTACCACTTCCCATATTTTTTTTCCGGTAATTTCATGTGTTGAGTAGCCAATGTTCTTGCAATAGGTGGGATTGGCATCCAGAATAGTTCCCGCCTCATCTATGAGGATAATGCCGGCAGGCAACAGTTGAAACAATGTCTTGTAGCGTTGCTCCGAACGATGGTAGGCTTCTATTGCCTGCAGATAGTCCTCTATGTTTCGGGATATGGAAATCATATGTGGTTCTCCGTCAATCTCAATAATGTTTGTTGAAACAAGACCGTGAACGATATCTCCATTTTTCATCCTCAGGTTGATAGGGAAATTTTTTGTGAACCCCTTCTTTTTTAGTTCTTTGAGCAGGCTGTTCCGCTGCTTATAATCTATCCAGATATTAAGTTCCTGAGCGGTCTTACCCACAATTTCGTCATGTTTATAACCCGTTATGGACAAAAAAGCATCATTTACTTCGAGATATAATCCGGTATTTAGATTTGTGATGGCAATGGCATCAGGCGAAATGGTAAAGATTCTTTTGAATTTTAATTCGCTTTGACTTAGCGCGATACGTGTTCTAATATCATCTTCTATATTTCGGGTTACAAATAAAATATGAGGTTCCCCTTCGATGTTAAAAATATTGGCAGACAACAGGCCATGAATAATATTGCCATTTTTTATTTTAAATCGCACGGTCATATTTTGGACAAAACCTTGTTCTTTTAAGGTCTTTACCAATGCTAATCGTTCTTTATTGTCAAACCAGAGGCCCAGTTCAAAAGGGGTTTTTCCTATGGCCTCTTCTTGAGAATAACCTGTGTTTGCTGTAAAGCTCTCGTTAACTTCTACATATCTGCCATCTTTGAACCGACTTATGGTGATGGTATCAGGCGAAGTTCTAAAAACTTCCCTTAACTTCAGCTCACTCTGTTTCAGTGCTTCCTGTGTCTCTAGAAATTCCTCTATATCTCGTGTTACGGATAAAATATGAGGAACCCCCTTTATGTCAATAATGTTGGCAGACATTAGTCCGTGAATAATCTTTCCGTTTTTCTTTCTAAACAGTGTCGAAAAATTTTGAATAACTCCTTTTTCTTTTAGTATTTCACCCAATTCTGCCCTTTTCGCTTTGCTAACCCAGATGTCAATTTCATAAGATGTCTTTCCTATGACTTCTTCCTTGGTATAACCTGTAATGGCTGTAAAACCGTCGTTTATCTCAACATACATTCCATCATCCATCCGGTTAATATTGATAGAATCGGGAGAGATTCTGAAAGCCTTTCTGAATTTTAACTCACTATCTTCTAATGCTTTCTGTATTTTTGTTTTTTCCGTAATATCATAAATAGTCGCAATGATAACTTCTTTGTTTTCATAGATAATGTGTCTGCTATATATCTCCACATCTCTGATTTTGTTGTTTGACAAGCTGTGTCTGGTGTGGAAGTGGCTGTGTTTACCTGCTGCAACTTTCTGAAGGTTATCTTTTACCTTTTCCTTGGGGAGTACTTTATTTAGTTGATACACATACATTTGGGTAAATTTATTGTGCGGATACCCATAAAAATGAACAGCCGTTTTGTTTGCATCGACAATTTTCCCGGTGTAAGGATCCACCATAATCATAATTTCTTTTTGATTCTGAAACAGGGAGAAATAGAAGTATCTGTTTCTGGCTGCTTCCTGTTCATACAGTGTTTTGTAATCTTTTTGGGAAATGGTGGATGACTTGTCTGAGGTATTCTCTTTTCCTGAATGTACGACTCTTCTGTTGCTGCATTTGTTATGATTCATATTATGAGTTTGATACAACTGTAACTGAGATGATGGCTCCGGTAGCTATAAATTTTTAATAAGCTGATTAACGAATAGCCAACAATTTATATTCATTCCCCCAAAAATAATTGATTTTAGTAAAATTGGCAAGAAATATTTTGTTTTTCATAAAGCTGTTTAAAATTAAATAGGATTTTCGAAAAGAACTGACTGGCTTTAGTGGCGAATCCCGATTTATATTCCATAGCCATAAAATAAAAAATAGCTGAAGTCCAATGAATTCAAGATGTTTCTCGTAGTTTCACGATTTATCTTTAAACAACTTCCATATGTTACTTTATGAAAGATTATTACCGGACAATAAATTATTTCCCTTTTTCAGTCGTTTTTTACTTTGGACACTTCTTGCTTTCTCCCCTTCTGCTGATGCGGATAAAATACCTTTTTTAAAAATATCTGTCTCGTCTTGTGGCTATTTGAAAACAGAATGTACCTTTGTACTTTAAAAACTCTTGATAATGGACAAAACAGGAACAGCCGGTAACAAAGGCCCCGGAATCCGCTCGGATGTTTGGGTAGCAGTTTCTCCGGCACAAAGCGGCGGCATACATATTGATCTGAAAAGTAAAGTTAAAGCACTTTTCGGACGACAAATCCACGAACTCACGGAAAAAGTGCTGCGTTTTTTTGAAATAGAAAATGCGCAGGTTGTCATCGAAGATGCCGGCGCTGTGGATTTTGTGCTGGCTGCACGTCTTGAGGCTGCCATAAATCAGATAATTCAAACCAACAAAGAATTTCTGTTGCCACAGTTGGAAGAAAATACTACTACCACAAAAAAGGATGACTTCCGCTTTTCACGATTATATCTTCCGGGAAATTCGCCCAAACTCATGCTCAATGCCGGCGTTCATAAACCCAACGGCCTGATACTGGATTTGGAAGATGCCGTGGCATTGTCCAAAAAAACAGAAGCTCGTTTTTTGGTACGGAATGCCCTGCGAAATTTGCGTTTCTATGGCGCTGAGCGCATGGTGCGTATCAATCAGGGTGAGCACGGGCTGGAAGACCTGGAATTTGTCATTCCACATTTTGTCAACATGATTTTAATCCCAAAATGTGAAGAAGCAGGGGATGTACAACGAGTAGTAGAAAGAACGAAACAATTTTTGCAGCAACATAAAATGAATCATCCCGTGTGGTTTATGCCTATTATTGAAAGTGCCAAAGGGGTGATGAATGCTTACACCATTGCTACGGCTGACCCGCAAATAGCGTCTGTGGCCATAGGCTTGGAAGATTACACAGCCGACCTCGGAACCCGTCGGACAAATGAAGGAACCGAATCGTTTTTTGCCCGCTCGATGGTGGTGAATGCCGCCCGTGCTGCCGGAATCCAACCCATTGATTCTGTTTTTTCCGATGTGTCGGATATGGAAGCGCTGGCCGAAAATGTAAAACGTTCCAAAGCACTCGGCTTTGATGGTATGGGCTGTATCCACCCGCGTCAAATTAGTGTAGTTCATGAGAATTTTGCTCCGGATGCCGCCGAAATAGATAAAGCCAAAAACATTTTTCTTGCTTTCCGCGAAGCCGAAAACAAAGGATTGGGTGTGGTCTCTCTCGGTTCCAAAATGATTGATCCGCCCGTGGTGAAACGTGCTATTACAACTATTGAATTGGCAGTGGAAATGAAGAAATTGGATAAGAATTGGGATTCCTCTGAAAAAAGTACCAACAACCAAAATTAATCAGGACAAGATGAAAAAATACGACAACATAGTAAAAAACGCCGCCGGGCGCAAGGTGCCAACTATCATCAACGGGGAAGAACATATTCCTTTTATGGGGATAGGAAAATACAAACCAACCGGAAGAAAATATGCTCCCCGTATTGTCAGCTGTGCCGATTATCCTGAAGCCGGCAATAAGTTGGTTCCCAGCCTGAAAGAAGCCCTTGTCAAAGCCGGATTACGCGATGGTATGACCATTTCGACCCATCATCATTTTCGTAACGGCGACCTTGTTGCTAATGAAGTTTTTGATATAGCCCATGAGCTGGGAATAAAAAACCTGCGATGGTTTCCATCGGCCAGTTTCCCGTGTCACGAACACCTGATTCCTTATCTTGAAGATGGCACCATCCAACGTATCGAAGGTAGCATGAACGGTGCTCTCGGGAAATTTTGTTCCGAAGGAAAAATGCAGGGACTCGGCATTCTGCGTTCTCACGGCGGGCGCTATCAGGCAGTGCAGGATGGAGAAGTGCAAATTGATATAGCTGTTATTGCTGCTCCAACGGCTGATCCGTTTGGTAATGCCAACGGCGTAAACGGCGATGCAGCCTGTGGCCTGCTGGGCTTTGCTCTCGCCGACTCGCAATATGCCGATAAGGTGATTGTGGTTACAGATAACCTTGTGCCTTTTCCGGCTGTTCCGTGGCAAATCCAGGGGAATTATGTGGATTATGTGGTAAAAGTGGATCAGGTGGGAATTGCTGAAAAGATTATTTCGGGAACCACCAAGATCACGAAAAGTCCGGATAGATTGCTTATTGCAGAAATGACAGCCCGATTTTGTGAAGCTACCGGATTGATTTACGATGGCTTTTCATATCAGGCGGGAGCCGGTGGAACAGCTCTTTCTATTGGGAATTATTTTGGCGATATCTTGCGGAAAAACAGGTGGAAAGCACGTTTTATCCGTGCCGGAAGCAACAAATATCCGGTGGAAATGCTGGAAGAAGGGTTGGTGGAATACATTCTCGATGGCCAAACATTTGACCTCGAAGGTGTCCGCTCCATGCGCGAAAATCCGAACCACGTTTGGACTTCCCCTTTTACCTCTTACAACTATCATGGAAAAGGCAATTTTGCTTCTATGGTGGATGTGGTGGTACTTGGAGCCACCGAAGTAGATGTCAATTTCAATGCCAACGTGGTTTCTCATTCCGATGGCTATCTGCTCCACGGGATTGGCGGTTGGCAAAATACCCTTTTCGGGAAGACAACAATTTTACCCATTCCCTTGTTTCGCGACCGAATTCCTGTGATTCGTGATGAAGTTACAACCCTTTGTGCTCCGGGCGAGATGATTGATGTGATTGTTAGCGAACGCGGTATCGCCATCAATCCCCTGCGCAAAGACCTTGTTGAAAAAGCCAAAGACAGCGGATTGCCAATAAAAACTATTCTGGAGTTGAAAAAAGAGGCAGAAGCTATTTGTGGCGTACCGGATAAACCAAAGTTGAGTGATGAAATTGTAGCAGTCATTAAATGGGTGGATGGTACAGTACTGGATTCGGTTAGGAAAGTGATTGTGGATTAGAAGATTAAGGTACAAGCGGACGCTTGCGCCATTTTAGTTTTAATTTTTCAACATGAACCCGGAAGCATTGATAAAATCTGTTTTGACAGCTTATCCGTTAGGTGATTTGGAATCATTTGCGGCTTTAAAACATGGTTTTGCTAATGAGAATTATAAAATTATTACCGAAAAGGGAGCTTTTCTGTTCAGGATATGCCGGTTGTTATCGCCGGAGGATGTTGAAAAGGAGCACCGGATGCTTGCTGTTTTGAAACAAAATCATTTTCCTGCTGCTTATCCCATTGCAGACAAAACGGGTCTTACGATACGAAAGGCAGACGGACTGCCGGTTTCGATTTACGAATTTATGGAAGGTGAAATTCCGGTCTTAATCCCGGAAACCGTATCTGAAGTGGCGGCTGTACTGGCCATGTTGCATACAACCGGAATAGAGCAAATACCTGAAAAACAAAATATTATCAGACCGGAAGGTGCGGAGTCGCTCATTCGGGAATTTCCGCATGCAACGCATCCCATACCGGATATTTTTGCGCAATTTGAAGAACAGTGGGAGCATGTCAAGCCTTATCTGAACCGGAAACTTCCCACCGGGTTGATTCACGGTGATGTCTTTCCTGATAATACGCTCTTTGTGGGTAACAAACTAAAAGCCATCATCGACTTTGAGGAGTTTTGTATTGACACATTCCTGTTTGATATAGCCATGTGCATCAACGGTTTTTGCTTTAAGGATAACCGGCTTGATGAGGATCTGCTGAAATATTTTTTAACAGCCTATAACAATATCAGGCCTATGGAAGATATTGAAAAAGAGCTGCTTCGGTATTATATCCGGTGGACGGCTTTGGGTATGGCTTCCTGGCATTTGCGTTATCATTTGATATTTAAACCTTATGCCCGGCAGGAAAAAAGAGTAAGGGAGCTTCTCGAAAGAGTGGAAAAGATAAATATCTAAAATGTTTTCTCTTTTTCACCAACATGATTATTTTAATAACTTTGTTTCCTCCAAATTTTATCCGGGTTTGGGAATGAATCATTTAATCCAATATTAATATGTTGATTATCAATTCAGAACAACTCATACAAGCAGCCACTCCTCTTGACTTTTTTTTAACGATGGAGAAAGCTTTTCTTGCACAGGAGAAAGATAATTTCCTTATGCCCGACAGGATGCATGTGGCGTATCAGGACAATGTCTTGTTGCTTATGCCGGCTTTTTACGACCAATATTTCGGAACAAAACTGGTTTCTGTATTCCCCGGAAATAGCAAAACCGGGGACGATGTTATTTCCGGCGCTATGTTGCTGAATGATGGAAAAACAGGAGTACCACTGGCTCTGATTAATGCTTCTGCGCTCACCGCTTTCCGGACGGCAGCGGTAGGTGCGCTGGGAATGGTTTACACCACTCCAAAGAATATTTCGCGCCTCGGTCTTATTGGTGCCGGAACACAGGGCTTTCACCAAATTCTGTTTGCCTGTGTCATGCGTAATATAACGGAAATCAATGTGTACGACCCATACCATCCAGACCTGAAATCATTTGTCCTGAAATTACAAACTTTGTTTCCGGTAGTGGAAATATCCATTTCAGCAAGTGCCAAAGAGTTGGTTCGGCAGTCGGAAGTCATCATCACTGCCACCACATCCCTGCAACCGGTTATTCCCGAAGACGCTGACTTTACAGGAAAGCATTTTATCGGCATCGGTTCTTACAAACCTGAGATGCGGGAATTGCCCGATGCTCTTTTCAAAAATCTGGAAACGCTTGTCATTGATACTAATCATGCCAAAACCGAAAGTGGCGATGTGCGTATCCCGTTGAAAAAGAAGTTGATACCGGAAGATAAAATTCTTCGGCTTGGCCGGCTTATCAACGGTACGAAACGGGTGGATGTATCCAAAACGACTTTTTTCAAGACGGTAGGGATGGCCCTTTTCGATTTGATGGCTGCCCGGATGGTGTACGAGAAAGCACTGGAAAAGAATCTGGGAACCGAAGTTGAATTCTAAAATGAACACCATGATGCAATTTAATCTGCCTGGAAACTTCCTGCGTATTGGCACCATCGATATGCATACCGGTGGTGAGCCGGTGCGTATTTTGAGGGAAGGATTACCCGAAATAAATGGAAAAACCATTTTGGAGAAACGGCGTTATTTTCGTGAGAACCTGGATTACATTCGCACAGGCTGCATGTTTGAACCCCGTGGTCATGCCGATATGTATGGGGCTGTCATTACTGTTCCCGAAAGAAATGATAGTGATTTCGGTACCTTTTTTATGCACAACGAAGGTTACAGCACCATGTGTGGCCATGCCACTCTTGCTCTTACAAAATTTGCAGTAGAAACCGGGATGGTAAAACCGGAACATGGCATTGCCCGGTTTAAGATTGATGCTCCTCCCGGCCAATTGCTGGCCGAAGCCGAAGTGGATGCCGATGGCATTGTACGCCGAAGTAGCTTTTGGAATGTCCCTTCTTTTGTGCTTTTTCGGGACAAATCCGTTGAGGTTCCTGGATTGGGGAAAGTCTCATTCGACATTTCATACGGCGGTGCTTTTTATGCTTTTGTGGAAGCGGAATCCCTTGGCTTTAAGCTGAACGCTTCGGAATATGACCGGCTGATTGATGCAGGGCGACGAATAAAGCTTGCCGTTATGGAAAAATTTGAGATAAAACATCCCTTTGAGGAGGACTTGAGTTTTTTGTACGGTACCATTTTCACGGGGAAGGCGAAGCATTCCGGACATCACAGCCGCAACGTCTGTATTTTTGCTGATGGTGAGGTGGATCGTTCGGCTACCGGTTCGGGTGTCAGCGCCCGCGCAGCCCTGCATTATGCCAAAGGGGAAATGAAACCCGGCGATATTTTCACCATCGAAAGTATTCTTGACACGACCATGGACGTGGAAATTGCCGAAGTAACCACCTTTGGGCCGTATGATGCCGTTGTCCCGAAAGTTAGCGGCTCGGCCTGGTTCACCGGTAAAAATGAATTTTGGTTTGACCCGGAAGATCCATTGAAAGAGGGATTTATTTTCCGGTAACGGAGTGTTAGCGTTGATTCGTGGGCATAAGCGGATGCTTGCGCCATTTAATATTTTTTCGAAAAGTTCACCTGTTCAAATTGCGGGTGTATATTGATGTAAAACGGAGCTTTCTTAACCTTTTTTCCGGAGTGATACCATGGCCTGATCTTGAAGACAAGTTTTAGTTTTTCAAACTCCTCTTTGCTGTTGTTTTCCAGCGTAACTTTCATAATTTGCTCCAGCGATCCCGATTTTATCAGTCGGGTGAGATTAAAATCTACTTTTACCGGAAAGTTTACGGTTTTACCGGACGGGATGCTAATATTTCGGTTTATGGTTCCCTTGCCAGCGTATCCGATTTCATCAGTAATAGCCAGTCCATACCTGATATGGCTGCTATTTCTGTTGAAGAGTTATGTCCTTCGACAGTAATTTGCATGATGGAAGGCAAATCGCCTTTGACCAATTGTATTCCCAATGTAATCAGTTGTCCAAAATCCAGGTCTGAATATTTATTTAAATGCGAAACATCAATCCCTGCAACGGAAAGCACTTTTGTCTCTTTGACAGAAAACCGGCAATGTATAAAACGCTCATATTCACGTGTTTGATTGAAGATATTACAGGAGCCAAAAGCGAGAACCAATAGTAGTAATATTAGGCCAAAAGCACGGTTTCCGAAAAAATCGGAAAGCATAAATTTGCTTTTTTGTGTTAGGAATGCTAACATTTTCATTGACAAAAATTAAACTTTATTTGCCCGTTTTCGTTTGGTTTCATCGAGGATAATTTTACGCAGCCGTAGCGAGCGCGGGGTTACTTCGAGATACTCATCTTTGCGGATAATTTCCATATACTCTTCAAGAGAAAATTTTATGGATGGAGGAATCAGTACTTTATTGTCGGAGCCGGATGCGCGCATATTGGTGAGTTTCTTCCCTTTATTAATATTTATTACGATGTCTTTGTCGCGGGAGCTTTCGCCAATAACCTGTCCGGCATACACTTCGTCGTTGGGAGAAATGTAAAAACGGCCTCTGTCCACGAGTTTCCAAATAGCATAAGCAACGGCAGTACCTGTTTCCATTGAGATAAGTGCTGCATTATTACGGGTCTGAAACTCTCCTTTCCATGGCTCGAAAGCTTTAAAACGATGGGCGATAATGGCTTCGCCTTCGGTTGATGTGAGGATAGCATTGCGCAAGCCGATAATTCCCCGTGAGGGAATGCTAAACTCCAGCATCATGCGGTCGTTCTTAGGCTCCATATTTTCAAATTCGCCCTTTCGTTGTGTAACCATATCGATAACGCGTCCTGAGAAATCTTCCGGCACTAAAACCGTAAGGCTTTCCATCGGTTCGTGTTTAACACCGTCTATCGTTTTAATAATTACTTTTGGTTGTCCCAGCTGGAATTCGTAACCTTCGCGGCGCATGGTTTCTATCAGAATAGAAAGATGCAGGATGCCCCTGCCAAAAACCAGATAAGCATCTGCCGAGTCAGTTTCTTCTACACGTAAGGCCAGGTTTTTTTCTGTTTCGTGAAAAAGACGGTCGCGCAGGTGGCGTGAGGTAACGTATTTCCCTTCTTTACCGAAAAAAGGTGAGTTGTTGATGGTAAACAACATACTCATGGTAGGTTCATCAATGTTGATGGGAGGCAGTCCTTCGGGATTTTCAAAGTCGGCTACCGTATCGCCAATCTCAAAGTCATCAATGCCCATAAGGGCGATGATGTCTCCGGCATAAACCTCTTCTTTATATTTTTCTTTTCCCAAACCTTCAAAACGGTAAAGCTCTTTGATTCTTGACTTCTTTATGCTTCCATCTCGTTTCACAAGCGAAACATTCATGTCAGCTTTTAGCTTTCCGCGTAACAGCCGGCCAACGGCAATACGTCCTACATACGAAGAATAATCCAGTGATGTAATCTGCATTTGTGGTGTACCTTCAATATATTTTGCCGAAGGAATATGTTCCAAAATTTGGTCTAACAGATAAGATACGTCAGTGGTGGGATGCTGCCAGTCGGGGCCCATCCAGCCCTGTTTTGAGGAGCCGTAAACCGTGGGAAAATCCAGTTGGTCTTCGTTAGCACCAAGGTTGAACATGAGATCAAAAACGGCCTCCTGAACTTCTTCAGGGCGACAGTTGGGTTTGTCCACTTTGTTGATAACCACAATGGGAATCAGCTTTAAATCAATGGCTTTTTGCAGCACAAAACGGGTCTGCGGCATGGGGCCTTCAAAGGCATCCACAACGAGTAAAACGCCATCGGCCATATTCAGTACGCGTTCTACTTCGCCACCGAAATCGGAGTGACCGGGTGTGTCGATAATATTAATCTTTACTCCTTTATAGCGTACGGAGACATTTTTTGAAAGGATGGTGATGCCTCTTTCCCGTTCCAAATCGTTACTGTCAAGGATGAGGTCTCCCATATTTTGGTTGTCGCGGAAAAGTTTTACCTGATATAAAAGTCTGTCAACCAGCGTGGTCTTGCCGTGGTCAACGTGTGCAATGATAGCAATGTTTTTTATCTCTTTCATCTGTATTTGCGGGTGTTAAATTTGGGGTGCAAAGGTACACTTAATATTAAGACGGATTACATGGTTTGGATAGTAGGAAAAAATGGTTGGGAGATGGTCATTTGATTGTGATTCCATTGCAGCAGGGATAGAAGCGGCAGCGCCTGCCGGCGAAAGGGGATATGGAGCAGGCGGGCAAGAGCGACCTGTGGAAGCTCCTTGTCCGACTTTGCGGAATACCCCTTTTGCCGACAGGACTATAGCGGATAGCCCGGCCGCTGCCCAAAAATATATTCTTCATATGTGGACTACCGGCTTCTTTATTTTTGACAGGACAGTTTGCGTTCAGTTTAGTATCTTTGCCGGCAAAAGAGAAAAACTGTGGAAATTTTAGAGAAGCTGGAGGCTATTAAAAATCGTTGGGAGGAGATTGCCGAGCAAATGAGCGACCCGTCTGCCATGGCGGATATGAAGCATTTTGTGAAACTGAACAAGGATTATAAAGAACTTGAGCCTGTTGTAAATGCTTATAAAACATATAAAAACCTGCTGGCAAACATAGAGAACGCCAAAGAGATTCTGGCCAGTGAACACGATCCTGAGTTTCGGGAAATGGCCAAGGAGGAGCTGGAAGAGCTTCAGCCAAAACTGAAAGAGATGGAAGAACAGATACGGTTGTTACTAATTCCGAAAGACCCGCAGGACAGTAAAAATGCCGTCATGGAAATCAGGGCTGGAACGGGTGGCGACGAGGCTTCTATTTTTGCAGGCGACCTGTTTCGAATGTATCAGAAATATTGTGAGAGCAAGGGTTGGAAAATGGATGTTGTGGAATTGAACGAGGGGACTGCCGGCGGTTTTAAAGCCATTGTGTGTAATGTGATGGGGGATGGTGCATATGGTACTTTGAAATTTGAATCGGGTGTGCATCGTGTGCAACGTGTACCGAAAACAGAAACACAGGGACGAATTCATACTTCGGCGGCATCGGTGGTGGTGCTTCCGGAAGCGGATGAATTTGATGTGGAACTGCATGATAAAGATATCCGCAAAGATACTTACTGCTCTTCGGGTCCGGGTGGCCAGTCGGTGAATACTACTTACTCTGCTATCCGACTTACGCATATTCCTTCTGGTATTGTGGTTACCTGTCAGGATGAGAAATCACAGATTAAAAATCTGGCTAAAGCTATGAAAGTATTGCGTACCAGACTTTATGAAAAGGAATACAACAAATACCTGGATGAGATGTCGTCCAAGCGGAAGACGATGGTCTCCACCGGTGACCGTTCTGCAAAAATCAGAACTTACAACTGGCCGCAGGGGCGTGTTACTGATCATCGTATCGGTCTGACACTCTACAATCTGCAACCGATTATCGATGGCGATATACAAGAGTTGATTGACAAATTGCAAATGGCGGAGAATGCCGAACGGCTGAAAGAAGAACTTTAGGATGTTTGGATGTGAGGATGTTGGGATGTTTGGATGTGAGATGTTTGGATGTGAGGATGTAGGATGTTGTAGCTCATTAAAAAGAAAAATACAGCTCAAAAACGACATTAGTTTGAGCTAAAAATGCTATCTTTGTGAGCTAAATAAAAAGAAATGGAAGAAAGAAAGTTGATAATAGAATTTATAAAACAAAACCCTAACAGTTCTTCAAAGGAAATTTTTGAAGGGATTGGAGAGCAAAAAAGTCTTGCAACTGTAAAAAGGATATTATCAAAGTTAATACAAGAAAAATTAATTATTAAAACAGGAAAAGGAAAATCAACACGATATAATCTTTCGCCTGTTTATAAATTATTTGAGCCGATTGATATTGAAAAATATTATGAAAAAGAGATTGATGAAAGAGTAATTAATGAAGATTTTAATTTTTCTATTATCACAGAAGTTTTATCTCAAACGGACTTATTCACAGAACAAGAAATTAATTATCTAAATTCACTTCAGGAAATTTACAAAAAAAACATTTCGGAATTAAGTGAATTTGAATACAAAAAAGAGTTAGGACGCCTTGCGATTGATTTAAGTTGGAAATCATCACAAATTGAAGGAAATACCTATTCGCTACTTGAAACAGAACTACTATTAAAGGAAAAAGAAACGGCATCGGGAAAATCGAAAGAAGAAGCAGTAATGTTGCTTAATCATAAAGATGCTATTGATTTTATTGTTGAAAATCCGGATTATTTATTTCCATTGACAATCTCAAAAATTGAAGATATTCATAGTATTCTGACAAAAGAACTTGCCGTTGACAGAAATATTCGTAAAAGACGAATAGGTATTTCAGGGACAAATTACAAACCGATAGATAACGAATTTCAAATAGAGGAAGTTTTAACTGCCACTTGTGATTTAATTAATGAGTCCACTCCGAAAAGTAAATACGTTCATAAACATCTGAAAACAAGTAATATATTTGTTTGATGCTAAAAATAATTTACTTATCTTAGCAACGCATTATTAATGTAATTGTATATGTTTAAGAAATCATCAAAATCAAT
>JAJRQN010000179.1 GCA_024280235.1 Bacteroidota bacterium | reverse complement strand
CAGGGAGTTTCTTAAATGGATAGCTGTTGCCTTTGTAATTGCCATCCCGATAGCCTATTATGCGATGCACAAATGGTTGCAGAACTTCGCTTACAAAACGGTGCTGAGTTGGTGGATTTTTGCGTTAGCCGGAATTATTGTGTTGTCGGTAGCGCTGATAACGGTGAGCTGGCATACGTTTAAAGCAGCACGAAGAAATCCTATTGAAGCGTTGAGATACGAATAAGAACGAGGGAGTGAGAGGGTGAAAGGGTGAAAAGGTGAGAGGGTGAGAGGGTGAAAAGGTACGAAGGTTGGAAGGTGAAAGGGTGAAAAGAAGTAACCCTCCAACCCTCCTACCCTCTTACCTTCCAACCTTTCTACTCCTCCAACCCGGAAAACAATTAAAACGAATGAATTATGTGGAGAAAGAACTTTAAATCATTTACGAATCATTTACTAAACAATAAGTTATATACTTTTATAACAATTTTTGGGTTTGCTGTTTCACTGACTTTTGTCATTGTACTAAGTGTTTATATCAAGGAACAATTTTCGGTAAACAGCACACAAAAAAATAAAGACCGGATTTATCGTATGACGTATAAAGGTGAGTCCTATTTCCCGGCACCCACAGGTCCCTTGCTGCAAAACAATTTCCCTGAAATTAAAAGTTTTACCCGGATTTATGCAGGCAAAGGAGTCATAGCCAATGCTGCTGGGTTAAAATTGAAAGTTAATTATTTGTTGGCAGATTCCACATTCTTCAACATGTTTACTTTTCCTCTTTTGGAAGGCAACAAAGAAACAGCCTTAAAAACAAGACATTCGATCGTTCTTACCAAAGAAATGGCGAACAAACTGTTTGGAAACAAATCACCTATTGGCAAACAGGTCATTATCGGTACCATCGCTCACGTATCATACACGGTAACCGGTGTGGTGGACGACATTTCCAAAAGCTCGAATTTTGACAAATGTGATGCCATCATAAATTTCAGAAGTATATCAGACCTTTGGGGTACAGATGATGTGTTGTCTAATAACCGTTATTGTGATTTCAGCCTGTTTTTTATGGCGAAACCTCACACCCATCTTCCCGCAGTTGCTCCCGCTGTTTTAAAAATGCTCAAAAAAGACCTTTGGGTCTATAAAAGCGGAGAAGTCCATACCGTTGCTTTTGAACCGCTTGTGAATACCTATTTTAGCAAAAGTGCCGGCCCGGGCATCCGGCAAAGCAGCAAAACAATGGTCATCGTCCTGCTTGCCATTGTTCTGCTGATATTGGTGCTGTCCGTCATCAACTACATGAACCTAACCATTGCCCAGTCGGGTTTGAGGGTCAAAGAGATGGCCATAAAAAAACTACTCGGAAGTTCCAGAACAAAACTAATAGCTCAATATGTACTTGAAACGATAATTTTATGTTTGATTGCTTTTTCACTTGCCATACTGCTCAGCTTTTTGATAGAGCCTGCATTTAACAACCTGCTCAACACAAATCTTCATCTCGCCATGCAATTTAGGGGTAAAATGCTTTTGATAGCCCTTGTGTTCATCGGCTTTATCGGATTTTTCTCCGGTATCATTCCTGCCTATCTCATTACAAAACTGAATGCAATAGAAGTAGTAAAAGGAGATTTCAAAAGGAAAAGTAAAAGCCTGTATTCAAGAATATTGATCGGTTTTCAATACACAGTTGTCATTGCACTATTAATTTCGGCCATTGTTATTTCCAAACAAACCCTGTTTATGCAAAAACACAATCCTGGTTTTAATACGAAAAACATTATGTGGCTTCAAAATTACATCAAACCTGAGCAGGAGAGCAGTCTAAGAAATCAATTCCTGAAAATTCCCGGTGTAAAAAGAGTATCTTATGTCCAAGGCAGTCCTATTAATGGCGGAAATAACAATTCTTTTACTTACAAAAACAAACCGGTGAGTTTTCAGATTTTTGTTGTTGATTCTTCTTTTTTCCCCATGATGCAAATGAAGATTACCCCCACCGGAACGGCTTATTCAAAGAAAGGCGTTTGGATTAACCGGACAGCGATCAAGGAGATGGGGTTGGGCTCGCTTCCGCTTTCGATTTTATTTGGTGCGGAGGGTTACCTCCCCATACTTGGTGTAGTAAACAATTTTAATTATAGTTCGTTGCGTAAACCCATTGGCCCGGTCGTTATTCGGCAAATGGGACTAAACGATTATCCCTGGAGCATCCTGGTACAGATAGAAGGGAATAATATTGTTCCCACTATTGACAAAGTCAGAAAAACATACAGCCATTTTAACGGCGGGCTGCCTTTCGATTACGGTTTTTTTGACCAGACAATAAGAAACTGGTATGAAAGCGAAAAGAGAACGGCTGCAATTGTGGGCTATTTTGCTTTGTTGTCGGTAATTATCTCGGTGATGGGTATTTTTGCCATGTCAATTTTCTATAGCGAGCAAAAAACCAAGGAGATTGGCATCCGCAAAGTAAACGGGGCAAGTGTTTCGGAAATCATCCGGATGTTAAATAAAGAATTTGTAAAATGGGTTGCCATTGCTTTTGTTGTGGCGGTTCCGATAGCTTATTACGCCATGCATCACTGGTTAGAAAACTTTGCCTACAAAACGGCACTGAGTTGGTGGATTTTTGTCCTTGCGGGAATAATTGTCCTTGGCATTGCACTGATAACAGTCAGTTTACAAACGTTTAAAGCAGCACGAAGAAATCCTATTGAAGCGTTGAGATATGAATAAGGAGGTGAAAAAGGGTGGAAAGGTTGGAGGGTTGGAGGGTGAAAAGGTTGGAGGGTTGGAGGGTGGAAAGGTAGGAGGGTTGGAAGGTGGAAAGGTGAAAGGTTAGAAGGTGAAAGGGTAAAAAACAAAAAGGTAAGAATAAGCAACCTTCCTACCCTCTTACCCTCTTACCCTCCTACCTACCTACCTTCCTACCTTCCTACCTTCCTACCCTTTTACCCTCCAACCCTCACACCCTTTTACAAAAATTAATACGAAAAACATAACCATGAATTTAATTGTCATTGTACTAAAAAGATTAAAATACCAAAAGCTGACCGTCTGGCTCCGGATTATTAGCATGGGAGTTGGGATGGCGAGTGCGCTGGTGCTTTTTTATATCGCATTAAACGAGTTGAATACCGATAATTTTTACCCTGACAAAAACCGGATAT
>JAJRQN010000178.1 GCA_024280235.1 Bacteroidota bacterium | reverse complement strand
TGTAAACCCGTAAAATCAAATAGGTTCGATGCGCCGCTGCTGTTTTTGAAACCACAAAAAACAGAAACGCCCAAAAGAGATACAGAAAACGGGCCGATTCTGCCGTACGGACAATATTTCCCAGACTGATTTTTTGTAATACATAAACAATAGCAGCAACCGAAACAATCAGTTTAAGAAAAAACAGGACTCCGGTTTTGCGTTTACTCTGCTGCACGCGTTATCTTTTTTATTTTGTAAGGTCTGGTTCGTTCGTAAATATTACGGGTTAACAGATCTAAAACAAGGCCGGTAGAGATGGTTTGAAACCCGACAAAAACAAATAAAACACCAAGAATCAGCAAAGGTCTGCCCCATATGTTTTCACCAAATACCTTCTGAACGAGAAGTATAATAAGAATAGCGAATCCTGCTAACAGAGTAAGAAGACCTGTGGTACCAAACAGATACATGGGTTTTTGTCCGAATTTTCTGGAAAAGTTTATCAAAACCAAATCAGCCACAACCTTTAATGTCCTGTTTAACCCGTATTTCGATTTACCGTGTACACGGGGATGATGTTTTACAACCACCTGTTTATAAGTGGCCCCCTCCATAGCAAGAAAGGAGGCCATAAACCGGTGTTTTTCACCGTATAAATAAATTTCTTTTAGTACCTCTGATTTAAAAATCTTAATACCACATCCATTGTCTTTTATATTGGTATGGGTAACTTTACGAACAATATAATTAGCTATGTAAGAAGGTATTTTACGTGAAAAAAACTTGTCTGACCGTTGAGCTCTGATGCCAATAACAAAATCGCAGTCGTTTTTTTTTAATACATCCAGCATCTTGGGCAGGTCTTCCGCATCATTTTGTAAGTCACCATCCATGGTAGCAATGTATTTCCCTTTGGCATAATCAATGCCTGCCTGTAAAGCGCCCGATTGTCCCACATTCCTTTTCAACTCAATCAGAACAACATTCCGGTTGGCAAGCTCTTTCACTCTGCTGGCGGTACTGTCGGTGGATCCATCATCCACAAAAATAATTTCATACGTTAAAACACCTGACAACGCCTGCTCTATATTTTTGGTGAGAGGTTTTATATTTTGCTCTTCGTTGTGCACAGCAATAACAATTGACAGCTCTTTCATGGTTATTGTATTTTTAATAAGTAAATATCCTTGAGAGTTTCTTTTCTTGTTTTGGGATTAAGAAATTTTAAAGAGACATTTGTAAGCTTTTTATATGGTAGAACATGTTGTTTAACAATGGATTTACCATGAATAGTTTCTATTTCCCGATACCCCTTTAAGGTGGTGATCAGCCAAAACGGAGTACCTTTTGAGAGTATATCCCTCAGCTCTTTTTTATTGTGAATGAATTGGGATACCTTTTTAGGATAAAAGTAGGTTTCAAACTGACCATAATCGTAAGTGTAAAGTTTGGCATTACCGGATGCCAACTTGTTATAAAGATAGCAGGCCTGTATAGGCCCATGATACTGAATAGCAGAAGGCATATAAACCGTATTCGACACAAAAGACAACAAAAGAATGGATATCAATGGTGGAATAACCAGTTTTTGCAAACGGGTTTTAAGTTTGGCATAACTGTAAATTTGTAAAAAAAATAAAAGCAAAACCGGAAGCCACAACAATATGTTCCTGGTCGGGAAAAAATACAGCATGGTAATCAGTGCTACAGGCCAGGTTAAAATAACAATAACCGTTCTGAAAATAAGCATCCATTTGTATGTGCGTGGATAGAGGCTTTTTGAAGACACGTCATAAATACACTTTGCCGTAATTATGGCTATGAAAGGAATAGCAGGTAATAGGTAATGGGGAGACTGCTGACTGGATATACAAACCAAAAACATGAGAACGATGGTAACCGAATAGCCATAAGCTACTTTTTTATTTTTTATAATAAAATGATTCGAATACCATTCCCGGGCATCTTTAACAAAAGCGGTATAAGCATACAACGACCAGGGTAAAAATAAGTAAGCCAGCGTATGAAAGCTGAAAAAATAATCATGCTTGAAATGCGAATACTCCCCCCGGATTCTATCAATGTTGTTTGACCAGAAATAAAACTTCAGACCGTTAATTCCAAACTGATCGTAAAGTCCTTTAAGAGTGGGATAAAGAATGAGCAACAATATAAAAAGTCCGGCTAACCACCTTATTGAAAATATAGTCCTGAAATCCTTTTTAACCAACAAATAGCCGCCTATGGCAATTACAGGAACAAACAGACCTATTAGCCCTTTCGATATCATAGCCAAACCAATGCCAACAAAACCGAGAATAAAGTTCAATCCCTTTCGCTTATCAAGATACTCAGCAAGTTGCCATGTTCCAAAAATAATGTTTGCCGTGAGCAGCGCATCCGTATGGACGTCCATATTATACAAAAACAGGGCTTCACTCGCTGCGTAAATTACCGCTGCAATAAGCCCCGTATTTTTCCCGTAAACCAAACAACCCAACCGGTAAGTGGCATAAATACCCAAAAAAGTGAAAAGAAGTGTGGGGATTTTAAAGACGACGATGGAAACGCCAAAAAGTTTAAAAAAAATTGCACCAAGCCAAAAAAGCAAAGGCGGTTTTTGCAGGTACGGATCACCATGAATCTTTAAATGGATAAAGTCACCGCTTTCGTAAATGGCACGGCTGACTGCTGCATATTTTGCCGAGTCTACCGTAGTTTCCGGAAAAAGACCGGAAATATATACTCCCAATGCAAATAGAAATAAGAGGGCATATAACCCCATCTCATGCTTGTTTCTATCAATCAGTTCACCCATTATCTACCTGTTTTACATTCAACTCATTTTTCCAAAATAAGGTTTAAACCTTTTATCAGCCTACGGCCTTCCTGACGCAGGTTTTCATGTTGATTTCTCAAATCCCAATGTTTTACCATATAGCGCAAAGCCCCCACCACAATCAAGGCCAAGGTTTTATGGTCAATATCTTTTCTTATTTCCCCTTTATTCTGGCCTTCAAACAAAACATCTTCAATGGCATTTATCTTCATGTTCATAATATGTACAATCCGGTTTTTCAGCACCTCTTCGTTCTTAAAAATTTCCTCAGAAAAAACAACAGAAATATGGGAGGGTTCTTTTGAAAAAATTTCAATTATTTTAAAAAACATCTTTTCAATCCGGACAATAACAGTACCTTTCCCCTCTTTTAAAGCTTTGTTCATGTCCGAGGTCATTTCCTCAAAGTTTTTTAAAATTGCCAAAAGAATATCTGTTTTACTTTTAAAATGACGATATATGGCCGGTTCTGAAATACCTATTTCTTTAGATAAATTTTTTATTGTTAATTTTTGAATACCTTTAAAAGCAATAATCTCGATGGACTTATCCACAATCTCCAACTGTCTTTTTGTTAACATAATATACAAATCGGGTAAAATCTTTGCAATAATAGTTAATATTAACTAACATGTCAAATGGATTTTACTATACCTTAAATCCGCAACCAATTATAAAAATGACATTTGACGGTTGAAACAGCTAAAACAAACCGTTATTTTCTTAATCAGTTTCAAAAATACGATGAAAAACCGAGTAATTCTTCATGGTTAGAATGTTGTTTTCCTGTT
>JAJRQN010000177.1 GCA_024280235.1 Bacteroidota bacterium | reverse complement strand
CGGCGACAGCAAACCTGTTCCCGTTACTGAAGATACGGCTGTGCTTCCCGAATTGCTTCCGCAATATATTGCTGATTTTGAAAAAGAAATTTTGCAAAAATTCGGGAAAGAGTGCGTCTATTATGCGCATATCTCCACCGGTGAACTACATCTGCGACCGGTGATGAATTTGAAAGATCCGAAAGATGTTGAGCTTTTCTATGAGATTGGTCGTGCTTCGGCACAGCTGGTGAAAAAATATGGTGGTTCGCTCAGCGGTGAACATGGCGATGGCCGACTGCGCGGAGAGTTTATCCCGCTTATGGTGGGCGAGAAAGTTTACAGTATTTTTAAAGAAATAAAACAGAGTTGGGACCCGCAACATATTTTCAACCCCGGGAAAATTATCGACACCCCCCGCATGAACACCAGCTTACGCTATACACCCGGACAGAAAACGCCGGAAATAAAAACCTATTTAGACTTTTCCAAAGACCTCGGAGTTGTGCGTGCAGCGGAGAAATGTAACGGCACCGGACTTTGTCGTAAATCTGTTGATATGGGCGGAACCATGTGTCCCAGCTATATGGCCACCCGCGATGAAAATAAAACTACCCGTGCGCGTGCCAATATTTTACGGGAGTTTATCAGTAAACCCGGGCAGAAAAATCCCTTCGACCACGAAGAAATATACCATGCTCTCGACATGTGCCTTATGTGCAAAGGCTGTAAGTCGGAGTGCCCTTCCAGCGTGGATATGACCAAGCTGAAAGCCGAATTTCTGCAACATTACTATGATGCACACGGCGTTCCGTTGCGCTCGCGGCTTATTGCCAATATCGCTAAAGTGAACCGGCTGGGCAGCCTCATGCCTTCGGTTTACAATTTTTTCCAACAGAATAAATTCCTTTCGGGAATGAGCGCCAAAGTATTTGGTTTTGCACCGCAAAGAAGATTTCCATTGCTTTCCAAAATTCCGTTAGATAAATGGTTTGCAAAACACAGTGAGCAATTTGACAACCAAAAATTCAAAAACGGCAGGGTCTATCTTTTTAACGATGAATTTACTCGTTTCAACGACACGGATGTGGGAATAAAAACTATAATGCTGCTCACCCGGTTAAGTTACGAGGTGGTACTTCCGCGGCATCTGGAAAGTGCGCGTACTTATCTTTCCAAAGGGCTGGTGAAGAAAGCCAAAGCCATTGCCAATGCCAATATACGTATGTTGAAAGATAAAATTACGGAAGAAACGCCGCTCGTAGGCATTGAGCCTTCTGCCATTCTTACTTTTCGTGATGAATATTTGGATCTTTCAGACAAAAATCGGCTTGAAGCCGCAAAACAACTGGCAAAGAATTCATTGATGATAGATGAATTTCTTCAAAGAGAGATAGAAGCCGGGAAAATTTCCAAATAGCAGTTCACCACAGCTAAAAGACACATCAAGTTGCATGGACATTGTCATCAGAAATCGCTGGCTTCCACCAAACCCACACTTTTCGTGTTGGGTTTCCCCGAAAATTATACAGTGGAGGAAATTCCTTCGGGCTGTTGCGGTATGGCGGGAGCTTTCGGCTATGAAAAAGAGCATTATGATCTCTCCATGAAAGTTGGTGAATTGGTGCTTTTCCCGGCTGTCCGGAACAGCAGTAAAGAGACAATTATTGCAGCGCCCGGTACCTCATGCCGTTGTCAGATAAAGGATGGCACAGACAGGACAGCCTTGCATCCGGTTGAAATACTGTATGATGCGCTTGTGGAAACAGAAAAATCGAAAAGTACGTTATGAGTGAGAATGAAACCAGCAACCCGGATGAAAAAATCCGACATCTGACGACTGAGATAACGAAGATGGTAACTTCACCGGTTCATATCATGGTTGTCTGTAGCGGCTATCAGGTTACCATCCAAAAGTATCATCTTGGCCGGCTGTTGCCGGAACAAATCCAACTTCATTACGGACCTGGATGTCCGGTTTGCCTTGCCTCACCTGTATTTATTGACAAGTTGCTGGAATACGGCAAACGCGACAACGTGATCATAGCCACCTATGCCGATTTGCTGGGAATTCCTGGGTCGGTGTCCACGCTGGAAGAGTCTAGGACTGCCGGAGCCGACATCCGTGTGGTAGCAAATATCTGGGATGTTTTGACGCTGGCAAAGAAAAACCGGAGAAAACGTATTGTGTTTCCCGCTGTAGGTTTCGAATCGGCGGCTTCTTCCACGGCAGCAGCCATTTTGCAGGCCAAAGTAGCCGGCATTTTTAATTTCCATGTTTTAAACAATCACAAACGAGTGCTTGCCGGCATGGAAGCGGTTTTGAAACAAAAAGAAGCGGCTGTTGACGGATTTATCAGCTCCGGAAGAGTAGCTGCCAGTATGGGCGCAGATTATTTCCGGTTAATTTCCGAAGAACATCGTAAATCGCAGGTTATCAGTGGCTATGAGCCTGCAGAGATATTGGAAGCTATCCTTCATCTTGTAAAACAGATCAACAACGAAACCGTCATTCTGGAGAACCTGTTTACCTCTGCGGTTACTGAAAAAGGCAATCTCAAATCACATCAACTGCTCGAAGAGGTTTTTGAAGCTGATGATACAACGTGGACGGGTTTCGGAAAGATAAAAAACAGCGGGTTCAGGATTAAAAACGATTACCGGATGTTTGATGCGGAAAAGGTCTTTTTCGATGCGGAAACAGCCACTCCGGTGTTACCGGAAGGCTGCCTTTGTGGAGAAATCATGAGGGGATTGAAATCATCGCATGATTGTCCGCTTTTTTCTAAAATCTGCAATCCCATTCATGCTCTCGGTGCCTGCATGTACTCCGTAGAAGGGCCGTGCCGCATAGAATTCCTTTATGGGCGTTAGTTCTTCGGTACAAGCGGATGCTTGGATAAGTCTCTTATTCAAAGCTAAACCATTCTTTTATCAGCGCATCGCGGTTTTCCTCCTGATGGTGGTAAAACTCGTTGGACAGCGTATCGTAACGATAATCTGTTACCCATTCTTCATGGTTTTCGGCAATCTGCTTTACGCCATCGATGATTATTTCCAGTTCTTCGTTTGTCATGGTAGGGTGGAGGGAAACGCGGATAAACCCTGGCTTTTTGGAATGATCTCCGGCGCTGATCATTTTTGTAATCCGGTGTGATTCTTCTTTCCCAATACCGAGCAAAATATGTCCGTATGTTCCGGCGCAGGCACATCCGCCCCGTACCTGCACACCAAAGCGGTCGTTCAGAAGTTTTACCACGAGGTTGTAATGCACGTTGTCCATGTAAAATGAAAAGATGCCCAGCCTCTCTTTGACGCTATCTGCCAGAATATGAACTCCCGGGATGTCTTTGAATCCTTCGAAAGCTCTTTTCACCAACTGACTTTCACGTTTGCGGATAAGTTTGGTATTCATTTGTTCTTTTACCTCAATGGCCATGGCGGCGCGCATGGTTTGCAGAAATCCCGGTGTTCCGCCATCTTCCCGTAACTCAATATCATCATAATACATGTGTTCGCCCCACGGGTTGGTCCATTCAACGGTTCCACCACCTGGTTGGTCGGGAGTCTTTCGGTTGTACATTTTTTTATTGAAAACCAAGACACCCGGGCTTCCGGGGCCTCCTAAAAATTTGTGTGGCGAAAAGAAGACAGCATCTAAGTATTCCAATTTGTTTTCCGGATGCATATCGATGTCCACATACGGCCCGGAGCCGGCAAAATCTACAAAAGCCAGTCCGCCGTGTTCGTGCATAATTCCTGCCAGCGTGTAGTAAGGAGGCTCTACGCCTGTAACGTTGGAGCAGGCCGAGAAAGAACCAATCTTTACTTTCCGGCCGGCATATTTTTTCAATTGTCTGCGTAACTCTTCAGGATTGACACGGTTGTTTTCGTCCTGTTGCAGCAGCACAACATCGGCAATTGTTTCCAGCCATGATGTTTGGTTGGAATGATGCTCCATGTGGGTAATGAAGACTACCGGCTTTTCTTTTTTGGGAATGCACTTACCATCCTCATAAGTAGCACAGTTTTTAAAACCGAGAATACGTTGTAACTTGTTGATTACTTCCGTCATGCCAAAACCTGATGTTATGATGACATCATCCGGCCCTGCATGCACGTGTTCTTTGATTTTTTTGTGAGCATAATGATAGGCTCTGGTCATCAGTGTACCTGTTTCCGATGTCTCGGTGTGTGTATTTCCAACAAAAGGGCCTATAACCTTTGTAATTCTCTCTTCGATGGGAGCATAAAGTCTTCCGCTTGCTATCCAGTCGGCATAAATCATTTTTTTCCGGCCATAAGGTGTTTCAAAATACTGTTCGTTGCCGATGGTGTTCTTTCTGAATTTCTCAAAATATTTTTCCAGATTTTGCATGCCTGTATTTTTTTCGTGTTTTTGTAATGGCTGAAAATAAAAAAGCAGCCTCTTTAACTTTAAGTGGAAGAGGCTGCTTTGAAATTATGTGTCAGGTGTCAAAAGAAGAAATTTGACAACAACAGATGCCGTTACAACAACAATGGTTCATTTATTATATTTTTTAAAAAGCAAAGATATGTTTTTTATCCGATATCAATTGTTTGAGTGTAATTTGGAAAGCTTCAACATTCAGGTCTCAGAAGCTTTATGAGCCACCATCAGGCGGCCATAATTATGAAAGTAGAGGTGCTCTTTGAACTCGCCGAAGCCAAAACCGGAAAGCATCTCTTTCAGGTCGCGTTCGATAAAGTCGAAGGCGTACGGACATTCTCCTTTTTGGAATGGAATACGGTAATAAAATGGCATGTCATGCATATTGAACTCGCCAAAATCAAGGATGTTGAAAGAACCGCCTGGCTTCAGATGATTGAAGGCGTTATGAATAATATTTTCCCTGATATTTTGTGGAAAGCCATGCAAAACAAAGCTAATGAATACTTTATCGTAATTTTTGTCTAACTGAAAAGGCTGGTCAATCCGATGGTTAAGAAACTCGGTGTTGGGATGCTGGCGACAGTTTTCTTTGAACTGCTTTTCCATCTCATCGGAAATATCCAGTCCTGTGATAAAACCCTGGTCATCCATATATTTCATCATAAGGCAGGCGTTGCGTCCGGTGCCGCAGCCAAAGTCGAGAATAGAGTCTTCTTTTTGAATCTTCATATCGCTGATGGCTTGATGGATGAAACTTTTATACCTGCCAAACGAAATGATATTCATTAATTTGTCATAATGTTTCAGGACAAACGGGTTCAGCTCCACGCCCGATTCGGGATATAGTTTTTCCATAAATTTTCTTTCTTATTCCAACCACGGATCCATATCCGTATTGGGATTGGCATAGATATCTGTGTTGTGATAACGTAATATAGTATGTATTAAATCGATTTTTCCGGCAGCTTCTTTGTTATCCGGATTCAGTGCTACAACATGATTATAGTCGTTGATAGCTTCGCCATAACGATTTAGCTTGTAGAAAAACTCAGCCCGCATGAAATATAATTCTTCATCTTCAGGCTGTTTTTGAATAGCTTCATTAAGCTTTTTAACAGCTTTCAAAATATTTTCCTCACCTTCGAGGTTGTTCAGCTGTTTTAACAATTTGTCTTTTTCCAATTTTCGAAATCTTATTCGTAACAGCAGATGTAAGAGCTTGTTTCACTCACTTTATACCTGAAATTTTTGTGTTCGGGAATGGTAAATTCCTGAAAGGGTGTATAGTCCTTCCATTTATCTTCTCCCTCAATCCAGGCGCTTATTTTTCCGGAAGTTACGGTAGTAATTTCTTTTTTTATAGCGCCAAATTCATATTCTCCGGGAGAAATGATTCCCACGGAAAATGCTTTTTTACCGTCATCATAGGTCAGCGACTGAACACGTTCGCCATGATATTTTCTTAGTTGAAACATAAGCCTGATATTTTATGGTTTAAAACGTTGTAAATATAGACAAAAAACTCATATAAGATAAGTTGAAAAATCCTTATTTACTGTCAGATTTTTCTGCTGTCAGAGACCCGTGGTAATTAACGGTCTTTGTATTTTTCAACAGCCTGTTTTACGCTGATGTCTCCGGCATAATCGATAAGTTTTGCTCCTGTCTTTTGCAAAACTTCTCCCGCTTTAGGCCCGAAGTTTCCGCCGGTGATAACCATATCCGCATTTAATGTGGCGGCAAGTTGAGATGCCTGAATACCTACACCATGTTCTGCCTGTTTATTTTCTTCATTGGAATGCCAGCTCAGGTTGCCGGTGGCATCGTCATAAAGGCTGAAACCTGCTGCGCGTCCGAAACGGTCGCTGACGGGAGCATCCCATCCTTCTCTTTTGGCTGCAATTAAAATCTTCATTTTTTATTGTTTTAAGTTGATTAATAATCGGTTAATTAATGAAGTTGTTTAATGATAAATCGTGTAATTACGAGAAACATTTTGACTTCATTGGACCTCAGCTATTTTTTATTTTATAGCTAAGGCTATGAAATAAGAGCCGAGCTTCGTTACGAAAGCTAACCTGTTCCTCTCGAAAATCCCATTTAACTTTAAACAGCTTCAATTATTTCGAAACAAGTTTTTTTACTTTTTCCCATACCGTAATGATTTTTTCTTTCAGAATGCCGTCATCGTATTCCACAATGGTCTTTCCAAGGGAAATAGCTTCTGTAAATCGTATATCATAAGGTATTTCGCAAAGTAATTCAATATTTTTTGATTCTAAGAAAGCTTTGATCTTCGCCGACATTTTGTTGTTGATATCCGCTTTGTTGATGATGCATCCGCTTTTTAGATTCAGCTTCTCTATCAGCTCATTTACCCGCGACAGATCATGAAATCCGGATACGGTTAGCTCGGTGATAAGTACCACAAAATTTGCACCGGTGAGCGAAGCCACTACCGGACATCCGATACCCGGCGAAGCATCCACAAGTACATAATCCAGTTTTTGCTCTTCGGCAATTTTTTTGGCCTCTTCTCGTACTTTTGTTACCAGTTTCCCTGAATTATCAGCAGCGATTCCCAAGCGGGCATGCACCAGCGTATTCTCAAAACGTGTTTTGGAGATATAAAATTTCCCTGCCAACCGTGGCAGCATTTCAATTGTATTTGTGGGACAGACGTGGTAACAGTAGCTGCATCCTTCGCACTCCAGCGGGTCGATAACAAATTCGCCATCAATATGCAGCACCGCGTCAAAATGGCATACATCCATGCACTTAAAACAATGTACACATCCTTCGGTAATCACTTTAGCTGTTTTTCCACTGTAAAAATCTTCTTCTGTCTGAATTTTCGGAGCTGTAAGCAAATGCATGTCAGCAGCATCCACATCGCAGTCGGCAAGTACGAGATGCCTGGCTCCGAGTGCAGCAAAACCGGCTGTAATAGAGGTTTTGCCAGTTCCTCCTTTTCCGGAGAGTACTACAATCTCTTTCATGCTTTTTCCTCCGTGAGTTTACAAATTCCGCTATAAATTTTTTCCATCTCTTTTTTGATTTCAGGAAGTTTATCTATCATAATCTTCCCTTTAGAATATAGTTTGGCTGCTTCCATCAGATGTGGTATTTTTCCAATGACAGGAATCTTCTCGTTTTGACAATAACTTAATACATTGTCATTACCAATACCATATTTATTGATGACCACAGCATATTTCTTTTTAAGTTCTTTCATGGTGTCAATGGCGAGTTTCAGGTCGTGAAATCCGAAAGGGGTTGGCTCTGTGATCAGGACGACTAAATCGGCATCTTTCACAGCTTCCATCACCGGACAAGAAGTGCCGGGAGGCGCATCGAGAATGGTAAACCAGGATTTATCATAGTTTTCAGTTATAAATTTGCGAGTTTGTTCTATGAGGGGGGTAGCCTGTTCTACGCCAATGTCAATACGGCTTTCCATGAAATGCAGATTGGCGTTTAGCCGATATCTTTTGGTCATGCCCATTCGATGTTTGACCATGGGGAGCGCATCTTCCGGACAAAGATCCGAACAAGCGTAACATGAATGGCAAAGCTCGGGGAAAATCATAACACTGATACCCAAAAAGGCCAGCGCATTGTATTCGCATATGTTGGCGCATCGTTTGCACAGAGTGCATTTGTCTTCTATCCATTCGGGAACCAAACGATATTTTACCTCTTCATCTATTAACTCCCCGTTGAGAAACAGGCCGGAGTTTGGTTCCTCAACATCCATATCTGTCAGCAGGACTTTTTGTCCGGTTCCGGCAAATTTCTCCGAAAGGAGCATGGCAAGGTTGACGGCAAGGGTTGTTTTTCCTGTACCTCCTTTGCCGCTGGCAATAGCTATTTGCATAAAAATCTCATCTGTTTATAAATTTGTAATTAACTATCAACTAATATATTATATTTATCATTCCCGCTTGCTGTTGTATCAACAGGCGGGGCAAGCTACTCAATCCGATGACCGTTTTTTTGCAAAATAATCATTTTCCTGCCCGCCCGTACCTAACGGGACGTTCGGGCGGGTGTGTTTAAAATTAAACATGGATGTTTCATATTTGTTAAAAAAACAAAGGTGCAAGATCTTTGTGTGAAATTACACCTTTGCGCTGTTCGTCAGGCCGTGTCAGGATTATTTATCCATTTCATCACGCCTTTTTTCCAGGTTCGATAATTGATTTTTCAAAGCGTTGATACCTAATTCAAGCCAGCTTTTTTCCGAAGCCTGATCATTAGGAGTCTGGTTGTAATTTCCAAACCCAAAACCAAATCCTCTTCCAAAGCCTCTGCCTCTGCCGAAAAATCCATAACCCGGAGTGTTGTTACCTGCACAACGTCCTGCTCCTCTGCCTGTCATTGGGCCTTGCCCTACAGGTCCTGTTCCATCACCTCGTGGCATTTTCACCTCCTTTTTTATGGAAGTTGTTTTAAAGTTAAAATGTGAAACTGCGATAAACATCTTGACTTCATTGGACTTCAGCTATTTTTTATTTTATAGCTATGGCTATGAAATAAAAACCGAGCTTCGCCACTAAAGCCAACCTGTTCCTCTCAAAAATCCCATTTAACTTTAAATAACTTCATGGTTAATAAATTTATTTTTACAATTCATTATGAACTTATGTTCATTTTGCAAATGTATTTCAAAATTCATGCCGTGTCAAGTGTTTTCTTGATTTTTTTTCATTTTCCGGAATATTACTAAGGGAAACCCGTAATTTTCATTAAATTGTATGGCAGAGTTGGAATGAGTTGGGTGAAAAATGCTTAAATTCGCACCAGTAAAAATATAGAGATATGGATGACTTAAAAAATATGGATTGGGGCAATTTGCCTTTCGGCTATTTTAAAACTGATTATAATGTGCGTTGTTATTTTCGTAACGGTGAGTGGGGGGAATTGGAGATAAGTTCTTCGGAATATGTTCCTGTTCATGTAGCTGCTACTGCTTTACACTATGGTCAGGAGGCTTTTGAAGGGCTGAAAGCTTACCGCGGAAAAGATGGCAAGGTGCGCTTGTTTCGCTGGGAAGAGAATGCCAAAAGAATGCGCAGTTCGGCGCACGGAATTATGATGGCAAAAGTGCCGGATGAGGTGTTTTACAAAGCGGTGGAAACTGTGGTAAAAATGAATTCTCGCTACATTCCGCCTTACGGCACAGGAGCAACGCTTTACGTCAGGCCGCTGCTGATTGGCACCGGGCCTCAGGTAGGCGTAAAACCGGCTACGGAATATATGTTTATGGTATTTGTTACGCCGGTGGGGCCTTATTTTAAAGAGGGTTTCAAACCCGTTTCTATCGAGGTTGTCCGCGACATGGACCGTGCTGCACCGCTGGGAACCGGAAAATATAAAGTAGGCGGAAACTATGCTGCCGGCATGCTTGCCAGCGAAAGAGCACATCAGGGGGGCTTTGCTTCGGTGCTTTTCCTCGATGCGCTGGAGAAGAAGTATATTGATGAAGCGGGTCCTGCCAACTTCTTCGGTATCAAAGACAACACTTATATTACACCCAAATCGGACAGTATTCTGCCATCGATTACAAACATGAGCCTGTTGCAGATAGCCGAGGACATTGGTTTGAAAGTGGAGAGGCGCAAAGTTCCTTTTGAAGAGCTGGAGACTTTTGAAGAGGCAGGGGCTTGCGGAACGGCTGCCATTATTTCACCTATTAAGAAAATTAAAGATCATTCGACGGGAAAAACCGTTTCGTATGGTGATGACCCCGGTCCTGTTTCCACAAAATTATACCATCATTTAAGAGGTATTCAGGAAGGAACCATTGAGGATACACATGGCTGGATAACTTTTGTTGAAGGAATTTAGCTTCTGTTTGCAAAAAAAAACGCAGAACATCCGTTCTGCGTTTTTTTTTTTTTTTTTTGCCGGGATTAAAACGGCCAAAAATTGTTGTCGTTCCATATCTCTTCTTTCAGGTCTTCGTTGAGGCGAAACAACAGGTGGTGATGGCCTCTTTCCCAGTCGGCGAGCATTGAGTACATCTCTTTTTCAACAGGGTCGGTGGCTTGCTCTGCGCGGTCGGAATAGACTTTTATGGCGCGGTTT
>JAJRQN010000176.1 GCA_024280235.1 Bacteroidota bacterium | reverse complement strand
GGCTTCATAGTCTGTAGCAATTGCAATATTTCTTCTCTTGAGAAGTCATCCACTTCGTCAATTACCATATCAAGAATAGATTTCTGCGTCCCGATAGGCCCGAGCAGGTCATGTCCGATAATAGAAAGGATTTTATCTTTTGACACGTTGGCCTCTTTCAACTCCTGTTCGGACTTGCGCAGCTGTTTTTCAGCCAACACACGGCCTGAGATATCACGCAATACGCCTTCAAAACTAATGACCTGCCCCTGTCCATCTTTTATATCATGAACATTGAGAGAGCAATAGATTTTTTTTCCGGTCTTAGAACGGATAACCAAACTAAAATCCTTGACATGTTTCAGCCTGAATAAGATTCTTCGGGCTTTTTCCCAGGATATATCCAGTTCGATAAAATCAAAAACAGAATTATTAATGACTTCGTAACGACTGAAGCCGGCAATCTGTTTTACGGAAGGGCTGATTTCTTCAACAACACCCTCTTTGTCAATTCTAAAATAGATATCAGGAAAAGCATTAAAAATACGGTAATATTTCTTTTCACTCTGAGAAATAGCAAGTTGGGTATTTCGTAATTCAGTAATATCCCAAAAGTTAAGAACGAAACTATTAAAGTCGGGGCTGTCAATACGGTTATTAAAAACGCCTCGCATGTAGCGATATTCCCCGTCATTTTTACGCATCCTAAAATTAAACTCGATCCTTTTCTCCACCCCCTCAACAAAACGTCGGGCAATTTTTCTAAGTCTTTCTACATCATCAGGGTGAACAAAATCGAAAGGGTTACCTCCTAACCGGTCTTTATTGTAATGGCCAAAAGTTTCCTGATAAGATGGACTCAGATAAGATATCCGAAAATTCTTGTCCAACAAAAGCACATAACTTTCAGAATACTGGAGCAGGTTGTCCACAAACGAAACTTTACTTCGAAGTTCACGGCTCTTTATAATACGCATCCGTATAAAAAAAACGGCAGCGGCTATAACGAGTAACAAAGCAAAAAGGGAGACAATCAGATAAGCAAAAATGATTTTCTGCCTTTCTCGTGCCAGGTTCAGCGACTGGTCTTTGGCTTTAAAAGCATAATCCATCTGTACTTTAGCAAGGCGCTCCTGATTTTCCACTGAATAAACACTATCGTGCAAAGCAACATACCGTTGCAGAAAATGATAGGCTGTTCCAAAATCTTTTGTTTCAGCATAGAGATGTTGCAATTGTTTGAGTGAAGCCATCATATTGCTCACATCCCCGCCGTTCCTAACTATTTTCCAGCTTTCCAAAGCATACCATATTGCATCGCGGTGTTTTTTTGTTTTTTCAGAAATATCGGCAAGGTTATACAATGCCAGTCCTATGATTCGCTGATTCTGAATTTTTCGCGCTAACCCCAGTGCCTGATGGTAATACTCAAATGCTTTGGAATAATCTTTCAGGTTTTGATAAACATCCCCAAGATTACATAAATCCAAGGCTTCGGAATTCAAATCACTAGTTCTCCTACTTAAAAGCAACGACTTATATGAATAGTCCAGTGCTTTTTTATATTCTTTTCGGGCAGAAAAGATATTTGCCAGATTAGTGAACGAAGCAGACATAAGGAGAGTATCCCGAATATCCTTTGCCACAAGAAAAGCCCGCCGGTAATACATCTCAGCTTTCTTAAGGTTCTTTTGCTCTTCATAAATTGTCCCAATGTTCATCTCCACACTGGCAATTTTCTCTCTATCTTTTCGTAATTTAAAAATATGAAGTGCCTGCAAATAATATTTAAGTGCTCTTGCTATGTTTCCATTACCATCCATAGCAATTCCCGAAATATTGTTAAACGTTCCCAAAAACTCAGTATTATCTAATTTCCGGGCAACATTCAATCCTTCCTGTGTATAATCCAGCACTTTTTGATTATTTCCGAGATAGTAATTACAAATAGCAAGATTTTTTAGCAACAAAAGGAATTGTTTGTTTTTTTTCTCATGTATTAATACTCCTCTGGCCATCCGAAAGGCAGAATCAGCATCAGTAATCCGGTTATTTTTCATAAGTAATTTTCCACGCCGGACAAATACTTCAGCAAGAAGGGTATTTGACCTCAGCGAACGGGCCATACTTTCTGCACTGTCAAGCTGAACAAGAGCACTATCAAGCGAATGTATCCTGGTGATATTTATAAGATTGTGAAACCGTACCGTATCAACAACATTTTTATTGTAAGTATCACCAAATGCGTGAGAGGAATAAATCAAAAGAATTAAAAGATATAATATCCACTTATTATCCCACGGCCAAAGCCGAAGTTTACAAATAATCACATCTTCAGTCAAACAGGTTTTCACTTTTCTCCGGAGTAAAATTTAGCATTTTAGATGTCAAATCCATCGGTAACAATTTAAACCGCATAGCTCATTGCAAAATTAAATAAAAAAACAGGATAATCCTATTTATCTGAATATTTTAACAAAATATAATTTACCGTTAAAAATGGTCTGATTGTGAGGCATTCGGGTCTAAAGCTTTGTGTTTTTTATCATATTTTCCACAGTCAAATTCGATGTCAATATTTTTCAGCGGTTTAGTGAAGTCATCCGAGGGAGTGATGCCGAGTGAAGGGTCGTTATATACTTTCCGCATGTAGATAGCCCAAATGGGAAGCGCCATATTAGCACCCTGGCCCAGTTTTATCGTCCTGAAGTGAACGCTGCGGTCTTCGGCTCCAACCCAAATACCGGTAGTCAGTTTGGGAACAATGCCCATAAACCAGCCATCCGATTGATTTTGCGTAGTGCCTGTTTTGCCAGCCACCGGATTATTAAAGTTATACCTGTAACGCAACCTGATACCGGTTCCGCTTTCCACAACACCTTCTAAAAGTTTAATCATTTTGTAAGCGGTAATTTCGCTCATAGCCTCCGTTTTTTTAGGAGCAACGTGATAAAGAACGTTTCCGTTTTTATCTTCTATCCTCGTGATAAAAACAGGTTTTATGTATACGCCTTTATCCGGGAAAGTATTCATGGCACCAACCATCTCGTAAAGGGAAAGATCGGGTGTGCCGAGAGCGATGGCCGGAACGGGAGGAATATATGAGGTAACCCCCATTTTATGAGCCATTTGGATGACAGCCTGTGGCGAAAACCGGCCAATCAGCCAGGCTGAAATCCAATTGTTCGAGTTGGCCAGTGCCCATTTCAGGGTAACCTCCTGCCCTATACGCCGCGAGTCGGCGTTATGAGGTGTCCAGAATGTACCATTGGGCAACGGAACGCTGTAAGAAATGTTGGGCACTTTGTAACACGGACTGTACTCGCCCTCCTGCATAGCCAGTGTATAAAGAAAAGGCTTGAATGTGGAACCCACCTGCCGTTTGGCTTGTGTTACATGGTCATATTGAAAAAAACGATAATCGATACCACCTACATAGGCTCTCACGTATCCTGTCTGTGGTTCCATAGACATCAGGCCGGCATTAAGAAAATACTTATAATAGCGGATGGAATCCATGGGAGACATAACCGTATCAATAATACCCTTCCATGAAAACACCTTCATAGATACCGGCTTTTCAAACGCCAATTTAATAGAATCAGGGGAGACGCCGTCTTTTCTCATTATGCGGTAACGATCCGAACGATGAACGGCCTGGTTCATTATTTTATCAATTTGGTCCTGAATCTCTTTACTACTTGCTCCCGGGAAGACAAAGGGTGCATGGGGTTGATTTTTCCAGTGCTTATAAAATGTCGGCTGCAGATAATCTGCAAGATACTCATGGACAGCCTCCTCGGCATAGCGCTGCATTCTGGTATCAATTGTTGTATAGATGCGCAAGCCATCTTTGTAAAGGTTGTAAGGCCGGCCATTTGATTTGAAATGGGTAGAACACCATTTATTCATAATCTGCCTGAGGTATGCTCTAAAATAGCGGGCTTCACCGGTATTGTGGTTCAGCAGGCCATAGTTTTCGACGCCAAGAGGCAGGTTTTGAACCGAGTCGCGAACGGCCATAGAAATATAGTGGTATTTAGCCATTTGCGACAGTACAAGGTTTCGTCTTTTCAAGGCTGCCTGTGGATGCAAAATCGGGCTGTAATGTGTAGGCATATTTACCACACCGGCCAGCAGAGCAGCTTCCTGCAGATTGAGCGAGTCGGGAGTTTTGTCAAAGAATGTTTTGGCAGCTGATTTAATTCCATAAGCATTGTGCCCGAAAAAAACCGTGTTCAGGTACATGGCAATGATTTCCTCCTTTGAATAATACCGCTCCAGCTTAACAGCCGTAACCCACTCCTGAAATTTACGAACCACCAGCTGAAGCTTATTCAGCTTACCACGAGGAAAAAGATTTTTGGCAAGTTGCTGTGTAATGGTACTGCCACCTCCTTTATGCTTTCCGGTGAGAACACCGTAGAGCACCCGGAGCAATGCCCGTGGATCAATCCCGGAATGTTCCTCAAAACGTACATCTTCCGTAGCAATCAGTGCATTAACAAGATATGGTGAAACCTGACGATAGGTAACGTTGGAGCGGTTTTCGATAAAGTAGGTTCCCATGATATGTCCATCAGAGGATATCACTTCGGAGGCAAGATTACTTTTGGGATTTTCCAACTGTTGAAAAGTAGGCATTTTCCCGAAAAATCCGGTAACAATGCCATAGAAAAACAGTATAATTAGCCCAAAACCAATAAAATACAGCAACCAGAACTTGGTTATATAATTAAACCACTTCCGTTTCTTCTTCACTGTGTTGCCCGTCTTTTTCTGCTCCATGAAATATTATTTTTTCAAAAAATATTAATCATCTTTTTCAATGTCAATCCCCACACTTCTTATGGCCTTAAGCGTGTCAACACGCATAGCCTGCCACACCAGAAACTCATAATTTCTAATCATGGGAAATTTCAATTTCGATTTAAGTAAAACATGTTCTTCTTTTATTTCACCCCAGCCTTTACCGAGCCATTTTCCCTGAACATTGGCCAAAATAATTTCAAGCGTATCCCGTGTATATGTTCCATTCGGGAAACGGGTCTGCATAAACAGATAAAGATTACTGAAACGATATTTCCCCGTGTGACGTATGTTTATATAAAAATTAAACGGCGAAAGGGTATCTTTTACCGGCACAACAAATTTTGCAGCCTTTTCCTTAGGCCATGAGTCATGAAAATTGACTGCCTGTGTAAATAAAGTACTTCTGCTGCAACCCGCAAAAAGAAGAATGGCTACAAAAAACAAAGGAAACAATATCTTAAAACGAAATGAAAGCATGTATTAATAATGAAAAATTGTATATTTTATTATCCAAATAATAGAACGAGTACAAAGTTTGAAAATCCGATATTTAAATATATGGTGCAAAATTATCCGCATCTGTGGATAGTTCAGCTGTATTTTGTTCTTTTTGCAATGCAAAAGCCTCCAAATCAACGGGAAACCTGTTTCTCTGATTCATTCCGATGACTTTTTTAACCTTATCAACCGGTAGTGCCATCATATTGTTGGGATCATCGGCATAAGCAAACCACATAAGTTTCTGAAAAATATCACTTTTCTGATGGTAAGCAGTTCCTTTTTTTGTTCGCAGAACCGTTTTACTATCAGGGAACTCTGAGAGTGCATCTAAGTAATCATCGAGTTCATAATTCAGACAACATTTAAGTTTGCCACATTGTCCGGCCAGCTTTTGCGGATTCAGCGACAGCTGTTGCGTCCGTGCCGAATTGGTTGAGACACTTTTAAAAGTACTCATGTGGGAAGCACAACAAAGTTCGCGCCCACAGGAGCCTATTCCTCCAAGTTTGGCAGCTTCCTGTCGTACGCCAATCTGTCGCATTTCCACACGCACTTTAAACTCGTCAGCAAGCCTTCGAATCAGCTGACGGAAATCAACTCTCTCACCAGCAGTAAAATAGAAGATAGCCTTGGTTTTATCACCCATATACTCCACATCGTTTACCTTCATTTCGAGACCCAGTTCTTCCGCTATCCGGCGCGTACCAAACATGGTCTTTTGTTCTTGTAAAACGGCGGAGTTCCATTTTTCAATGTCACTAATCCGGGAATGACGATACACTTTTTTCATTTCCGATTTGGAATAATTAAAGTTTTTTCTTTTCATCTGTTGCTGCACCAATGCTCCGGTTAGTGCTACAATTCCGATATCATGTCCGGGGCTTGTTTCAACCGTAACAATTTCATTTTCTTTAAGATGAAGTTCAGGAGGAGCTAAAAAGAAATCTTTGCGACCATTTTTAAAACGAACTTCCACAACATGCTCCTGTTCATTTTGTACGGGATCGTCAAATCCGGAAAGCCAGTTGAAAGAGCTTAGTTTACAACATCTCCGCTGGTTAACAGAATAGTTTTCCGACTCCGAATCAACGACACAACAGCCTCTGTTACCTGTAATATTTACATTTTCGTCTTTATTTTCCAAATTATTCTCCATTTCTCACAACTTCAATTCTCGAAAGCACAAAAGTAGGAAAATTCTACTTGAAGCAAATTTCCCGGCTTTAAAAGTTTTCGACCTTTTCACTACTAATTACTACTGTACCACAGCCTTCTTTCCGGCCATCATCAATTCTGTCATCTTAAAACTCAAATCGGCAAAAAGGATACCGGGATGAGCGTTGCGTTCCACATGATAGATGGCCTCATTAAGCAGCTCATACATCCGCTTTTGATTAGCAGTATTCACAAACGGAGCAAACTTCAGCAGGTAGTCTTTTTCACTGTTGCGTGCCACTATGGGCACACCTTGTTTTCCGTTAATCATCAGGCTGTTATGCATTACCTGCAGGCCATATTTGAGAAATCTTTTTTGCCTCTCGCGCCCCAGTCGCGACAACTCCTGAATTATTCCAAACAAAGCTACGTAATCTTTACCGCTGAAGCAAAGGCGCATCCATTCACGAAATTTCATAAAATTATATTCTCTTTCATCGGATTGCTCCATAAGTTCCAGGGCAAGATTCCAGCTGCCCTGCGACAAGACAGCAAACTCCCCCGCTTTTTCATCAGTCAGCTTTTCAGAAAATTGGTCAAGCAATGTATCCCGAATTGCAGTTTCTTTCAGTTTAGGAACCTTTATCAGCTGTGCTCTGGAGCGAACTGTTGGGATAACCAATTCGTAGCGGTCAGCAACGAGAATAATTAGCGTGTTATCAGGTGGTTCTTCAAAACTTTTCAGCAATTTATTGGAAGCAGCCACATGCAGCCGTTCAGCCTGAAAAATAATCACAACCTTAAATAATGCCTCATAAGGCTTGAAACCTATCAACTTGACAATTTCGTTGGCATCACGTGCATATATAGTTCCCTGCTTATTTCCGATACCAAGATTTTGGTACCAGGAACTTTGTGTGATATAACCCCTGTTTTTTCGTATAAAATTAAGCCATTCTTCCTGAAAAAGTTCTGACTGAGGATATTTCTTGATTTTTTCGTTGGTGGCAGTGGGAAAAATAAAATGCAAATCGGGATGGGCAAATTTTTGATACTTTACACAGGAAGGGCAAGTTCCACAGCTATCGCCGTCCTTTTTATTCTGACAGTTCAGATACTGCGCAAAGGCAATGGCCAAGGGCAAAGCTCCCGAACCCTCCGGCCCTAAAAACAGTTGGGTGTGGGCCACACGATTTTCTCTGACACTAACTCTCAGCCTCTCTTTTACAGCCTGTTGACCAATAACATCTTTAAATTGCATTCCTCTGTATTTGTTTGTTCAAAAGTACGGAAAAGAAGGCAAAAGAAAACCGGATTTATCATTGATGAAACGGAAATAATATGCAATAAACCAAAACGGGTATCCATCAATGATGAATACCCGTTTTTAAGAATTAAGGAAGCCCTATTATCCCAGTTTTGCACCGATAAACTGACGGTTCAGGCGGGCAATGTTGGTAATGGAAATTTCCTTTGGGCATTCGGCTTCACAAGCATAGGTGTTTGTACAATTACCAAAACCAAGCTCGTCCATTTTAGCCACCATCTCCTTCACACGATCTTTCGCTTCCACTTTTCCTTGTGGCAAGAGGGCAAACTGCGAAATTTTGGCGGAGACAAACAGCATAGCCGAAGCATTTTTACAAGCGGCCACACAAGCGCCACAGCCGATACATGCGGCAGCATCCATAGCAAGTTCTGCATTTTCCCGTCTTATGGGAACCGCATTAGCATCAGGAACACCTCCCGTAGAGGTTGAGATATAACCTCCGGCACGAATAATTTCGTCAAATGCAGAACGATCCACAATCAGGTCTTTGATGACAGGGAAAGGTCTGGCACGCCATGGTTCAATTACGATGGTTTCGCCATCTTTGAATTTACGCATGTGCAGCTGACAGGTGGTGGTTGCCGATTCAGGGCCATGTGGATGTCCATTGATAAACATGCTGCACATTCCACAAATACCTTCACGACAGTCGTGGTCAAAAGCTACGGGATCATCGCCTTTTTCAACAAGCTTATCATTCAAGATATCAATCATCTCCAAAAAAGAGGTATCTGGTGATATGTCCTGGACATCGTAATCTACAAATTGGCCTTTATCGGTTTGAGAGGCTTGACGCCATATTTTTAATTTTAAATCCATTGTTTTGTTATTTAATGTTTTTAAATCCGTTAATACTCTATCAGGCAGTTTTATAGTTACGTGTCTTCACCTCAATAGCTTCATATTTTAGTGCTTCCTTGTTGAGTATCGGCTCTTTGTCATCGCCCGGATATTCCCAGGCAGCTACGTACATAAAGTCTTTATCGTTACGCATGGCTTCACCATCAGGGGTCTGATATTCTTCACGGAAATGTCCGCCTGCTGATTCTTCACGGTGCAGGGCATCGCGTGCCATCAGCTCTCCTAATTCGAGGAAGTCAGCTACACGAAGTGCTTTTTCCAGTTCAATATTAATTCCATTGGCATTACCCGGAACACGTACGTTACTCCAGAATTCTTTACGAACTTCCTGAATCATCTTAATACCCTCTTCCAGACCTGCTCTGTTACGGGCCATACCAACATGTTCCCACATGATATGTCCCAGCTTTTTATGAAAATAGTCAACCGGTTCTTTTCCTTTTACCTCCATCAACTTGTCGATTCTGGCCCGGACATCTTTTTCAGCATCATCAAATTCAGCTGAATCTGTTGGGATAGGACCTACTGCAATCTGGTCAGCAAGGTAATTTTGCATAGTATAAGGTAACACAAAATAGCCATCAGACAGTCCCTGCATGATGGCAGAGGCGCCCAAACGGTTAGCTCCATGGTCTGAGAAATTGGACTCGCCACCCACAAACAGGCCGGGAATATTACTTTGCAGTTCATAGTCAACCCAAAGTCCGCCCATACAATAGTGCACTGCCGGATAAATCATCATTGGCGTTTCATACGCATTGTCATCCACAATACGCTCATACATATCAATCAGGTTTCCATACCTTGCTTTGATAACATCTTTACCCAAACGCTGGATGGCATCTTTAAGGTCAAGGAAAACAGCAAGGCCGGTGGGGCCAACGCCATATCCCGCATCACAGCGTTCTTTTGCAGCACGGGAAGAGACATCACGAGGGGCCAGATTACCAAAGGCCGGGTATCTTCTTTCGAGGTAATAATCACGGTCTTCTTCTGCAATATCACGCGGGCGAATCTCTTTCTTTCTTATTTTTTCAACATCTTCTTTATTCTTGGGAACCCAAATTCGGCCATCATTACGCAAACTTTCACTCATAAGCGTCAACTTTGACTGAAATTCGCCATGAACGGGAATGCAGGTTGGATGAATCTGCACATAGCACGGATTAGCAAAATAGGCACCACGCTTGTATGCACGCCAGGCAGCACTTCCGTTGGAAGTCATGGCATTGGTAGAAAGAAAATAGACATTTCCGTAGCCTCCTGTTGCCAGCAGCACAGCATGAGCACTGTAACGTTCAAGTTCTCCGGTAAAGAGGTTTCTGACAATAATGCCACGTGCACGTCCATCTTTCATCACCACCAGGTCAAGCATTTCGCGGCGTGTGTACATTGACACAGAACCTCTTTTAATTTCTTTACTTAGAGCACCATAAGCGCCAAGCAAAAGCTGCTGGCCGGTGTGTCCTCGTGCATAAAACGTACGGGAAACCAATGCTCCACCAAAGGAGCGATTAGCAAGATATCCGGAATACTCACGGGCAAAGGGAACACCTTGTGCCACACATTGATCAATAATATTGTTACTAACTTCGGCAAGGCGGTATGTATTGGATTCACGGCCACGATAATCACCACCCTTTACAGTGTCGTAAAACAGACGGTAAATGGTATCACCATCATTCGGGTAATTTTTGGCAGCGTTTATACCGCCCTGAGCGGCAATACTATGTGCACGCCGCGGGCTGTCCTGAATACAAAATACTTTTACATTGAAGCCCATTTCACCAAGACTGGCAGCAGCAGCACCACCGGCAAGTCCTGTTCCCACAACAATAATATCAATTTTGCGCTTATTGGCAGGATTAACCAGTTTTTGATGTTCTTTATACCGTGTCCATTTTTCTGCTATCGGACCATCAGGAATTTTTGAATTTATCTTAGTCATAACGCTATACTATTTTAAAGTAAATAAACAAAGGAATGATGACAAAGCCAAGAGTTATAACTATGGCATAAGCACGACTCAGGCCTTTGATAAAGCCCCAGTAAGTTTTATGATTCAGCCCGAGAGTCTGAAATGCCGACTGGAAAGCATGGTCCAGATGGAAGCCCATAAGCAGAAACATAACCACATAAAAGGTTACATAACCTCCGTACTGAAACAGACTTCGTACCAGCTGTGCCATATTTTCCTCTCCATTTGAAGTCAATGGTACACCATTCCCAATCCAACCCATTTTTACAAAGAAGAAGTTACCGAGATGAATAATCAAAAAGATAAAGATTAAAAGGCCGGTATAAATCATATACTTTGAAAAAGGCGACTGCTCCATAAAAGCTCTTCTTTTATAGCCTTTAGGACGAGACATCCAGTTTTGAATCTGCAGAACAATGCCATAAAATATATGGATGGCAAATCCGGCAAACAGTACCCACTGGAATACCTGGATAAATACATTGGTTCCCATAAAGTGGGCACCCTCATTAAACAAATCATTGCTGAAGAGCAAAAACGAATTCAAAGTGAGATGAACCACCAGAAACGTTACCAAAAACAGCCCCATCAGCGACATGATGATTTTCTTCGTAACCGAAGAATAGTAAGGTTTATTACTCATAATAACGAATTTAACATAACATTTAAGTTAATTATTTAATTTTGTCTTAAAATACAGATGCACAAATTTATCAAAGTATTAAGACAACACAATGCGAAACATGAAAATTCGTTCCCAACTCTGATAATTTATAACAAGTTTAAATATTTACACGATGAGATATCACAACATTAGTAACACATTATTCAGAAGTAACAGAAAAGAGTTCGTAAAACAGATGAATAAGAGTTCATTTGCCATTTTTTATTCCAATGACCAGGCTCCACGCAATGGCGACCAGTATTATCCCTTTCGACAAAGTTCCGATTTTTTTTATCTGACAGGAATTGAACAGGAAAAAAGTATTTTAATTCTTGCGCCGAATTGTCCAAACGAAAAGCTGAAGGAAGCATTGTTTCTTCTCAAAACAAATGAAGTCTTAGAAATATGGGAAGGGCACAAATACACAAAGAAAGAGGCAAAGGAAACCTCCGGTATAGAAAATGTATATTGGCTGGACGATTTTGAACCTGCTCTTAAAGAGGTTATGTCCTATTTTGATGATGTGTATTTGAATTCCAACGAATACATTAAATTTTTTCCGGATGTGGAATCCCGCGAAACAAGACTTGGAAAAACATTACAGGCGCAATATCCCTTTCACACTTATCACAGGGCTGCCCCCATGCTTACCAAACAGCGTATCATCAAAAGCAAACAGGAGATTGACCTTATTAAAGAGGCCAGTGCCATCACCAATAAGGCATTGCGCAGAATACTGAAGTTTACCAAACCGGGCGTGTGGGAATTTGAGGTGGAAGCTGAGATAAGCCACGAGTTTACCCGAAACAGAGCCGGAGGACATGGCTATGCTCCTATTGTTGCATCGGGAAAAAGTGCCTGCGTACTGCATTACACTGAAAACGACAAGATTTGTAAAGATGGAGACCTGCTACTCATGGACTTTGGAGCTGAATATGCCAATTACACAGCTGATTTAAGCCGAACCATTCCTGTCAACGGCAAATTTACGCCTCGGCAAAAGGAGCTTTACAATGCGGTACTTCGGGTTATGAAAGAGGTTAAGAAACAATACGTTCCCGGCAGTACCATCAACGATATCAATGACAAAGCTAACGAGCTGATGGAGAAAGAGTTGATTCAGATGGGACTACTCAGCCCGGAGGAAGTAAGGAGACAGGATAAGAACAATCCCCTGTTTAAAAAATACTTTATGCATGGTACTTCGCATTTCATGGGGTTGGATGTGCATGATGTGGGTGCAAAACACGAACCGTTGAAACCGGGAATGGTCTTAACCTGCGAACCCGGAATTTATATCCCGGAGGAGAAGACAGGTATCCGTATTGAAAACGATATTCTCATTACTGACGGGAAACCCATCGACCTGATGGCTGATTTTCCCATCGAAGTGGAAGAAATTGAAGCATTGATGAAACCATAAGCAATATTGTTACCAAACAAAAAAGGGAGCCGATGGCTCCCTTTTTTATATTTGACAATTAAAATTTATTTATTACCCGTCAAAGCTTTGAAATCAGCTTCGTTGAAAAGCTTAATAAATTCACGGTCTTTGGCAGCTTTACCTGCATAAGAAGGATCTATTTTAATAGCCTTGGTAAGATATTTATAAACCATGGCGTTGTCGCCTTTACGAATACCAACAATTGCCAAAAGATAATCATTAGCAGCATTTTCTTTGGCACACTTCAAAGTACCGGCAGCCTGATCAAGATTTCCATTCAGCATTTGGGCAAGCCCCAGATTGTAATCACATTTGGTATTACTCAGCAACATGACAGCCTTAGCATAATTACCTTTCATAATATTAACAATGCCAAGATTATAAGTTTCGTCTGCCCCTAACTTCTAAGCATAAAGGAAGCAATGTTCAGCTTTTTTATAATCACCCATTCTGGCTTGAAGAGCGCCCATGCTATTTCTTACAACTGAAGCATCCTTATTCATTTTCATTGCTTTCATAAGTAACGATTTAGCTTCCTTATAGTTACCCAGCTCAACATCAACAGCTCCGGCATTAGCTACAGCTCTCCAGCATTTAGGATAGCTTTTCATAGCATTTGCATAAATCTGTTTTTTTGTATTCAGGTCATTCGTTAAATTGGCAGCATGCAGAATTTCATTTATTTTCAACTCTCCATAGTTGGAGCTGGTAGAAAGAGCAGCAATTTCGCTTTCAGGCCTTTTAGGTTCAATGGCATTTACATAAAGCTCGGCACGACGCAAAGGAGGAAGAATATCACGTTCCAGCTCAGGATAAATCTGAATCATATTTCTGATTTCTTCTTCTTTTTTACTTTCGTTAGCAGAGTTGACCACATTAAGGATGGCAGATTTGTCAGCAATATTAGATTTCTCAACGGCTTTCATAAATCCATTCCAGTCAGGCCCGTTGGCATTAATATTAAATGTCAGATCATTTACACTTTTAAAGGCGAAAGTATTGTCTTTTTTACGCAACTCTTTCTTAATTTTTGCTTTAACATATTTCTCCATGGTTTGTGCACGATGTTCAGAAAGGCCCTGATTAAAAGTCTCTTCTCCTTCGGGAGAGGCCCAACCCTGAATATCAATACTCTTGACTTCCCATCCTTTGTAAAGATCAGCAAGATTGCCTTTTAAAGCGTTATAATTTTCTTTATTTTTATTAAGAGGCAGACGCCAGTTAAGTTTGGCCATATTGACTTTAAAGAATAAACTGGATTTATTAGTAATGATAGTTTCTTTTTCATATTTGTCAGGTGCGAAATAGAAATTTTCGTTATGCTGAAGCAATCTGGAAGTAACAATCGTTCCGTCGGCAATTTTTCTTTCCGGAATAACTTTTGCTTTTTTCTCACCGGCAACAGCATCTTTCACTGAAGCATACTCTTTTCCGGAATAAGGATAAACTACGGATTGGGTAACCAGCTGAGCAACATTCATACCTTTTTCGTAAGGTATTTTATAAGTTTTTGAATAAGAGCCACCATTTTGATAACTAATTAATTCTCCACCGCCGGCAACTTTTTCACCTTTAAGATTAATCGGGCTGAGCATTTTTTCGCCACCTTCATATTTTACAACCGGCTGAATCATCATAACAGCATTTTTACCGAAATATTTGGGTGGGAATGTCCCGTTTACCGTAATCTGAATACTATCACCGGATTCAACCAGCATTTTAGGTTTGTTTTCTGAATTTGCATTTATCGTTGTTTTCTCCAGTGCCTTTTTTGCCATCGAGCCAACACCACCCGGAGTGAATTTATAGCGAATACCAAGAGAAGCACTTACCGTGGCATCCCTACCAGCATTCCCATATCCGGAAACAATACCATCCAGCAAGTCAGTATCCATCCAATTATAGGTATAGTCGCCGTAAATATCCCATTTTTCATTTAAAGAAAAGTTAACATCGGCCCCCACAGGAATAGTCATGCTCACTTTACGGTTAGAAATACCACCATTGTGAGAATCAGTATTTCCGCTGTATCCATGGCGGGCAACTAAACTACCTGTAGTTTTGTCATAGGTTTTCGATTTCCATTGCGACTGGCCTAAACCGGCATGAAAACCAAAACTAACCAAACGAGTTTTGTATCCACCGATAAGGTTGGAAAGATTTAAACCAAGATTCAGGTCTGCACCATAATAATCTGATGTAAACCAATAATTATGAGCCGGATTGGGCATGTATTTATTTTTTCCTTTACTGTTACCAGACCATAAATAGCCCTTGGCATATCCACGGTTAAGACCTCCATATACATTCAGCCAAGGCAAAAACTGCCAACCGATTCCCAGACTACCTGCACCAACAAAAGAATTGTGACCACTGGTTAAATCAGGAACAAATAATGTCGTAGCAATTTCAGCATGCGACCAGGAAGCTCCAAACTGAGCCTGACCAAACAGATATGGGGAAAAACTTGTCTTCGCCTTTTTAGTCTTTTTCTCGGTCTTTTGCTTTTCTTTTTTGCTCGAGGTGGCGTTCTGCGCATAAAATGCCAATGGCAACACCATCAATATGCTCAGCGCGAGCATCCGGGTTAAAGAATAATTTTTTTTCATTTTGTTAGGTTTATGATTTTAAAATTCCAAACTTTCACTGTATTTTACTTTTGTTTTACAATAAGGACAGGCGAATTACCCATCCGTACAATATGCAAATATACAACTTTTTTTAAATTACACTGCAAATCAAAGTTTTTAACGTAATTTTTTGCAAAAAATTCTATTGGTTTATTCTTTTGACTTTTACCCATAAATCCCACAAGGTTATGCCAATACTTATCGCAACATTTAGCGAATGCTTTGTACCAAATTGAGGAATCTCTACAACCTTATCGGCATTTTTCACTACTTCTTCTTCCACACCTTTTACTTCGTTTCCAAAAACCAGTGCATATTTTTTCCCTGCATCTATTTGAAAATCCTGTAACCCGACGCTTTCATCTGCCTGTTCGATAGCAACAATTTGATAATTCTCTGCATGTAAGTAGTCCACTGCTTTCGAAGTAGAGCTGAAGTATTTCCAATCCACCGACTCGGTAGCACCGAGAGCAGTTTTCTGAATCTCGCGATGGGGAGGTTGCGCCGTGATACCACACAAATACACTGCTTCCACCCGAAAGGCATCGGAAGTACGAAAAGCCGACCCTACATTGTTAAGACTCCTGACATTATCAAGTACTACTATAATAGGTATCTTAGGTGCTTTCTTAAAAGCCGCCACATCCAACCGCCCCAACTCTTCATTTAATAATTTTCTCATAATCCAATTAAAAAATGCAAAGTTAAAAAGGTTTTTTTGCAATTCTAATCCTCTGGGAAAATTACT
>JAJRQN010000175.1 GCA_024280235.1 Bacteroidota bacterium | reverse complement strand
GGATTAAACGGAAAGAAATAATTTGTAATAAGAATAGGAGAATGGCTTCTTCCGGATGACCTAATGAAAAGATAAAAGAAGATCATAAAAAATCTGAATTTGGAAAAATAATGATGTGTTTCACGGATATTTCTTTGTGAAAAGTATCCGTATTTCAATAAATTCCTATTTTTGCAAGCCTTGAAACGCTCCTACCGGATAAAAAGCCGGATGTGTAAAAAATGTATTATGGAAAAGAAAGATCAAATCAATCAAAATCCTGTTGACAAACAGCAGGAGGAGAAGCTCCGGGTTGAAGAAGCGACCCCAAAAACCAAAAAAGGCAAAAAAGGCCTTAGCGATGACGAAAAAAAAAGCATCGTTAAAATGATCCAATCGACAGGTGCCGAGAAAGATTCTGAAATTTTGAAACCGAAACCCCGGAAACGACCTAAAAAACAGATTCCCAAGACACTCAAAGTAAAAATTCTTAAGCTTGTGCGTGATGGTAAACCAAGTGCCAAAGCGGATAGCGTAGCTGTTCCTAAAACGGCTAAAAAGAAGACGGCTCTTTCAGAAGCAGAACAGACTTTTGTGCTCGGTCTTATCAGAGATACCAATACGAAAGCATCGGCAGATAACAGGAAGTCTATCGTGGAACAGGAGATTGATTTTGATCATTTGAACAAACAGGAACTTGTGGAGCTGCTTGAAGAAGTGGTGCGCGAAAAAGATATTACAGTAATTAAAGCCCGTGTAGCGAGGATAAAAGGTGCTTTTTATCATCTTAACAGAGAAGAGATTAATCATCAAAAACAAGCTTTCCTTGCTAATGGCGGAAAAGAAGAGGATTTTGCCCATGTTACCGGCCCATTGGAGAAACGCTTTGATGATGCCTTCTCCATTTACCGCCACAACAGAGCAAAATATTCCGAAGAACTGGAAAAGGTTAAACAGCATAATCTAAAGAAGAAACTTGAAATTCTTGAGGAGTTGAAACAGTTGATTGCTTCTGAAGAAACGCTCAAAAGAACCTATGACGAATTTAAGCGATTGCAACAGAGTTGGAAAGAAGCAGGGCTGGTACCTGCCGGAGAGCTGAATAACCTGTGGCAGAATTATCATTTTCTGGTTGAGAAATTCTTTGATAAGGTAAGAATCAACAAGGAGTTGCGTGATCTTGACCTGAAAAAAAATCTGGAGCAAAAAATAGAACTTTGTAAAAAAGCAGAAGGACTTTTAGAGGAAAAGTCAGCGTTGGACTCCTTCAAAAAACTACAGCAATATCACGACGATTGGCGTGAGATAGGACCTGTACCCCGCGAACAAAAAGATGAAGTGTGGGAGCGTTTTAAAGCAGCTACCGATAAAATCAATCAGTTACGGCGTGAGCATTACAAAGATATTCATGAGGAGCAGGAGAAAAACTTTGAAGCTAAAGAATCCCTTTGTGCAGAAGCTGAGAAATTAATTGCAGAGATGCAGCCATCTTCTGTAAAAGAGTGGCAGAAAGCAACGGATAAGTTTAATGACCTGTTGAATCGCTGGAAAAAAATCGGCAGGGCGCCAAGAGCAAAAAATGATTTGATTTGGAAACGTTTTAAAACATCACTCGATGCTTTTTATTCCAACAAACGTTCTTTTTTCTCCGCACTGAAAGAGAGCCAGATGGATAATTACAGCAAGAAGATTGCGCTGTGTGAGAAAGCAGAGGCCATCAGTGAGAGTACCGACTGGAAAAAAGTTACCAACGAACTCATTGGTTTTCAGAAGGCATGGAAAGAAATTGGCCCCGTACCACGTAAATATTCCGATAAAATATGGAAACGTTTCAGGGCTGCCTGCGACGAGTTTTTTAACCGGAAATCAGCCTTTTATAAAAATAATCACAAAGAGGAAGATGAAAATCTGAAAAAGAAGGAAGAACTTGTTGCTTCCATGCTTGATTTTACTGTTAAAGCGGATAAAGATGAAAATCTGACGGCGTTAAAGGAATTTCAGCAGCATTGGTTAAACATCGGTCATGTGCCCTTTCATGTGAAAGATAAAATTTACAAAAGCTATCACGAAGCTTATGAGAAATTACTCGGGAAGATGAATCTATCTCAGGCAGAGTTGAGTTCCAGAGGTTTTAAAAACAAACTCGAAGTACTTAAAAAATCTCCCGAAGGAGAACACCGTATGCTGCGTGAGCGTTCTGTATTGTCGGCCAAGATGAATAAGTTAAAAGAAGATATTTCGTTGTGGGAGAATAATATAGGCTTCTTTTCAAGCGCTAAAACCCTGGTAAGCGATTTTGAGAAAAAAATTGAGCAGGCCAAAAAAGATTACAACCTGTTGAAAGAGAAAATTAAACTGATTGACAAGGAATTGTAAAACGATGATGGCAAGTCTGCCAAACTTGTTTGTTTCTTTTTATTCAAAACTCTTAACCGTTTTATGCTACCAAACATCATGAATGTGGTCTTTAATAAATCGTGTCATCCAAAAATGCAGGAGCTTGCCGATGCTTCGGTAGATATGATTTTTACGGATCCGCCTTATTTTCAATATCGGGCACAGAATGTGAAAGGGCTGAAAAATCACAAAGATGTAGTTACAGAGTTCGAGTTTGACGGATTTCAATCGGAGAAAGAGTACCTGACTTTTCTCGAAGATATTCTGAAAGAAGTCTTTCGTGTGGCCAAACCCGGCGCCAGCGGTTATCTGTTTTGTGCAGACGATTTCGTTTCCTATCTAAACCGTATCATCGAATCTGCCGGCTTCAAAGTGCGCAAGGTGATTCACTGGCATAAAACCAATCCTTTTCCGGCTATCTCTTCGCGAAAAATGTATGCCAACAGCATGGAACTACTGATTCATTTCTCAAAAGGAAGTCCGGCCACATGGAATCACAAACCGGTGAACGAGATGCATAATTACAGGAATACCGCTATTACCCGCACCGATATTGAAAGTCTTATTGAGAAATATCGCAAAGAAGATAAAACAGGACAATTACTGGAATTACTGAAAGATGCGCTGCGCAATGGCGGGCTGGACAATCTGATTGAAAATCCCATTTGCATGGGAAAAGAACGTACAAAACACAAGACACAAAAACCGCTGAAAGTGTGTGTTCCTTTTATCGAAATAAGCAGTAATCCCGGCGATGTGATTCTGGATCCGTTCATGGGCGCCGGGTCCACGGCTATTGCTGCTTTGCAAACCGGACGTAAATTTGTTGGCTATGAAATTGATGCCGGCTATTGCGACCTCATTCAAAAACGCTTCGATGAATTCCTCACCATTAATTCCGGTTTTGATGGCGAAGAACCTAAAATTTTACGATAATTAAAATAGGTAAATAATTATTTATCCGATTGTTACGGCGAAACTAACTTAATGCGAGCAATATCTTTTAATCACGTTGTACGCATCCGAAATTCCCAGCTCTCCCGCCTTGCTCAGGTCTTTGCAGGCCAGCGCATTTTCTTTCAGATAAAGCAGAATTAACGCACGATTGTAATAAGCCTCAGCCATTTTTGGCTTCAGCCGGATGGCTTTGGAATAGTCGTCAATGGCACGTTGATACTTTTTTAATTTGAGTTTCAGGTTACCGCGATTATAATAAGCAAAACTCATCTTGGGATTGAGTTTTAGTACTTTGCCATAGTCCTGAAGGCTTTTTTTGAAATCGGGTGGCAGCAGTGCCTTCCTTCTGTTTTTTTGGTTGAAGCCGCTTAGGCTGATGCCAATTCGTCCTGAATACAATTTTTCAGCATAAGCTGATTCGTCCCTCTCTGCCAACGTTGTCGCCCGGTTAAAATAGGCATAGGTTATGGCAGAATCGCTATTAAGACAACTGTCATAATCGGCAATAGCCGTGGTATAATTCCGCATCATGCTTTCTATTATTCCTTTGATAAGGAAAGCATTGGCCGGTTCTCCCAAGAGGAAACCCTTTCGGGAAATAAGTTGTAATTTCTGTCGTACGTCCTGCTTTTTTATGGGCCAACGCTTGGTCGTAAACAGAAGTTTTATTCCCAATTTGTTACTGGCATTAAAAAGAGAAACGCTTTTGTCGAGATAAACGCCTTCCTGGTATTGGTCGTAGATGGAAGGTGGCAGGTCAAAGGCATAAATGAGATAAATATCGGGTCTGGGTTGGATATTTATTTTCTGGAACTGAACCCTTCCTTTACGCATTTCACCATTCAGAAAATCGGCCTCAAAGGTCATAATCTTGTTAAAGTAACTGGAATCGCCATATTGTTTATATATTGCACGACTTACCCTGCTGTCGCCTCTTGCTTTGGCAATGATGCGGGTGGCCGAATCGTGGTCAGCCAAAGCTCCTTTTTTGTCGCCGAGTTGTTGGCGGGCATAGGAACGGTTGATATAGGCACCCACAAATCCGGGAAAAATATCCAGTGCTTTGGAATAGTCGGCTTCCGCCTGTAACGGCTTGTGCATTTGTAGTTCTACAACACCACGATTGTAATAAGCATAAACATTTCGCGGGTTTATCTCAATCACTTTATTATAATCAGTCAGTGCGCCTTTAAAATTTTTTTGCATCGACTTAATCAATGCCCGATTATAATAAGTGAGCGCATTATTGGGGTCAAGTTGAAGGACTTTGCTGTAATCCTTCAAGACGCGTGTAGTGTCGCCAAGTTTCAGATAGGTAAGTGCCCGTTGAAAATAAATGTACGGATAGTCAGGTTTCAATGTGGCAGCATGGTCAAAGTCTTTCAGTGCATTTTTCAGACTGTCCATTTCATACCGGATCATACCACGTTTTATCCATGCGTCCACATTAAAATAGTCCAGCTTAATGGCTTTGTTAACATCGCGCATGGCAAGGCTGTCTTTTTTTTGTAAATGATAAGCAATTCCGCGGTTCAGATACGCGTCACCGGCTTTTGGGTCAAGTTGAATGGCTTTGGTGTAATCTTCAATAGCAGACCGATAGTTATTCATGTGCATTTTGGTATTGCCGCGTGCAACATAAATATCCGGGTTGAAGGGGTCAAGTTCCAGCGCTTTGGCAAAATCTGAAAGCGCAAGATTCGTATTGTTCAGCTGATCGTAACAAATACCGCGATACTGGTATGCGCGGGTGTAAAGCGGATGAATTTGGATGGTTCTGGTAAAATCGTTGGTGGCACCTTTGAAATCTCCCAAACTATATTTGGCAATACCTCGTAGAAAATAAGCTTCAAAACCATTGGGCTTAGACTCAAGTGCCGTATTAAAATCATAAATGGCTTGTGTAAAATTGCTTTTTGAAAGCTCCCCCTGCCCTGCCCAAAGGAAGTGCTGATAGTTTATCTGCGCTTTTGCCATTACCGGAAACAGCAACAGCGAGAGACCTGACAAGAGGATGATATAACGGATTCTGTTTTTCAATAAATACAAAGTTATAATTTAAAAGAATAGCGGAGAGAATGAAACTCATCCCCCATTCTAAATGGGTGCTACAAAACTAATAAAAAAGTGATGTTCATTATTTCTGTTGAAAACAAACTCCGCACGGATAACCACATCGTAAAAACTAACAAAATCAAGTCCCAGACCGGTTCCGTAAAGAAACTTGTTGTTCAGAGAGCTACCGTCATTTTCAGGGATGGGATTGGCAACGTAGGCTCCGTCAAGAAAAACATTGGCATACAATCCAAAGAAAAACCGGTTGAACTTTTCTGTTGATATAAAATTAAGAATGGTTGATTTCACAGGAATAATGGCAAACTTTATATTTGACCTGAATTGGCCAACCCAGTTGCCTCTTACCACATAAAGTTGATATCCCCTGATGGCCATTGGGGCATATCCCAGACCATTTTGGAGAAAATAGGGACGGTAGTTGTTGGGGATAATCTGTGTGGCAAAGGAGTAAGCAAAATACCATCGCTTGTGTAACGGAATGTATTGGTCGAAGATTAAATAAAGGCTAAACCGGTTTACCTCTTTGGAGAAAATACCGAATCCATCCTGCCGCATATCAGCTTCGGCGTAAAAACCTTTGAGCGGATAGGGAGCATAATCCCGAAAGTCGTATTTGAAATTGTATTCCAGCGTCAGGTAAGAAAATCTGGATTGTGTATAAGCAAAATTTGAATTAAGTTTTAGCAAAGTATCGGCATATTCCCTGTGATTAAAACTTAATGTAAGGCTGTGAACAAAATAATACTTCGGGCGAAAAGTAGTTTTTAGCGAGCCTGAATACCATTTTCTGGAATAACCTTTTTCTTCATGATAATAAATCAGCTTATTGTCTTGTAATTCATAATCTGTTTCATGGTTAAAAATGGCTCCACCGGAGACTTTTAGGCCCCATTTTTGTTTTTTGTTAATATACGGAATGGCCCAGCCAACTTGTAGCATCTTATCATACCCTCCTTGCAGAACAACGTTTAGCGTTTCCATACGTCCCCTGAAATTATTGATCTGTAGGTTAACACCATAATTTACCCTTAAGAAATCCTTTGATTCCCACCAAACATTGAAATTACGATCGGAATAGGACAAAATAGGAATGGGCCATATATACCAGCGTTCCGTTACAGATACATAAAGATCAACTTTATTATAATCATGTCGTTGTGGCCTGATATCAACAGTGTTAAAAAGTGAACGATTGATAAGGTTTTGCCGGCTTTTCTTTATTTTGTGCAGAAGTTGATGAAGATAGACCGTATCACCCTTTTTCAGCTCAATTTCGCGCAAAATAATATTGTCTTTTGTATGCTTGTTTCCGGAAATATAAATGTTATCCACAATAAACGTTGTGTCGCTTCTGGATAGCTGATACTGGGCTTGTAGTTGCTGCATCCCAATTAGAAGAAGGAAAAACGTCAGTATGTACAAGAATTTCCGGTCAGACATTCAGATAGTTCATTAAAGAGTTGTAGCGCTCTTTGAGGTCATCCATATCATTTTCTTCACCATAAGAAGCTTTCACAAAATAGTCGTAACGTTCAAAAGTTTTCAGAATAGCAGAAATTTCTACTGTATTTAATTTGAGAAAGACATCAAGGCGGGTAGAATCTTCGTGGTTGATTAAAAAGGTGCTTAAGATTTTTGCATCATTTTCTTCCACAATTTTTGCCAACTCGGTAAGACTGTAGTCATTGTAAGTCATTTCGAGTACAACAATTCCTCCCGGATTGTCCACCGACAGTGCCCGTGCAAAATATTTAATGAGGCTTTGCAAGTTTATGCAGCCAAGATAATTTCCTTTTTCGTTCAGAACCGGAACTAAACTCAGATTTTGCTCGTTTACCAGTTTTAGAACATCGTAAATATGCTGATTGTCAAAAACATAAGGGCTCTTTAGTGAAAGTTTATGATTACCGAGCGGCTCATTAAAATTGTTCAGGTCGTAAATATCAAGCTCGGAGATAAGTCCTAAAAATTCCTGGTTGTTTACAATGGGCAAATGAGAAACCTTGTACTCTTCCATCCAGCTTAGGGCAGTTTTCCCCGTGTCGGAAGTTTTAAGTGGCATAATGCCATCGGTGATGAGGTTCTTTGCAATCATTATTTCCTTTGTTTGACTTATCAGTCAGCAAAGATAAAAGATAAGATGAAAGATGGTCAGAATCTTAAGGATTTTTATAATAACCTTAAATCTGCAGGTTATTATGTGGAGAAGTGCCAAAATGGGTGTCATGATTGGCAGACACAGTCTCTCCTTAGGCGAGAAGAAACTTTAAGCGAGCATTGTCATAATTGCATACTGCAAGAAGGTATATTTTGTGGATTTAAGGTAATCAATAGAAAACGATAACGAAAAAAGGCGTCTTGCGACGCCTTTTTCGTACCTGAGGCGGGACTTGAACCCGCACGAGCGCAATGCTCATTGGATTTTAAGTCCAACGTGTCTACCAATTCCACCACTCAGGCATCAATTCAAAGAAAAAATCCCGCCCCGAATAAAACGGGTCCGGGATTTGTGAGCGGGAAACGGGACTCGAACCCGCGACCCCGACCTTGGCAAGGTCGTGCTCTACCAACTGAGCTATTCCCGCGCTTTAAATTTGGATTGCAAATGTAAAACTTTTTTTTATTTATCAAACATGTCAGGAGATTTTTTTCAATAAGTTTTTTATTTCATTCAGCTTCATCAGAGCTTCCACCGGTGTCAGTGTGTCAATATCCGTGTTCAGGATATCTTGTTTGATTTGCTGCAACAGCGGGTCGTCAAGTTGTATAAAACTCAGCTGAAAATCATCTGCAGCAGGAATGTTGCTCAGTCCTTCTTCCAGCTCTTTGTGCGAATGGGTTTTTTCCAGAACTTTCAGCAACTCTTTGGCCCGCTGTAATACTTTCGGCGGCATGCCGGCCATTTCAGCAACGTGAATTCCGAAGCTGTGTTCGCTGCCGCCTTTTTTTAGCTTTCGCAGAAAAATAACTTTGTTTCCTATTTCTTTGATAGAAATATGGAAATTGCGAATGCGCGAAAGGCTTGCAGCCATTTCGTTAAGCTCGTGGTAATGTGTGGCAAACAGTACTTTGGCACGGTAAGCCGGATGATTGTGCAGGTATTCCACAATAGACCATGCAATGGAAATACCGTCATAGGTACTGGTGCCACGGCCTATTTCGTCGAGCAAAATGAGGCTTCTGTTGGAAATGTTATTCAGAATACTGGCAGTTTCGTTCATTTCCACCATAAAAGTGGATTCTCCCGACGAGATATTATCTGAAGCTCCCACCCTTGTGAAGATTTTGTCCACAATGCCTATATTGGCCGAAGCAGCCGGTACGTAACTCCCCATTTGAGCCATCAACACAATGAGCGCTGTTTGTCGCAATAGTGCCGATTTTCCCGACATGTTGGGGCCTGTAAGAATGATGATTTGTTGTTTTTTGTTATCCAGATACACGTCATTGGCAACATAATGTTCGTCCTGGGGCAGGTTTTGCTCAATAACCGGATGTCGTCCGGCTTTGATGTCAATGGCATACTCTTCGTTGATATCAGGTCGGCGATAGTTGTTTTCGACAGAAACGCGGGCAAAAGAGCTTAGGCAGTCCAGTGTGGCCAGCAGAGAAGCATCTAACTGAACGGGTTTTACAAAAGTTGCAGCATATTGTACCAACTGCTCAAAAAGCTGTTGTTCCAATACTTGTATTTTATCTTCGGCTCCGAGAATTTTCTGTTCGTATTCTTTCAGCTCTTCGGTAATGTATCGTTCCGAATTGGTGAGAGTTTGTTTGCGATGCCAATCGTCAGGAACTTTATCTTTGTGAGTATTGGTTACTTCAAGATAATAACCGAACACATTGTTGTAACCAATTTTTAACGAGAGAATTCCGGTGCGTTCGCTTTCGCGTTGCTGGATTTGTACCAGATAATCTTTTCCGGAAAAAGCAATTTTACGCAGTTCGTCAAGTTCTTCCGAAACGCCATCGGCCATCACACTGCCTTTGTTTACAGCTATCGGCGGCTCTTCTTTTAGTTCATTTTCCAGTTTATTGACAAGCGAACTGCATGGGTTTATTTGTTCAGCCATCTTCTTCAGTACCGGTAATCCACTTTCAGAACAGACGTTTTTAATTATGTCAACCGAATGTAGCGCACGCTGTAATTGCTTGAGTTCTCTTGGATTAATGCGGTAAGTGGCCACTTTGGAAATCAATCGCTCTAAGTCGCCAAGCTTTTTGAATTCCGGATGTAACTTTTCTGTTATTTCAGAATTCTCCATAAAAAACTGCACAACATCAAGACGTTCATCAATGGATGTCTTTTCTTTTAGCGGAAGTGTAATCCATCGCCGCATGAGCCGTGCTCCCATAGGTGAATCCGTTTTGTCAAGGATGTCGAGTAAAGCGTTTCCACCTTCGAACAACGGATAAATTAGTTCCAGATTTCGGATGGTGAACCGGTCGAGCCACACATATTTTCCTTCATCAATACGGCTGATTTTTGTAATGTGATCGATTTTATCGTGATGAGTTTCGTAAAGATAATGAATGGCTGCCCCGGCAGCAATAATTCCTTCGGTGAGGCCGTCCACACCAAAGCCTTTCAATGAGGTTGTCTTAAAATGGCGTAGTAATATATCATGGCCGAAGTCTTCGCGGAAAACCCAGTCATCAAAAAAAGTAAGGTAAAACCGGTCGCCAAAAGTTTCCAGAAACTGCTGTCGATTCTGCCGCTGGACAACTACTTCGCTGGGATCAAATCCCTGCAACAATTTGTCGATATAATCTTTGTTGCCGCGGGCAATAAAAAATTCCCCGGTTGAAATGTCCAAAAACGAAATGCCTGAAATACCATTGGTCAGGTGGACAGCAGCCAGAAAATTATTTTCTTTTTGCTCCAGAACATTGTCGTTGAGTGAAACACCAGGTGTTACCAATTCGGTAACTCCGCGTTTTACTATTTTCTTTGTGAGTTTCGGGTCTTCCAACTGGTCGCAAATGGCTACGCGATAACCTGCTCTGACTAACTTTGGCAGATAGGTGTCGATAGAATGATGTGGAAAGCCTGCCAGCTCTACAAATGAAGCCGAACCGTTGCGCCTTTTGGTTAGCACAATTCCTAATATTCCGGATGCCTTGATAGCATCTTCACCAAAAGTTTCGTAAAAATCACCCACGCGAAACAGCAGCAAAGCGTCCGGATATTTCGCCTTGATGGTGTTGTACTGCTTCATCAACGGTGTTTCCACATATTTTGTCATAAACTTGTCAATTTAGAATGTACAAAGGTAATAATTGCTCTGTTTTAGAAAAACAGGATATTGGTGAGTCGTTCGGTTGCCGGAAAGTTGTCATTCAGTTATCATTCGGTTGCCAGCCGGCTGTTTTTGAGGTTTTTTCTTGTGCCTTTCCAATTCTTAATCTTTTTTTTAAAAAGACTTGACAAATCTTTCATGATGTTGTATTATTGCAATATTATTATAATATCATAAAAATATTAATCATGAAAGAAGAAAAGTTATTTAAACCCATGCCGGGGTATCTGGCGATCATTATTATTTTATTGCTCATCGGGCTGCCTGTTTGGGCCATTGTTACCTATCAGATGATATGGACAATTATTTTTATTGTGCTTGCTGTTTTCGGACTGCCAGGCATTACAGTGGTTAACCCGAATGAATCCAAGGTGCTGGTTTTGTTTGGAGCTTACAAGGGCACTATAAAAGAGAATGGATTTTGGTGGACTAATCCGTTTTTTGTGAAGAAAAACATTTCGTTGCGTGCACGGAATCTTGACAGTGACCCCATCAAAGTAAATGATAAGCTGGGGAATCCCATAATGATTGGCGTGGTCATGGTATGGCGGGTGAAAGACACTTACAAGGCCGCTTTTGATGTGGATGATTACACCATGTTTGTAGATATTCAAAACGAGGCAGCCATTCGTAAACTGGCCGGGCGTTATCCTTATGATAATCTGGAGGACGAAAATGCACATTTGACGTTACGCAGTAGTAGTGAGGAGGTGAACACTATGTTGGAGCAGGAAATTACCGAGCGGCTGGAAATTGCCGGTATCGAAGTAATGGAAGCCCGCATCAATTATCTGGCTTACGCTAAGGAAATTGCCGGTGCTATGTTGAAAAGGCAACAGGCATCGGCTATTGTTGCTGCCCGTACCAAGATTGTTGAAGGGGCTGTGGGTATGGTGGAAATGGCTTTAAACGAACTTTCAAAAAAGAAGATTATCGAACTCGATGAAGAGAAAGAAGCAGCTATGGTGAGCAACCTGATGGTGGTGCTGACTTCTGACAAGGATATTTCGCCGGTGGTGAATACCGGAACACTTTATCAGTAATTGAGTTGTGATGAAAAACAAAAGACAAAATATATATTATTTTAAAGAGGTACAGTTGTTTGCCAACAGTCCTGTCAAATGGATTTATCCACTGATTTTTCTCCTCAGTGTGGGGCCATTGGTTTATGGTCTGTATCAGCAACTGGTGGTGGGAATCCCGTGGGGAAATCATCCTGGTTCTAATGAAGAGCTGGTTATGATTTTCGCCTTTGTTTTTGTTTTTATTGTTTTACTGGGGCTGGCGTTTTTCAAATCAAGACTGGAAGTAACCATTGACAGCGAGGGCATACATTACAGGTTTCCTGTTTTTGTGAGGAAATGGCGTATCCTAAAAAAGGATCAGATTATCCGTTATGAAGTGCGAAAGTATGCTCCGTTTCTTGAATACGGAGGTTACGGCCCTAAAACTAGACGCCATGGATATCGGCGCATAAAAAATGGTATAGCTTACAATGTATCGGGGAAAACAGGTCTGCAACTTTATTTTGCAAACGGCAAAAAAATGCTTATCGGTACGCAGCGGCCAGCTGCCATAGAGCGTGCCATGAGGCGACTAATGGAAGGAGAGCAACAGGTTGATGAGTAATAAGGACAATAAAAAAAAGCCATTTGTTCTTCGATTGCGGCCCGAGATGATGAAAGCTATTGAGAAATGGGCTGCCGATGATTTTCGAAGTATCAACGGTCAGATAGAGTGGCTGTTGAGTGAAAGTCTGAAAAAAGCGGGAAGATGGAAAAGCTTGCCTGAAAAAAGGGATGGTTCCACTAACGGTTAGTTATAAGCAAACATGCCCGTGTAAAGAAACCCCGCTTTAATATTGCTATCGCAGCGGGGCTGGTAAACAAGTTCTTCAACAAAAGATGGAGATGGCTTCTCTACCTATTGGTGGGTATTGCTGTTCATATTTTTGATTAATCCTAAATCGCCGAAGTCATCGGTATACCCGTAGAGATTGTCCAGCTTAGTTTTGTACACTTTCTTCAGTTGGCTTCTCTTTAATTTCAGTGTGGGAGACAGTTCGCCGGTTTCGGTGGACCATTCGCGGCAGGTCAGTGCAAATCTTTTGATTTGTCGATGACGGCCCAAGGTTTTGTTTATTTTATCTATTTCTTCCTTGTAACGTTCCAGAACTTTGGTGTGGCGGACGAGGTCTGTATTGTCGCGGAACTTTACATTGTTTTTGAAACACCATCCATGTAGGTAGTGAAAGTTGGGACTTATGACAGCAGCAGCAAATTTTTCCCCTTCGCCTACAACGAGAATCTGTTCGATAAGCGGTGATTCTTTAAAAACATTTTCCACAATCTGTGGAGCAACATATTTTCCTGTAGAAAGTTTGAAAATTTCTTTCTTCCGGTCGGTAATCCAAAGTGCACTATTTCTGATTTCTCCTATGTCTCCAGTATGAAAAAACCCTTCTTCGTTGATGGCTTCTTTGGTTTTCTCTGAGTCCTTGTAATAACCTGTCATAAGGCTTGGGCCTCGCATAAGAATTTCGCCGTCTTCTGCCATTTTTACTTCAATGTTATCCAACACAGGGCCTACGCTGCCGGCCTGCATTGTGGGATATTTGCCATAGTTAACGGAAATAACAGGAGAAGTTTCTGTTAACCCGTAGCCTTGAGCTATTTTTATGCCTACAGCACTGAAAAGTCTTGCCAGTCGTGGTTGTAGTGCTGCACCTCCCGAAATAATTACTTTAAGTTCTCCGCCAAGTGCTTCGTTCCACTTGCTGAAAATTAATTTTCTGGCGATATTCAGTTTTATGTTGTACATCTTACTGCGTTTTGTCGGATCGTCTTCGTATTGTATACCAAGTTCAACAGCCTGGTCAAACAGCCAGCGTTTGATTCCTTTCAGCTCTTTGCCTTTTAACATTATTTTGTCAAAGAGTTTCTCCAGGACACGAGGAACGGTGGCAAAGCCGTGAGGATGGACTTCATTCAGGTTCTCTCCAATGGTGTCAATACTTTCCACATAATATACACCTAACCCTTTAGCTTGAACAAGATAGTTTACCATTCTTTCCAACACATGGCACATGGGCAGGAAACTCATCCAACGGTCTCCGGCACTCACATCCAGAAGGTTTCGTGTAGCCGAAACATTACTCATAAAGTTGAAGTGGGTAAGCATAACACCTTTGGAACGGCCCGTAGTACCTGATGTATAAATGATAGAAAGTAAATCGTCTTTGGAAATATTTTCTTTTATTTTGATGAGCTTTTTCTCAAACTTGGTTTTGTTCTCTTTGCCCAGTGCCAAAATTTCCTTCCAATTCGGGACGCCCGATACTTTGTCGTAGGTAAATATCTTTTTAATTTTTGGTACATCGGCTGCCAGTGGTTTTATTTTGTCGTAGTATTCTTTAGAGGACAAAATGGCGAGGCTGGCATCAGAATGTTTTAAGATATATTGATATTCTCCAGGGCCAATATTAGGGTAAACCGGAACATGTACTACTCCAATTTGTCCCATTCCCATGTCGGCAAAGTTCCACTCGGGACGGTTGTTGGAGATGGTCAGAATTTTATCACCTTTTTTAAAACCCATTGCTAGTAACCCGTAACTAAAATTATCGGCGTTCTCTTTGTACTCCTCTGTGGTGAAATTTTCCCATTGTCCGTTTCTTTTCACCGACAGGGCTACTTCCAGGCTATGTTCTTTAATGTTTTGGTCAAGGATATCAAAATTTCTTTCAATTTTCATGATAGATTATGTGGCGGTTAATGATAAAGTTCGATTTTGTGTTTTAAAGAAAAACAGATTTACTCATTTAACTTTTTTCATGTGTTTATAATTTTGTAATTAACTGTTATCTAATAACATATATTTATTTATCATCGGATTTAACGGATTAAGCGGATTTTAGTTTTTCGCAAGCGAAAAACATCCGTTAAATCCGCTCAATCCGATGATTATTTT